>JALRKK010000012.1 GCA_023268935.1 Glaciecola sp.
TATAACACCTTTATCGTCACAATCAACATAGATAAAAGCGTTATCTTTTACTTTAACTACTATTTCTTCCATTTGCTTCGGCCGCCAATTTATGTGCATACTGTAATGCGGTCATTCCATCTGGATAGACTACGTCTAATGGTGCAGACTTTAATTTCTCTTCAGACGGTAATGCTACTGATGTAGGAAATCTACCAGCTGGCACGGGCACGAGGTATGCTACGGCAGGACAATCGTCTATGACTCATGGTTATGTTTCTGGTGGTATTAGAGTACTTCCTAGTGGTTCTCCCGTTGTTTCTAACCTTAATCAGAAATTTTCATTCGCCTCTGATGGTGATGCTACTACTGTAGGAAATTTGTCAAACACGTCACCTCCCACCAATGGTTCAGGATTGGTAGCAGGTCAGTCATCAGAAAATGATGGGTATGTTTCTGGAGGGCAGACGCTGCCAGGTGCAAATCAAAATAAAATAGACAAATTCCCATTTTCATCGGACGCTAATGCTTCTGACGTTGGAGATTTAACAGTAGCAAGAAAAGGTATGGCAGGAAGTTCGTCAGACGTTAGTGGTTATAATTCTGGTGGAATCCCAACGACGAACGTCATTGACAAATTCCCATTCGCTTCAGACGGTAATGCTACTGACGTTGGTGATTTGTTATCTAATAGATACTACATGGCAGGGCAATCTTCAACTGCTAATGGATATACTTCTGGTGGTCTTGTTCCTCCAAATACAAATGCCATTGAAAAATTTCCCTTCTCTTCTGATGCAAATTCAACCGATGTCGGAGATTTAACAGGAAATTATTACGGTAATGCAGGGCAAAACATTCGATGAATGTTACGCTGATTTACCTGAGGACATGCCCGATCGCGAGGTCATTGCGGCTCACAAAGTCATGCCTGGCAATAAACCGTCCAACACCTTATTGTGTGATGAATTGTCACCCTTTAATCTTGGCTCGCTGGTTGCTTTATATGAACATAAAGTGTTTGTACAAGGTGCTATATGGGGCTTAAACAGCTTTGACCAATGGGGTGTTGAACTGGGCAAAGTATTAGGCAATCAAGTGTTGGACGCACTGCAAGGTACCTCAAATGCTCAGCTTGACAGCTCTACACAAGACTTAGTCAATCGCTATCGCGATGCACAACTCTAGAGTAAAACCTTCATTGATACCAAATAAAAAAACCGTGTGTACTTATCTCACACGGTTTTTTTTATCCTATTAATCGTAGTCAATAGTGCAAAATATTCTAAATTATTTTCCTACTATTCATGCTTGTTCACTATATAATCAAATTATGTGAGTAATTTCACATGCGCGTAATGAATCTGTCACATACAGGGATTAATTTACTTACAGGTAATTTATATGCCTTATGGTTTCTTCTTTGGAGCAGATAAAAATGGATAGACAGCATTATTTTGATAGGGAAGCATTGCACATGGATACCAGTGTACTAGAAGAACAATACACCCTCGATAGCGACTCCCCTCCCTCTCGTCGTCGCAGTAAACGCATCAAACGCAAATGGCGAGAAATTGAAGCGTTAAAAGCTGAACGCGAACTTGAAAGAGAGCTTGATAAATATAATTATAACTTTGATTTAGACGAAGAAGAATCATCATAGTAAGTAGTGAACTTACCACTCGATTAAAGGCTTACCCTTTTTGCTGAGCCATTGGTTCGCCATGATAAAATGACGACATCCAAAAAATCCGCGATGTGCAGACAATGGACTTGGATGCGGTGCTTTCAACACACAGTGTTTCCGGTTGTCAATCAGTATGGACAGTTTTTGTGCATGGGCTCCCCATAGCATAAACACAACATTATCGACATAATCACTCACATACCTCACTGCAGCATGCGTTAAATTCTGCCACCCTAACCCACTATGTGAATTCGGTTCACCTTCAGCGACTGTCAATACCGTATTAAGTAATAAGACCCCTTGCTTTGCCCAATGACTCAAATCGCCATGCATGGGTATTTGATACTCAGGGAATTCGTGATCGAGCTCTTTGAAAATATTGCGTAACGAGGGAGGAATATTGATATCTCTGGCAACCGAAAACGCCAAGCCATGTGCTTGATGCGGCCCATGATAAGGGTCTTGGCCGAGGATGACCACTTTAGTGTCGGAAAGCTCAGTCATCTTGAACGCTTTCAACACGTCACTCTCCGGTGGATACACTATCTCACCAGAGGCGCGACGCTGAGCCAATGCCTGTTGTAACTCCTTGTAATATGGCAATCCTTGCTGGGTATCTAAAAAAGCCGACCAGCTGGGTGTCATAAGACCTTCTTTGTTAAGCTAATAACTCAAACATGTGTTGTTTAATTAAAGCATAATCTGCCGGTTTATCCACTGCTAATGAGGGTTTACCTGCTACATCCATTAAAGCCTTTGGCAATGCTAGAGGCTCACCCAGAATGTTTTCGACTGATTCTTTGAACTTTGCCGGATGTGCGGTCCCTAAAAATAAACCAATTTCACTCTCTGCCAGTGTGTTACACAGTGCACGATAGGCTACCGCTGCATGTGGCTCACTGGTATAGCCTAAGCTTTGTAATTGTTTCATGGCCACTTGAGTGTAATCTTCATCAACGGCGACACCCGTTAGGCAATCTTTTGCCAAAATTCCTTTTTCGAACATCGCTTCAATGCGCGGCCAGTTGTTAGGTTGAGCCACGTCCATCGCGTTCGAAATCGTGGCAACCGTTTGCTTCGGTGCCCACTCACCATTTTGTAAATAACGCGGTACCGTATCATTCAAATTCGTTGCCGCGACAAAGCGTTTGATTGGTAGACCCAACGCTTTAGCAATCATGCCAGCGGTCAAGTTGCCAAAGTTACCACTGGGGACAGCCACAACCAGCTCATCACGCTTTTCAGCAGGTAGTTGGGCAAACGCCTCAAAGTAATAACAAACCTGGGCCAGAAGGCGAGAAATATTGATAGAGTTTGCTGAGTTCAAGTGCAACTCGTCCCGCATTTGTTGATCTTCAAATGCTTGCTTAACGATGGCCTGGCACGCATCAAAGTCGCCATCAATAGCAACCGTATGAATATTACCACCTAACGTTGTGAATAGCTTTTCTTGTAACGGACTGATTTTGCCCTTAGGGAACAAGATAACCACATTGACATTCTCTAGACCATGGAAGGCATGCGCCACAGCAGCACCGGTATCGCCTGATGTCGCGGTAAGAATGGTCACTGGAGCACCTTGGGCTATTTTGGCCAAACACTGCGCCATAAAACGGCCACCAAAATCTTTAAACGCTAATGTTGGTCCGTGAAATAACTCTAAGCAATAAGTGCTATCATCAACTTTAGCCACAGGTGCTGGAAAGTTAAACGCGTTATCGACCAATTCTGAAACTTCAGAGCTGGTAAACTCATCCCCCAACAAATGCTGCAAAATCACCTTAGAGCGCTCTTGTAAAGATAAGGATAGCAAGGCGTCTAGATCATCTAGCGGTGAAATGTGTTCGACAAAAAACAAACCTTGATTCCGGCCTAATCCAGTCATCACGGCTTGCTGAAAATTAACTTGTTGAGTCGCGTCTTTTAAATTGACTAAATGCATCGAAGGTACCTTACTTATAGTGTGCGTGTGCCGACATCGTCGATGCGGCATATATGACAAAAACCATCGTCATTTTGAATATAGTTGTCTTGTAGATAGGTTGCAATGGCCTGAGCACTTTGCAAATTATCGCAAGCTGCGAATACGGTTGGACCTGAGCCTGATATACCAAAACCCAAGGCGCCTTGTGCCATGGCATAGGCACGACTTTCATCGAAATGGGGCAACAATGACTTGCGGTAGGGTTCTGCCAAAACGTCATGGAAAACACTTGCTGCTAATTGCGCATTCTGTGTATGAGAGGCATGAATAAACACCGCAAGTTGACGGCCAAAGGTCAAAGTGGTTGCCGTATCCCACTGTGTTGGCATCAGTTTTCGCGCAGCAGAAGTCGAGACACTGATGCCGCTATAACACGACACCCAATACCAATCCTTGAACGTTGGAACGAGTTCACAAATCGGATTATCTAGCCCCGTCATGAGCGTCATACCACCAAACAAGGCAGGGGCAACATTATCGTAATGCACTGCACCACTGATTTGCCCTTCGCATTCTCCCATCATAAACAATAACTCATTGTCATCAAAAGGCTTATCATAAAACGCATTCAAGGCATAAAACGCAGCGACGATTGAGCTCGCTGAAGAACCTAATCCACTGCCAATCGGCAACGTCTTATCAAGATGCAAAGATAACGGTTGCGTCGATAAGTCACGCTGTTGCATTTGCTCGTGAAAAAAGTGATAACACTGAGTCACAATATTGTTGTCGGTACCCGACGGTAAACGATCGGCGAAGTGTCCAGACAACGTCAAAGCATATTCTGGCGCTGGCTCAACGGAAACTTTATCGCCCAGTAACGTGCCGTCAATAGGTGCTAAAGCTGCACCTAGCACATCAAAACCCACACTGACATTACCTATCGACGCAGGCGCGTAAGCAGTTATTTTCATGATAGTGAACTCATAGTTCTTGTTTCCAGGCTTGGGTACGTAAGATATCAGCAAACACACCCGCAGCGGTTACAGTAGCACCCGCACCATACCCACGAATGACATAAGGAATTGGGCTGTAGTATGCGGAACGAATAGCGAGGGCATTTTCGCCATCTTTAATGGCGGCCAAGGGATGGTCTTGGGATACAGCTTGGATCTTCACAGCACACTTACCGTCTTTGCTAATGCTTCCCACATAGCGCAATACTTTGTCTTCACTCTGTGCTCGGCTTACCAAATCCGCATAGTGACCGTCTGCTTTGGGTAAATTAGCCATAAATGTATCAATATCACCACTGGCATCAAATTCTGGTGGTAATACCGATTCGATATCAATATCAGTTAACTCCAGCGTTAAACCCGCCTCACGGGCCATAATCAAAAGTTTACGTGCCACATCCATCCCACTCAAATCATCACGAGGGTCTGGTTCAGTGAAGCCGTTTTCTTTGGCGACGGCTGTGGCTGCTGACAAACTCAACCCTTCTTCCAATTTGCCAAATACATAGGACAATGAACCTGACAGGATCCCTTCAAAGCTTTCTAACTCGTCGCCAGCGTTGAACAATTTTTGCAAATTATCAATGACAGGTAAGCCTGCACCAACGGTAGTTTCATATAAGTACTGACGTTTTTGCGTCATCGTGGCCGCTTTGATTTCGGCGTAATATTGGGTAGAGCCAGTGTTCGCTTTTTTGTTCGGAGTCACCACGTGGAAACCCGCTTCGAGTATATCCACATATTGATCGGCTACCGATTGTGCAGAGGTACAATCGACAAAGACAGGATTGGTTAAGCTGTTCTCCACCACAAATTGCTTTAGCTCTTTGAGGCCATAATGCACACCACGACTAGTGAGAGCATCGCGCCATGCCGTTTCATCCGCGATATCAATGCCGTTATTATCAAATAAAATCTGCTTGGAATTGGCAATGCCATAAACACGCAAGCGAATCGATTTTTCGGCAAGTGCCGCTTGTTGCTTCGCCATCTGACGCACTAATTCGGCACCAACGGTGCCACATCCGATGAGGAACACATCGATAAAATGCTGACGACCAAAGAAGTTCTGATGCACGACTTTGATGGCTTTTTGGGCTTTATCGGCATCAATGACCGTTGAGATTGAGCGTTCAGATGAGCCTTGCGCAATGGCGATATTATTAATACGCGCTTGCGCTAAAGCTTGAAAGAATCGAGCTGCCATGCCTTTACTGCGCTTCATGCCATCACCAACCAGAGTCACAATCGCCAAATCTTCTTTGACATCAATTGGCTCTAGTAGCTTGTTATGTAATTCAAGGGCAAATTCATCGTGCAAAATATCCAAGGCTTGACTTTGGTCTTTTTGCGCGATACAAAAGCTAATACTGTATTCAGACGACGACTGGGTAATTAACGTGATAGAGATGTTACCTCTCGCCATCGAATCAAAAATACGCGTGGCCATACCGACCATGCCTTTCATTCCCGGACCGGCAATATTGAGCATCACGACATCGTCTAGGTGAGAAATACCTTTGACGTTGGTCCACTTTTCGCTTTTTTCGTTCGAAATCAACGTACCAGGTGCAGAAGGATTCAGCGTGTTTTTAATGAGACACGGAATATGATGCTGGGCAATCGGGCCAATGGTTTTTGGATGAAGCACTTTGGCACCAAAATAGGATAACTCCATTGCTTCTTCGTAGGTGAGTTTGTCCATTAACACGGCATTTTCGACTTGTCGTGGGTCGGCGTTATACACACCGTCTACATCCGTCCAAATCTCACAGACTTCAGCATCAATACACGCAGCTAAGATAGCTGCTGAATAATCTGAACCATTTCGGCCTAACGTGACTTTTTCACCGTCTTCATTCACAGCGACAAACCCAGGCATGATTAACAAGGTTTTACCTGAATTATCAACATCAGCAAAACGTGCTTTGGACTCAGCCACATTCGCTAACGCATCAAGAAAAGGACCATAAGCTAGGACTTTTTCGGCTGGATCCACGATTTGCGCATTGATGCCTCGAGCGGCAAAAATCGACTGTAAAATATTTACCGATACATACTCCCCCATGGAGAGTAACTCGGCAGCGGTATTATCTGGGGCACAACCGAGCAGTTGCATACCACGCAGTTTTTCATCTAGTGTCGCAAGAATGGTTTGAATAAAATTTGTTAACTGAGTAAGTGGGAAATTTGCTTCATGCTTACCCAATTCTTGGGCAATGCCATTTAAGGTCATGTTGAGCTTGGCGTATAACTCAGAAAAATCCTGTCCTGATGAGGCTTGCTCAATCAATAATGAAAGCGCATTAGTCACGCCCTTCGGTGCAGATAGCACTGCCGCGGCACCGGTGTCGCTATGATATTCTGTGACGATTTTGGCGACGCCTAAGTAACGCTCTGCATCAGCTAGCGACGAACCGCCAAATTTTAAAACTTTCATGTATGCTCCTATTTTCCCCAGTATGTCGAACTTTGTCCTTCCATCACGCTAAAACATAACGCTTAAAAACGAAAAAGCCCGCAGTGGATGCGGGCTTCAGTAGATTTGTGTCGTGCACTAACCAACGTCCGCCCCACTTGGGGTGGTAATAATCATCATGTCGGTGGTGCTTGTTAGTATTATTTTCATGAGGTGATTATCCGTATAGACGTCTAAAAGTCAATGTTTTTATACGATTTTAAGATTATCTGAGTTAACTCAAGTTGGCAATCTTTTGAGACTATTGTATTAATGTATATAAGCATAACTTATATCACACTAGCTCTAGATTGTTTTGACAGGTTAACTCATGGATCGCGCACAAAAAATAGCCTACCAAATATTAAGTGGTTTCGATAAAAGTTATCGCTGGTATTCTCGCATTACCAAAGGAGCACAAGAGCGCTTTGAACAGCGCCAATGGGCGGCTTCTCAACAAGCGATAAAAGAGCGCATTACCATCTATGAGCAAAGTCTCAATGAAGTTGTTACTGAAATCTATCAGCATCTCCAACCTCATGCAGAAGGCAATGAGTTTTGGATGTTGATGAAACAAAACTATGCCAAACTGCTCGCCACCCACCCACAATTCGAACTAGCAGAAACCTATTATAATTCAGTCATTGGCCGTATTTTTAAACACCAAAAAATCGACGATGAATACATGTTCATCACGCCCACTCGCTGTTATCTGCCTGGACCTGATCGAATGAAGGTCATTAACAGTTTTGATGTGAATTGTACCGTCAGTGAAATGTACGAAGAACTTTTTCGCATTTACAAATTTAATGTCCCCTTCGCCGAAAAAGAACGAGATTTGGCCAACCTAGAGCGCGGTCTACGTGAAGTATTAACCACTGAAGAATTGGCTTCTGTCCATACGATGGAAATGCTCAAGCCGGTATTTTATCGCGGTAAAGCGGCGTATTTGATTGGTCGCATGTGTTTGCCCAAGCAAACTCTGCCATTTGTCATTGCGCTGCGGATCAACAAAGATCGCGAAATTTTTGTCGATGCCTTATTAACAGACCGTCGTGATTTATCCGTGATCTTTGGCTTTGCACGTTCTTATTTTAATGCGGACACTCAGTACCCCGCCGAACTGGTTGCATTCTTAGCTGAGCTTTTGCCCAATAAAAAACAATTCGAACTGTATATGTCTTTGGGCTTTTATAAGCATGGCAAAACGGAATTTTATCGCAATTACCTGGAACATTTGGCATCGACACAAGATAAGTTTGAGTTAGCCCCAGGGATCAAAGGTCTAGTAATGACTGTATTTCACCTACCTAGCTATGGCATTGTGTTTAAAGTCATCAAAGACGAATTTGCCGAAAGTAAAAAAATCACGCGAGACTTTGTCAAAAACCGTTATCGCTTAGTTAAAATGTCCGACCGCGTGGGTCGTATGGCGGATACCCATGAGTATGTGAACTATAAGTTTGACTTAGACCGCATAGATGATGAACTGCTGCAATATCTCAAAAACACCTGTGCATCGAGTCTGATCATTGAAGGCAATACACTGACCATTACGCATCTGTATATTGAACGTAAAATGACACCGCTGAATCTGTATCTCAATCAAGAAACCGACGAAGACAAAATTCGTCATGCGATTGATGAGCTGGGTTTATGCATCAAGCAAATCGCCCTAACCAACATCTTCCCCGGCGATATGCTTCACAAAAACTTCGGAATTACTGGCCATGGGCGGGTGATTTTTTATGACTATGATGAGATATGTTACATGGATGAGCGCAATTTTCGTGATTTGCCGGTCACCGACGATCCATATGTGCTTGATACTTTATCTGTGGCACCAAACGATGTCTTTCCGCAGCAGTTTGAGCACTTTATTATTGGACGCAAAGTGCATAAAGATATCCTAAAGGAGCTCCATGGCGAAATCATGACCGCAGAGTACTGGCGTAAAATCCAAGAGATCTGTAAAGAAGGAAAGTACTTAAACTTTACGCCATATAACCCGAAAAAGAGCTTCCATTATAATCCGGACAGGCATTATGATTATTTGCACTAACGGTTGAGTGTGATGACTCACCCTGTAACTTGTGTGCCTTTGATATACATCTCTTCACATCACGTAGACTAAAATACATAACGCCCATAGACTCCAAATATTTCCGAGTCTGAATACTTGGTATACTTAACACCGCCAATTAAACTGCCCCAGTATTTTTGCACGCCAAGATTGTAGGCTTTTTGGTCACTGCCTTCCCGCCAAAACTGCCATTCTAATCCTGCGAAAATTTCCCAGTCATGAGATAGCATGTGCCGAGCATTGGTTTCTAACATAAGATACTCAGTGCCAGTTGAAATTGCCTCTATCCCATTACTCAAACCCAAATCGATCTCACCATAACCTAGCTGATAATCAATGTGTGTTGCCGATGAAATTAGTTGAATGTAACCGATAGATGCCTCCCATTTATCGGCCGTAAATTGCTCACCAAACTTGTTATCTTTTGTATCAAAGTAGGTGCCTTCAACAAAAAAATCATAGCCCAGGCGTTTACTCGCAATGACTTCGAATCCTTGAGCGGTAAACTGTGGGATATCAGCAAACTCAATTTGTGTGACTCCACCCTGAAGGTAATTAAAAGGCAGGGGCATTGGCTCAGCTACCGACAACGGGCTCAATACAAGCGCCGTGAGTAATGTCATTTTTTTCACAGTAAATCATGTCCTAAGAAGTGGAATTATGGATAGTTCAGATTGCTCAAACTGATTTAGTTCATGATTATTGTGGGTAATTGGAGCGCTTTAATACAGTAGTACTTTGTAAAGCTTTGTAAGCTTTTGTAATTTTGTGGCTAGTGCACCAAATGCCAGTGGGTCTGACGACCTGCGAGATACCACACTTTCTCACCATCAAACAAAGCGCTTTGCTCGAGTTTAATTTGTACCCATTGATCATCCCATTCAGGCACTTGGGTCTTGATGTTCCCCTCAATCGCGTATGCAGTGTCAGGATATAGTGGATAATCACCGCGAATCGGGGTGGGTCCTTGATTATCCCACATGCCAATGGTGGGTCCCGAGGCATGACCGACGAAACCAATGGGATGCGTATAAGTAGAACTAAAAATACCCTGCGCTGTGGCTTTTTCTTGGGTCGCAGCGAGAATTTCATTGCCTGTACGCCCCGTTACAAACTCGCCGGTCAAAATATCTTGCCATGTATTGCCAATCGCCATGGCATCTTTGAGACCTTGTGGTGCGTCAGTTTCGCCCAGCTGTAACACATAGGCCATTTCCTGCGTATCTGTGCATTGATTGAGATAACAAATGCCCACATCCGTATGCAGTATATCTCCGCGCATAATGACAATGCCTTCTTTGCCCATAAACACATCGTCTTGAGTGGTAGCATCGCCGCGACGCTGAATATTCACATAAGGCTGAAACCATGGCCGAAGCTGTAATTCTTCAAAGCGATTACGAAGATACCAAGCCACATCATCGGTCGTCGTTTTTCCTGGAGTAATGACTTTATTTGAAAAACCTTCCGCAATCACAGCTCGAGCAATATTCACTACATGCGGATAGATTTGTTGTTCGAGGGGACTTCTGGTTTCAAGCCAACGCAACACAAGCTTTTCAGCACTTACCAAGCGCTCTTCATATTTTGGCGGTAATGCCTCACGCAATAACTGCTCTAGACCTGCCGATAAGCCATCCGCCATCGGCCAATCACGACTGATGTTAATACCGATGCGATCGGGATCGCGCTGTGCAATCACTTCAGCAAGACGCGCCCATTGTTGTTCCAATGAACCGCCCTCCCATACAGTTGGGTAGGTATCACCAATGGCATAGCGACTGACACTAAAGCGCTCTACACCATCATCGGTTTTAGCAAACACCAAGATAGTCGTGCGACGCGCGGCAAAGGTTGGCTGTGGCACTAGGGTATAAAAAAGTTTATCTTCTCCGTATTCACGGTTGATAACGAGCCACATATCAATATCTGACTCGGCCATTAACTCAGGCAATAACGTATCCAGGCGTTCTTGAAGCATAGCATTGATGGGCTCAATGCGTTCTTTAAATGGTAGGACAGCCGGCATGTCAGTGATCACGCGACCTTGCTCAAATGCTGGCGATTGCGCCTTGGAATAGGGGCTCAATGTGACCATGGCTAGCCATAAAAAGCTTAAAAATACAATGCGATACATAAACTGTCCTGTTTTTATACTTATCTTCAAGCTCTAATGTAAAAAGAAACTAGATAATTTGCAAATGTCTTGCTAACGCCTTGCCAAAATCCGATCCAAATGATTCGCAAACGCTTGTTTGTCCTGCTGACCTAACGGTGGTGGTCCACCAGATTGCACACCTGATGCGCGCATCGTATCCATAAAATCGCGTATATTCAGCCGACTCTTGATGTTTTCTTTTGTATGT
The DNA here is from genome assembly GCA_023268935.1 of Glaciecola sp. Taxonomy (GTDB): domain Bacteria; phylum Pseudomonadota; class Gammaproteobacteria; order Enterobacterales; family Alteromonadaceae; genus Opacimonas. The sequence goes on from JALRKK010000012.1 coordinate 11,514, forward strand.
AATTCACCACGAGGACTCAAGGCTTGGGCGCCTTTGGTAATGACTTCATCCGCGAGCGGAATATCACTGGTGATCACCAAATCCCCAGCTTCCACGCGCTTGACGATTTCGTCATCGGCCACATCAAATCCGCTTTCCACTACCATAGAGGTAATCCACGGTGTGGGCGGTGTTTTTAAATAGTGATTGGCCACCAAGGTCAATGCCACTGAAGTACGCTGAGACGCTTTAAACAGAATCTCTTTAATTGCCACCGGACAAGCATCCGCATCGACCCAAATTTTCATATCACCTCTAAATTATGCTCACTATTCATAATTAATATGCCTTTTTCAAAGGCAAACTACTTATAGTTACGTATTAAGGCTAAGTCTAACATTTGTATTTTCTGTATAACAATGTCAATAAAAGGAAACGGGCATGAAATGGGTCGTATTTAATCAAAAAGGCGGTGTCGGCAAATCTACCTTATGTACTAACTTAGCGGCATCTGTCGCCATGCTAGGCCGGGCATCTCTACTCGT
>JALRKK010000028.1 GCA_023268935.1 Glaciecola sp.
GGTCGTTTTCGTTTCTTTGACTCGGTGTTAAGGGATTCAGATTTGTATGACGCAACCGATCACTTATTAACCTCAAGCGACAACTTAGTTCAAGAAAACGCGATAAGTGAGCTACACAGCAAAAACGGCTGGCGCTTAGCGCTCACTCGAAATGGTGAAAAAGTTTTTTCCTCGCCATTATTACTGGATTATCAAATATTTTTTACCACTTACATTCCCTCAGCTGGAAGCGATAGTCAATGTGCACCGCCAACGGGGAATTCCAGAGCTTATCTCATCGATCTATTAACAGCCAATGCGGTTACGGATTTAGACAGTGATGACACTATTGATGCGTATGATCGCTCGGCACAGTTAAGTCAAACAGGGATTGCACCGGATACCAAAATTTTGATTGAAAATATAGTGACCCCAGTGGTCTGTTTAGGAGCAGAGTGCGAGTCAGCTGTGTTTGAATATGATAATGACGGCAATGAAATTGCATGCCAAGGCGAGTTTGCCTGCTTAGTTCGCAATATTTATGGCCGTTTTGAACGTGTACAACAACAATCTTGGCGCACTGATATCGAACGTCAGTAACCAAAGTCTACTATAAAAGTATAGAGAGGTAGTGCTTATGAGTAGCTTAAAAGTCACGGGGTTTAGCTTGATTGAATTGATGGTTGTGATTGCCATTATTGGGATCATTGCCACAGTTGGTTTCCCTAATTACCAAACTTTTACTCAAAACGCGGGTCGTGCAGCAGCTCAAGCTGATTTGATGTCTTTGGCGGCAGCTCTAGAGCGTCACCGTGCCAGTCAGTTTAGTTATGCAAAGGCTGCGAGCGATTCTACGGATACTGGGGCACCTGCCATTTTTCATGCATATTCACCCAGTAACGAAGCTGCAGCGAATAAACTTTACGAATTGAGTATTAACAGTGTTGGCAGCCAAGGACAAACTTATAGCCTCAAAGCGACACCTGTAAGCTCTGCGGCGAATGCAAATACGGGTGCGTTGTATTATTTTTCAGACGGTCGTCAGGCTTGGGATCGGAATAATGATGATGTCATTGCTGGGGATGAATATTGTTGGCAGTGTGATTAAATTAGTCAGAACAGCTCAAGTTCACACCCGAATTGGTTTCATAAATGCCGTCATTATCGCTATCTAGGCTTGTAGAAATCCGTCCTTGCAAGGAAATAAATATGGCTCGAGCATATTGATTATCCTCAGATTGATCGCAAAACAAAACGGTACTTGGTGATGCGCTTAAGCCACTCATATAAAACCTTACGACATCACTTGAGCTTGTTAGTGTAACGCCAAAAGGCACTATAGAAAGTGTTTGCAACAATGTTTCTGTCGCATCCCTTTGATTATTACCATTGGTGTCGACAAAGATCATCTTGGCTTGCCCCCAATCTGTTACACAGCTAGTATAATCTACCGTAGGACAAATACTCACATCCGTCATCTGAGTGATTGCATGACTTTTGGCAAACTGTAAAGAGGCACTTGTCGCATTTAACGAAGCAATAATGCGTTGCTGTAACAACAAACTTTGCGTGCCAGGCACTACAAGAGTAATTGCAATAGTGAGTATGCTGATAGTGATCATGATTTCGATAAGTGTTAGGCCACGTTGACGTTTCATACATTACTCCTGTTTTTTAGTATTTAAGAATTGATTCAATTGCATCTATAATATTAATGCAATATGCATGCTTTTTAGGTATGCTAGAAAGTAGACTTAGTTAACAATAAATACCTATAAAAACAAGGCTAAAGCCTAGTTTTGGTTTGAGTTAAACAATACAGGAATGGTTATGATCGCCAGCGAAATTATCGCAGAAATGCGTGTTCTTCCCCAAATTGATCCTGACTTTGAAGTCAAACGCCGTGTATCATTTATCAAACAACAACTTCTTGCATCACCATGTAAGCATTTGGTGTTAGGGATCAGCGGTGGAATTGATTCATGTACTCTAGGGCGTTTGGCGCAACTTGCCGTAGACGAACTTAACGCAGAACGACCTGAACAATCCTTTGCTTTTGTAGCGGTTCGCTTACCTTATGATACCCAAGCAGACGAAGCGGACGCGCAGGACAGTATTGCCTTCATTCAGCCTACGCATCAAGTGGCAGTTAATATCCAAGCGGGTGTTGAAGGGATCCATAATGCAACCTCTCAGGCACTAAACGATGTAAATTTGTTGCCCGATTCGGCGACCAAAGTAGACTTTGTCAAAGGAAATGTTAAAGCTCGTACTCGTATGGTTGTGCAATACGAAATTGCTGGTATGCTAAATGGGTTAGTCTTAGGTACTGATCACAGCGCAGAAAATATTACGGGTTTTTACACAAAATATGGCGATGGAGCTTGTGATTTGGCCCCGCTGTTTGGCTTGAATAAACGCCAAGTTCGTCAAATCGCTGCATATTTGGGCGCTCCGAAACAGGTTATTCACAAAGCGCCTACAGCGGATTTAGAATCGCTTAACCCACAGTTGGCGGACGAGCAAGCACTTGGCCTCAGTTATGATCAAATTGATGATTTCCTAGAGGGCCGTAAAGTTGAGCCTGAAGTGGCAGACAGACTGATTGCGATTTATCAAAATACACAACACAAACGGGTACCTATCCCGACTATCTATGATGAGTGAGAACACACATGAAAAAAATTGAAGCTATCATCAAACCTTTCAAAATGGATGATGTTCGTGAAGCGCTAGCTGATGTTGGCATTAACGGCATGACCGTCAGTGAAGTCAAAGGGTTTGGACGTCAAAAAGGACATACTGAATTGTACCGCGGTGCAGAATATCAGGTGGACTTTTTGCCGAAAATGAAAATCGAAATTGTCGTGACTGACGATGCTGCAGATCGTGCGATTGAGGCTATTGTGTCATCTGCACAAACAGGCAAAATCGGAGACGGTAAAATCTTTGTTTACAACGTCGAGCAAGCCATTCGCATTCGCACCGGTGAGCAAAACGACGAAGCGGTTTAATATTCCTAGTAACCTCTAAAAAAGCCTGAACGATGAATATGTTCAGGCTCTTTTTTGTTAGCTGAGTCGATGACAAGGTTTAGTGGTTGTGACCACAACCCCCTGCGCCATGAGCGTGGCCATGAGCAATTTCTTCTTCTGTAGCGGCGCGCACGTCAAGCACTTCAACATTGAAGACCAAACTCACACCAGCTAAGGGGTGGTTACCATCGACCACGACTTCACCTTCGTTGACATCAATGACCATAACAGTTTGCTCACCTTCGTCGGTTTGCGCGCGAAAGGTCGTACCCACTTTGATTTCATTATCCCCAAATAGTTCTTTAGGGACCGTTTGTACCAGTTGCTCATGACGTTCTCCATAAGCATCGGCTGGCTCAACATCAACGGCAAACGTGTCGCCCTTTATCTTACCTTCAAGTGCATCTTCTAATCCTTTGATGAGATACTGACTACCTTGCAAATGCACCATAGGTTCAGCATTACCATTGCGTGATGAATCGATTTCGGTGCCGTCTTGTGTCGCGACGGAATAATGCATGGTAACAACAGTATTGGGGGCAATAATCATGTTCAGTTATATTTCCTGTATTAAAAGTTATTCTTCGAGTCTATAAGGCAACGCTTCGATAGAAAACGTTACATCAGGTTCGTCTTTCAACCTTAGCACAGTATCATGAGCGAGGTCATTTGGCAAAACAGCCATGGCAAACGTCGCATCAGACAGCTGACTGTGATTCAACACTGCGCCCGCTCTGCGCCAGTTTTCACCAATAGCATACTCCAATATAGCTCCATGGTTTAATGCGATAGACTGGGTACTGGAGATGATAAAACCAGCGCGTTTATTTTTGCCAAGATACTTGGTTCGAGCTACGACTTCCTGCCCCATATAACAGCCTTTTTTGAAGTCAATAGCGTTGGCAATGCATTGCATGTTGAACATTTGTGGCACGTATTCGCTGATTGTGTCATCAGCAACAAAAGCGATCCCTTGTTGTATGAGCGTCGCGTTAAATAAAGACGTTACGTCGATTGTGGCGGGTCGCTGAATGAGAGACAGGGTCAGATTGTCTGGTAGTGTGATAGAAATATCTGAAGTACGTTCAGATACCTGCCAAGCATCCAGAGCCGTTTGCGATTGTTTGGTGGCGGCAAACTCCCATTGAGATGAAACGTCTTCTATTTCTACTTTTGAAAAGACACCGTATTTTTTGAGCTCCGCCATTGAGGCGAGCGCTGCACTAGATGGTGCAATGAGTAATAGCTTATCATCTAATTTTGCGAGGACGAAGACGGCCCATGTTTTACCTTTAAAATCACAATGGGCACCTAAACAGGCTTGTGCATCGGGTAACGCTGCCACGTTACAAGTGACTTGGCCTTGTAAATACTTGACGCGCTCCTCTCCGCTGATCTGAATCACACTATAACCTTGGACTGCGCCAGACCAGGTTTGTTCGAGTTGAGAGTGAGTGCATGGCATAATAGTCTCCTTAAAAACACTATTAGAATTGGGTTGAAACTGGGAAATTCAATCTTTAACGCAAGTTTTTTTCAAACTAGACCAAAGCACTGCTGATTCTAAAGTGTTTTTTGGTATACTAGTTCCGATTTGTAATTCATTAGAGATACTATGTTTACTGAAAAAAGACTCAATCGACTCAAATGGGCTTGTCGTCGTGGCATGTTAGAACTCGATGTTTTGTTTTTACCATTTGTAGAGCAGGGTTTTCCCGATCTAGATGATGAGGGCAAACTCGTTTTTGAGCGTTTGCTTACTTGTGATGATCCAGATTTGTTTGCTTGGTTTATGGGTCATCAGACATGTGAAGACAAAGAACTTGCTGGTATGGTTGATCACATCCTAGCACGGGTTAAAGTATAATCAGCGTGAGCGTCGAGGCTCCTGAACCGCGACGCCTCATTGCTTGTGCTTGGTTTGCATGGCCAATTTTCCTCACCCTCCACATTGAACGTTTATTCATATGCTATCCTCTGCAGGGCAAGCGACAACCTTACCTGATCTATCAAGGCGCTAGAGTGCGTATAATGAGGTCTAGCCGTTTTCTACAGGAGATTATTTGGCTCGAATTAGAGGATGTTGTAACAAGCAATCAATATTTTATTATCTTGACTAGGTGGCAATGCTCGAACCGCACGTATCGTCGCTTGACCAAAATAATAAAACAATCCAACCACCACAGGTGAGCAGTGCTAAAATATTTTTTTAAACAATCCCATCCTGCTGTTGCAAAAGGACTCATCGCGCCATCCTTGCCAAAAACACATCACAGAGAAACTCTTAACCTTTCGACTCGTGCTAACCATCTTCAGCTATACCATGATGCCTTTAACTGGCCACAAGCACTATCTCAATACCTTCATCCAGCTTATTTAGCAATGTACACTTTGCAAGCACAAGCTCCGTTGATCCTCAATCCCGCTCAGCCTTTTGCTGCGATGGGGCTGGTGCATATGAGTAATTTCATGCATTACACACGTCTACCTAAATGCGGTGAAACGTTAGTAATTAGGTGTGAGTTTGGACAACTTTGGGAGCAAAAACGAGGCTGGGTATTCACCGTCATTACACAAGCAACTGACCAATCAAAAAACGTGATTTTCAACCTTGAATCGCATTATTTATCCAGAGCGAAACATCGTTGTCACAGCGATGATATTCCAGCCTATGCTCCAACAAAAATCACTATTCCTGAAACGGATTCTGTGGCATATAAGCAAACAATGTGTGCGTTGCCCGCGGATTTGGGAAGGAAATACGCGACAATATCAGGCGATTACAATCCTATACATTTGTATCCTTGGCTATCGCGTTGGTTCGGCTTTAAACAGCCTATTATTCACGGTATGTGGAGCAAGGCTCGAGCCTTGTCTGAAATTGCGCAAACATGGTCGCAAGAGATCCCTAGATTGCCAATCAATTGTACGGTCCAATTTACCGATTTTATCCCGCTTCCCAATCGAATTACCTTGCATCAAATGCAAGATAGTCACAGAACTGTCTTACTTGGGTTACCTGAAGGGGGTATGGTAACGCAAACGCATCGACCTTATTTTGTGGTCGAAGTCGACTTGGCCAATGCGCATGGAGATAAGATAGTTGGAGATGACGAAGCTAGCGTGTCTGGATAATCTAAGTTGTAATGCAAGCCACGAGATTCTTTGCGTTGCATGGCACACAGTACAATTAAACGTGCGACGGTTACCAGGTTACGCAGTTCGAGTAAATTATTACTGATGCGAAAATGGCTGTAGTATTCGTGAATTTCTTGTTGTAGTAGCTCAATTCGACGCAAGGCCCGTTGCAGACGTTTGTCCGTTCGCACAATGCCAACATAATCCCACATACACAAACGTAACTCATGCCAGTTGTGTTGGATGATGACTTCCTCATCAGAATCGGTGACTCGCGATTCATCCCACGAAGGAATAACTTCGCTGTGATGCGCATTGGCTAGCTGTGGCAAAATATGTTCAGCTGCGGAACGCGCATAAACAATGCATTCAAGTAATGAATTTGATGCCATTCTATTCGCGCCATGTAACCCAGTATACGCGACCTCACCTACAGCGTAGACATTGCTTATGTCTGTTTGTGCATTGCGGTTAGTTACAATCCCGCCGCAACTGTAATGCGCTGCGGGCACAACAGGAATAGGTTGCTGCGTTATATCAATCCCAAGAGAGCGACACTTGCGGTAGATATTGGGGAAGTGGCTAACAATAAAATCCGCTGGTTGATGTGAAATGTCGAGATACATACAATCTGCACCGAGACGTTTCATTTCAAAATCGATGGCTCTTGCGACAATATCACGTGGCGCCAAATCTCCTCGCTCATCGAATTTGTGCATAAATGGGGTGCCATCAGGGTGAACTAATTTGGCCCCTTCGCCACGCAATGCTTCGGTTATCAAAAAATTACCTGCATCGGGGTGATATAAACAGGTCGGATGAAATTGATTAAACTCCATGTTGGCCACGCGACATCCCGCCCGCCAAGCCATTGCAATGCCATCGCCACTGGCCACATCTGGATTAGAAGTATATTGGTATACTTTTGATGCGCCTCCGGTCGCTAAGATAACGAAACGCGCTTGGATTACATCAATATGTTTGGTTTTGCGATTATAAACATAGGCACCGAGGGCATGAGCATCACGGTGTTTAGACATGATCAAATCAACTGCGTTGTATTTTTCAAAAAGATGGATATTTGGATGCTGAGCTACCGCGTCAACTAAGGTGTCTTGTACGGCAACGCCGGTAGCATCTGCAGCATGTAAAATACGTCGATGAGAATGACCACCTTCTTGGGTTAGGTGATACTCAGAGTTTTTACCTGGTTCATTACGTCGGTCAAAAGGCATGCCTTTGGCAATTAACCACTCCATTGACTCTTTAGCGTGAGATGCGGTGAAACGTACAGATTCCTCATCACATAAGCCAGCTCCGGCAATTAGGGTATCTTGTACATGAGATTCTACAGAGTCTTTTTCGTCAAATACCGCTGCAATTCCGCCTTGCGCATAACGCGTTGAGCCTTCGGTGACATCTGCTTTACTCAACACGATCACATTGCTAGCGTCGGCCACACTTAATGCCAAACTCAAACCCGCAGCACCACTACCAATGATCAATACATCGCAATTGTGTTGTACAGACACTGAACAAATCCTCGATAAACCCATCAAAAATGAGGGCTCAATAGTAAATTAAACCGGCAAAATCGCAAGTGTTTAGGATTTTTTTTCAAAAAAAGGTGCTTTTTGTTGAACTTAAGGTGAATATATTAGTCAAAAACAGTGCTTGGACGAGGCCTGGATAACACAAACTATAGGAGTATGGGCTCGAATGAGCGAGCAGTTGACTGACCAACAACTTGTTGACAAAGTGCAACAAGGCGATAAGAAAGCCTTTAATTTGTTGGTGTTAAAATACCAAAATCGAGTGAGTAGTTTAGTTGCTCGTTATGTGAAGAATTCGGGTGATGTAGCAGATGTGACGCAGGAAGCTTTTATCAAAGCTTACCGAGCTCTACCTAATTTTCGTGGTGAGAGTGCGTTTTACACATGGTTATATCGCATAGCGGTAAACAGTGCGAAGAATTATTTGGTGTCGCAATCACGCAAGCCACCTGCTAGTGATGTCGATGCCCAGGAAGCTGAGTTCTATGATGGTGCTGATGCACTCCATGAGAATTCATCCCCAGAACGCAGTTTGTTGACCAAAGAAATTGAAAAATATTTGTATCAAGCTATTGATAAACTTCCGGATGAATTGCGTATGGCAATTACGCTTAGAGAGATGGAAGGAATGAGTTATGAAGATATTGCTAGTGTCATGGAGTGCCCTGTTGGCACAGTGCGCTCGCGGATTTTCAGAGCAAGGGAAGCAATTGACGCAGTGATTGCGCCTTTGATGAATAATGCTTAATTAATAGGATTAACTATGGGTAATAAGCAAGAACAGTTATCAGCATTGGTCGATGGACAAATGCAGGCTACTGATAGCTTGACACTAGACGATGTTTACTCTGATGATATGATGCTGCAAAAGTGGCAACGCTATCATACTATTGGTGATGTTATGCGTGGTGAATCCGTGACGGTTGCGGATAATAGCTTGCTTGACCGCATTGCTGATGCGTTAGACGATGAGCCAACGGTTTTAGCCCCTCGCTCAAAACGCAAAACGCTAAAAGACAACGTTGTTACCTTGTTCAAACAATCCTCTCAGTTTGCAGTGGCAGCTGGCGTGGCGGCTGTAATGATTCTGGGTGTGCAAAACTATAATCAAACTGACGTGCAACCCTTTATGACGGCGCCAACATCTGGTCCTCAAGGTGCGCTTGCACCGGTTAGTTTGTCGCAAACTCGCAATATTGCAAATCCGGATAGACAAGCTGTAGTTGAGCAACGGAAACGAATAAACGCGTTACTCGTTGACCATAAACAACAATTGCAACGCAATACTGTGAGCGACGAGACAGAAGAGCCTGAGCAGCAACCATAGCTGAAATGATTCTGAGGTTTTATGAAAAAGACTCTTAAACTCAAATCCAAATTTTTGGATTTGAGTTTCTTATTTTTAACTATCGTATCTTTAAGTTTTGCAGGTCATTCTCAGACCCATTCGAATGATACCAGTACAGTCGCTCTGGATGAGTCTAAGCCAGCAATGACGGCAGAGTATGCGTTATCAAAGCTAGTTAAGGCAATGGAGCAAACTAACTATGATATGTCTTTGATCGTCTATCGTCCCGGCAGTGAGCCGATACCTTATGTATGGCGACGAGGCACACTGGATGGTGAGCGTGTTGAGCTACTCAATGAGCTTAACGGACCAGGCGCTCAGATAATTCGGTTTGGCAAACAGGTCAGTTATTTTGAAGCAGACAAGCCTGCTTATACCTTGTCTCAAGAATATGTGAAAGGCCTATTGCCACATAACCTATTACACGCTCCCGAAGCTTTCTCTCAAGCGTATGATGTCATCTATGTTGGGCGTGCCCGCGTGGCAGGCTTAAGCACCCATCAATTGCGCATTGTGAGTAAAGATAAATCGCGTTATAGCTATGCCTTGTGGCTAGATGAGGCGAGTTTCCTGCCACTTAAATTTTCAACGTTCACCTTAGAAGGGGAGTTGTTAGAACTAGTTCAGGTCACACACCTCAATGTAACAGATATAGCACATCCAGATTTTGCTCAAGTTGATCGAGGCACGTTGCCTCCTGTTCAACATCTCAATCCGTCCAAAAATTTCACTTTGCAGTGGACAATTAGCAAACTTCCAGTGGGGATGCAAGAGGTTAAAAAACGTGTAACTCGACTGGGCATTACTGGAGAATTAGTCGAACATTTGTTGCTTTCTGATGGATTAGTCGATGTTTCCGTTTATTTGCAACCTTCAGGAGAAGTGGCACAGGAAGATGTGTTATTACGCAACCAATCGGATACCTTTTTGGCGCGAGTGAAGGATAATGTTCAGGTGACGGTGATCGGTAAGATCCCTGCACAGACAGCTAATACGATTATGCAGTATATTAGGACTAAACCCTAAATGTTGGAAGAACAAGGCATTATCAAGGCGATTGAGACGACCCCTGATGGTAAAACAGTCATTGCAGTGCAGACCTCAGTCAAAACTACGTGTGGCACTTGCGCCGTTAAGTCATCTTGTGGGACGAGTGCACTTGCTGAGTATTTTACACCTAAAGCGGATGTGTTGTATTTTGCAACAGAGCAGCCGGTTTCGCTTGGGCAAAAAGTGTCGTTGGGCATACGTGAACAACATATTTTGTTGGCTTCTTTCTTAGTGTACACATTGCCTTTATTATGGTTTGTTGGTGTGGTCGTTGCCCTTCCCACCGTTTTTGTTGATAGCCTTTTAGGGAATGAATTGATCGCACTTATCTTTGCTTTAATGACCACCTTCGTTGTGTATCGAATGATTAAAGTCTACCTCAAAACACATGAAGACAAATTTGCGCCACAACTGTGTCATGTTCTACCTGAACAAGGTGTACAAAAGAGCGCACAAATCCCTATCTCACAATTATCAGATAATGTAACAAAAGACTAATTTTGTCGCTTTTAGCCCTGTAAACCGATAAAATAGCGTTAATTTGATAAATTGAGTTTTGTTACAACAATATGCTTCATAAAAATATCCGTAATTTCAGCATCATTGCCCACATTGACCATGGCAAGTCAACTCTTTCTGACCGTTTGATTCAACACTGTGGTGGCTTATCAGAGCGGGAAATGGCAGCACAAGTACTCGATTCGATGGATTTGGAGCGTGAGCGAGGTATTACGATTAAGGCGCAAAGCGTGACCTTAAATTACACCGCGAATGATGGTGAGACGTATCAATTGAACTTTATCGATACGCCTGGACACGTCGATTTTAGCTATGAAGTATCGCGCTCGTTGGCTGCTTGTGAAGGCGCCTTGTTGGTCGTTGACGCTGGACAGGGCGTTGAAGCCCAAACGCTGGCCAACTGTTATACTGCGATTGAAATGGATCTTGAGGTAGTGCCAATCCTGAATAAGATTGACTTACCCCAAGCTGATCCTCTGCGTGTTGCAGAAGAAATTGAAGATATTGTCGGCATCGATGCACTCGATGCTGTGCGTTGTAGTGCCAAAACGGGTATTGGCATTGACGAAGTCTTAGAAGAAATCGTCGCCAAAATTCCTCCTCCAGAAGGCGATCCTGACGCGCCACTAAAAGCGTTAATTATTGATTCGTGGTTTGATAATTATCAGGGTGTTGTATCTTTGGTTCGTGTTATTGATGGTGAATTAAAAGCTAAAGACAAGATTCAAATCATGTCAAATGGGCAGACCCATATTTGTGATAAGGTAGGTATTTTTACGCCAAAACAAAACGACACAGGCGTTATCCGCAGTGGCGAAGTGGGCTTTGTGATTGCCGGTATCAAAGAAATTCACGGAGCACCGGTGGGTGATACCATCACGCTAGCGAACAAACCAGCAAGCGAGGTCTTACCTGGATTCAAAAAAGTCAAACCTCAGGTATATGCTGGATTGTTCCCTGTATCGTCTGACGAATATGAAGATTTTCGTGACGCACTGGCTAAACTCAGTCTCAATGATGCATCACTCTTTTATGAGCCAGAAAGCTCAGCTGCTCTGGGTTTTGGCTTTCGCATCGGCTTCTTGGGCATGTTGCATATGGAAATTATCCAAGAGCGACTGGAGCGTGAGTACGATCTAGATTTGATCACCACTGCTCCTACGGTTGTGTACGAGGTGATTACCACAAAAGGTGAGACCGTATACGTTGATAATCCATCTAAGTTGCCGCCAATCAATGATATTGAAGAAATCCGAGAGCCCATTGTTGAGGCTAATATTTTGGTACCACAAGAATTCTTAGGTAATGTCATTACTTTATGTGTCGAGAAACGGGGTTCACAGACTAATATGGCTTATCATGGTAAGCAAGTTGCCGTCACCTATGAGTTACCGATGGCAGAAGTCGTGTTGGATTTCTTTGACCGACTCAAATCCACTTCACGTGGATTTGCCTCATTAGACTACAACTTTAAAAAATTCCAAAGCGCGGATATGTGTCGTCTAGATATATTAATTAATGGAGAACGCGTTGATGCCCTAGCGGTCATAACGCATAAAGAAAATGCACAATACCGCGGACGTGAACTTGTCGAAAAATTACGCGAGCTGATCCCGCGCCAAATGTTTGATATTGCGATTCAAGCTGCGATTGGCAACCATGTTATCGCACGAAGCACGGTCAAACAGTTACGTAAAAACGTTATCGCCAAATGTTATGGTGGTGATGTCAGTCGTAAGAAGAAACTTCTCCAGAAACAAAAGGAGGGTAAAAAACGCATGAAACAAGTGGGGAATGTTGAGTTACCACAGGATGCGTTTTTAGCAGTACTCAAGGTAGGTAAATAATGGCTCAATTGTTTTCAATTTTTCTCACGTGTTTAGCGCTAGGTCTGGGTCTGATATGGCTTATTGATCACTTTTATTTTGCGCCTAAACGTCGTGAGGCTGCGGCATCTGCAATGGGGGTTGCGGTCTCTGAATTGAAACAAGAGCCAGAGTTGCCCTACATCGTTGATACCGCGCATCAAATATTTCCAATCATTGCGTTTATTGTGGTGCTTCGCTCGTTTTTGTACGAGCCGTTTCAGATCCCGTCTGGTTCAATGATGCCAACCTTGTTGGAAGGCGATTTTATTTTGGTTGAAAAATACACCTACGGTTTACGCGACCCGATTACACGAACCAAGTTTTATGACATCAATGATCCCAAACGCGGCGATATTTTGGTATTCAAATATCCACCGGATACGCGATTAGATTATATTAAGCGAGTGGTTGGGTTACCAGGAGATCGCATTTTTTATCGTCAAAAGCAAATCACTGTGGTACCGGCATGTCCTACAGGTAACGATTGCGCAAAACCTTTCTTGGTTGATTTAGAACCTGTAGAGAATACAGAGTTTTCACAAAATTTAGTCCCGCTCAATCGCTTTACCGAACAACTGGGTGAGGGCACACATGATATCTTACAGCATCCAATTTACAGTGCGTCGCCTGCGCAGTTTTATCGCCAACCTGGTACGGCATTAGATGAATGGGTAGTTCCAGAAGGCGAATATTTTGTCTTAGGTGACAATCGCGATAATTCTCGAGATTCGCGGTTTTGGGGATTTGTAAAAGAAGAGCACCTGGTCGGCAAAGCTGTCGCTATTTGGATGAGTTTTGATTTTGACCGAACGGAAGCGGACATCTTACCTACATGGATCCCATCGGGTGTACGTTTTCACCGTATCGGCGGTATTCAATGAAAAAAGCCCCACAAAAGGCAAATACCCCCGGCATTGAGCCGCTAACAATATTAATGAAAACAATTGGGTATGAGTTTAATAACCCTCAATTGCTCGAACAAGCGCTTAGACATAAATCGGCTGGTCAGCCCAATAACGAACGCCTTGAGTTTTTGGGCGATGCGGTGTTGGGCATGGTGATAGCAGATTATCTATTTAATACTTTCCCCAAAACAGCCGAAGGTCGACTTACTCGGATGCGCTCATCTATTGTGAAGGGAGAGACGCTTGCCGAAGTGGCTCGTGAAAAATCCCTAGGTCAGTATCTATCTCTTGGTAGTGGAGAGTTAAAAAGCGGAGGTAAAAACCGCACGTCAATACTTGAAGACATGGTTGAAGCCATTATCGGCGCCATTTATCTAGATGGTGGCATGGAACCATGTCGTACCATGCTTCTAGACTGGTTTGAACCAAGACTGGAAGCGCTCGATCCCAAGCTTAATCCCAAAGATCCCAAAACTCAGCTACAAGAACATCTGCAAGCGCTAAAACACCCACTTCCTGAATATGATGTAGTGGATATTACCGGTGCAGAACACAAGCAAACCTTTACTGTGAGGTGCACAAGTGTATTACTGCAAGAATCGGTTGAGGGGGTAGGCAGCAGTCGTCGTAAAGCAGAGCAAGCGGCAGCCAAGCGAATGCTAGAATTATTATCAGTGAGACCATCATGACCACACAAAACGAATTACCACAAACTCAGTGCGGGATGGTTGCGATTGTTGGCCGGCCCAATGTGGGTAAGTCCACTATTCTCAATCGCATTATTGGGCAAAAAGTCAGTATAACCTCACGTAAGCCACAAACTACAAGGCATCGTATTTTAGGGATCGATACCGAGGGTGAGCAACAGGCCATTTATGTGGATACTCCGGGGCTTCACAACGAAGAAAAGCGTACTATCAACCGTTTTATGAATCGAGCAGCATCCAGTTCACTTGGTGAAGTCGGCTTGATTTTGATGGTAGTCGAAGGCACGCGGTTTAATGACGACGACAAACTGGTGTTAGACAAAGTCAAAGAATCCGGTTTGCCGGTTTGGCTTGTGGTCAATAAAACCGATAAGGTACAAGATAAAACCGAACTGATGACGCATTTGCAATGGCTTAACAGTTTATTTGAGTTTGCCCATGTTATCCCTGTGTCTGCCAAAAACAACAAATATATTAATGAATTGCGTGATTTGGTGATGGCGCAATTGCCGCAAAGTGAGTTTTATTTTCCTGAGGAATACGTGACGGATCGCTCCAGTCGTTTCATGGCTGCAGAAATCATTCGAGAGAAACTCATGCGCTATACCGGAGACGAGTTACCCTATTCGGTCACAGTTGAAATTGAGCAATTCAAATTAACTGAAAATGGTGTGTATCGAATTAATGGATTGATCTTGGTTGAACGTGAGACGCAAAAACGCATGGTCATTGGCAAGCAGGGCAAACACCTCAAAACTATCGGCTCTGATGCGCGACGTGATCTAGAAGAGCTATTTCAACATAAAGTATTTTTAGAGTTATGGGTCAAGGTTAAATCAGGCTGGGCAGATGATGAAAGAGCTTTGCGCAGTTTAGGTTATGGCGAAGATTAGGACAGGTAAACCATGAGTACATTCAATCAATATCGTCGTGAGTACACACTTGCTACTTTGGATGAATCACAATTAACGGATGAGCCGTTTACGCTGTTTAAAATATGGTTAGATGATGCGATCAAAGCTGAAATTCCAGATCCCAATGCGATGACGGTAGCAACAGTCGACCCGTCTGGTAGACCGTCGCAACCCAGACCACAGGTTCACCGTCACCATGTTATTTTGCCTTAATTGCAG
>JALRKK010000038.1 GCA_023268935.1 Glaciecola sp.
TTGATTGTTGTTGCAACCTTAATATTGTTAAATGTAGCAGCGACCTTTTTTCCAGCTATTTATATATTTCTAATCATTATTTTATTTTTCGCAATCCCTTATTTAATAAATCTATCACTCGAGTTTAATGCAAAAGTCACCTCCTATCGCAATCTTAGGTTCCAATTTAGAGGCGATTATTGGGACGCGTTTTTAACCTTCCAAATCATGCCTTTGCTCGCCCTATTTACGCTTGGATTGTTAGCACCCGTTGCTGTCAAAAAAGCCTTTGATTATGTATATAATGGTTTGGCTTATGGCGGTAAAAGAGTCTCTGTTGAATTAACTTACAGAGCTTTTTATAAGGTGTATGTGCTTGTAGTAATTACTCCGCTTTTATTTCTTGGCTTGATTGCCGGTTTTATGGTGCCACCAGAAGCGTCTTTTGCACTTGGCGTGTTTGCTGTCTATGTAATGCTATTTTTAGTTTATGTGGTCTATCGAGTATGTTGCCTCAAACTGGTGTTTAGCAATTTAAAATTGGCCCAAAAGATCGTTTTTTCATCAAGTATTTCCTCTCCACGTCTTCTGTGGATTTTGTTCTCTAATATTGTCGCTATCGTCTGTACTATTGGATTAGCGATCCCATGGGCGCAAGTACGCAAATCTCGCTATCTTTGCGACAACATTCACACTCAAACAAGCCCTGATTTTTCTGATTACATCGGTGCTGCACAAAAAGAGCAATCCTCCATTGGTGAAGAGTTTGCCGACTTTGAAGGTATCGAGTTGGGGTTATAATGATCCGTGGAAAATACTTTGCTCCAGCATCTGCGGTTACCGTTCCGGCTGCTTATGACTGGAAACATAAGCAACTCATTTTATCAACCGGTGCAAAAATTCCAATGTCAGTTAGGGAGTTTCAGGGGCGGCATATCTACTTCGATAATGGCGCTAGTTTTGTTGCGGAATCCATGTTACCTGAGGCATTTGTCAATTCACAACGAAATAAAGTTCAGCGAGGTATTGCTGCATTAGAGTTATTTTCCTGGCGTAATGTTTTATTGCTGATGAGTGCCTTTGTTCTCCTGATTATTGCTTTACGTCTTGCGTTGGTCTTTGCCACGCCTGTTGTGGTCAATCTTATTCCCATGTCACTTGAACGTGAAATCGGAGAGATGGGGTATAACCGAATCAATAAGATGCATTTCGAACCGTCTCGCATTCAGGTAGATAAACGCTTAGAAATTATTGAGATGTACAAAGAGTTGCATCGACATAGCCAAATTGATTCTCGGCCTGAGTTATTTTTTCATGCCTCAGATACCATTGGCGCCAACGCGCTCGCTTTCCCGGGTGGCCCCATTGTGGTGACGGATGACTTAGTTAACAAGCTTAAAAAGCCAGAATTAGTCGTCGCAGTACTAGCCCATGAACTTGCTCATATTGAAGAGCGCCACTCTATGCAACAGGTTGTGCTGGTCTCAGGTAGCCTTGCTATAGCTTCAGTCATTTTTGGGGCAGAAGAAGGCATTTCTGAAGATTTTTTGGCGGCGATAGTGAATCTATATGCGTTCCAGCACAGTCAAGACTTCGAGCTTGCCTCAGATAGCTATGCGCATCAACTTTTAGGCAAAGCCGGGCTTTCGCCCAACCTAATGAGTGAAGCACTTGCGACGCTTTTGAACGATATACCTGATGCAGCAGAAACATCGTGGTTTTCGACTCACCCCGCCAAAAAAGAACGCCTCAAAGCTTTAGAAGCCCTCTATTTACACTCGAACTAGTTGCACAAATTCATAGTCATGTGGATTTTTGTCATCCGCTTGATGTGCCACACGGGAGACTTCTCGCCACTGTCCGTATTGGTGCCAATCAGGAAACTCAGTATCACCAGCCACTTCAACATCAATAAAGGTTAAATGCAAAGTATCAGCATGTTCGATTAAAGAGGCATAAATTGAGCCTCCGCCAATGATCATGACCTCGTCTTCGGTTGCACATAATGCCAAAGCGTCATCGATACCTTGCGCGACATCAGCATCGTTCAGTTGATATGAGCTATCTCTTGTAATCACGATATTGCGACGGCCAGGTAGAGCCTTCCCTATTGATTCATACGTCTTGCGCCCCATGACAACAGGCTTGCCCATTGTGGTGGCTTTGAAGTGTTTTAAGTCTGCCGGCATATGCCATGGCATATCATTATCTGCCCCAATAATACGGTTGTGGGCCATTGCGACAATTATCGACATTTTGCTCATGAAAAACTCACAGTTGCATTGTTAATAAGTATTTGACTATATTGTACGGTATCTAATAATGATAAGACCATGATTACTTATGTTTCGCACACTTGAACTCAAAATCCCACCTGTTATCTTACCTATTTTGGCCATTTTAGGGATGTACCTGACTCGTGAGATATTTCCGCATTTTGGTTTTCCACAAGTCATGGCTAATTTGTTTGCAGGATTTGTATTATTCAGTGCCATGACCTTAGCAGTGATGGGCGTGTACGTATTTAAGAAGCACCAAACGACCGTGCATCCAATGCATCCTGAACACACGGCTAAAATCGTCCAAAGTAATGTCTTTGCGATTTCTCGTAACCCAATGTATTTGAGTTTTGTGATGAGCATCATCGCTTGTGGGTTATATCTACAGCACACAGGCTTTATCCTGTTTGCTATAGGCGCGATGACCTATCTGCATTGCTTTCAGATCTTGCCCGAAGAGCGAATATTATTGGACAAGTTCGGGGAAGAATACGCGCAATACCAGCGCAAAGTGGCGCGCTGGTTTTAGTTATTCAATAATTACTCGCGGGTGTACACCACATTAGGATGATCATCTTCATCCTCATCCCAGTCATCGTCATCCCACTCATCATCCGAGTGGCTCTCGAGTACTTCTGAGTGATACGTGTCCCATTTGAATTCGACTTCTTCGTCTTCTTCAACGATTTCTTCTGGCGGTAAAGATTCGATGAATTCCATAATGTCACGACACAACTCATCGGTATTCATCTTTTGGAATGCAGAAATTTGGAAGTGTTTTTCAGCACCTAAGGCTTCGGCAATGGATGCACACAAAACTTCGGCCTCTTCCGGTAACATCAGATCAATCTTGTTGCACACTAACCAACGCGGTTTACTGGCAAGTTTCGGACTGTATTTTTCTAGCTCAGCAACGATTGCTTTTGCGCTCTCAACTGGATCAGTTTGATCAACAGGCATCACATCGACCATGTGCAATAAGATTCGACAACGCTCAAGATGCTTCAAAAACTGAATACCCAAGCCAGCACCATCTGCCGCACCTTCGATCAACCCTGGAATGTCTGCAATAACAAAACTGCGCTGAGCATCTTGTCTGACAACACCTAAATTAGGGACTAATGTGGTAAATGGATAGTCAGCCACTTTGGGTTTAGCCGCTGAGACAGAACGAATAAAGGTTGATTTACCGGCGTTAGGTAGACCAAGTAGCCCCACATCGGCTAACAACATCAACTCAAGCTTCAAATTACGAATTTCACCAGGCGTGCCATTGGTTTTTTGTCTCGGTGCTCGGTTAGTTGAGCTTTTGAATCGCGCATTACCTAGACCATGAAAGCCGCCTTGTGCGACTTTTAGGCGCTGTCCATGTTGCAACAAATCACCAAGTACTTCTAAGGTTTCGGTATCTGTCGCACGGGTACCTATGGGCACTTTGATCTCGAGGTCTGCTCCACCGCGACCGGTACAGTTACTACCTTGGCCATTTTGACCTCGCTCAGCGCGATGGAAGCGCTCAAAGCGAAAATCAATCAACGTATTGAGGTTTTCATCCGCAACGAGATACACTGAACCACCGTCACCACCATCGCCTCCATCAGGGCCACCTTTCGGCACGAATTTTTCGCGGCGAAAGCCGATTGTACCATTACCACCGTCACCAGCTTCAACGCGGATTTCCGCCTCATCTACAAATTTCATTTAGAAGTCACTAATTGTTCAAACACCGTTAATTATACATGAATGTTTAAAAGATGATTAGTACTGATTCATTTGTTCGTTCCGGGTAATTGATTTAATTGACTATCATTCAAGCACAATGTACGTATACTCATTAACGACAAGCAAATATAACATATAAGGAATTGAAGATGAGTGCATTAAACTTACCCAATAGTGAAGGACAACCAGTACCTGAGTGTCAATGGCCGGTGCGCATCAATGACGAATGGCAAACCTTAGACAGTAAACGTATTTTTGATGACCGAACGGTTGTCGTGTTTTCATTACCTGGCGCTTTTACTCCGACGTGTTCGTCAACCCATTTACCTCGCTATAACCAGCTTGCCAAAGTATTTAATGCTCATGGTGTGGATGAGATTGTGTGTATCTCAGTCAATGATACCTTTGTCATGAACTCTTGGCTGGCTGATCAAGAAGCCGAAAACATTACAATGATCCCGGATGGCAATGGCGAATTTACAGATAAGATGGGCTTACTTGTAGACAAATCAGCGATTGGTTTTGGCAAGCGTTCATGGCGCTATTCTATGTTGGTAGTTGATGGCGTTATTAAAAAGATGTTCATTGAACCAGATGTACCAGGAGATCCTTTTGAAGTATCTGACGCCGATACCATGCTCAAGTATCTTGCGCCGGATGCCGTTGTTCCGGAAGCCGCATCGTTATTTACCAAGCCAGGTTGCCCATTTTGCGTCAAAGCCAAAGCGTTACTGACAGAGAAGGGATTTGAATATGAGGAAATCGTATTAGGACGAGGCGCTACCCTTACCTCACTGAAAGCGGTCACTGGTCGTGAGACCGTGCCTCAGGTCTTCATTGGCGGTAAACACATTGGTGGCAGTGACGATTTGGAAGCCTATTTTGCATAAACGCTGTAAATCAATTAGACAAACAAAAATCCCGACCATCATTTGATGCTCGGGATTTTTTTAGAGATTAGAAAAATGGCTAGCGCTGATTACTCAGCTACGATGCTAACGACTTTCTTGTTGTTTTTAACATCAAACTGAACTTTACCGTCAGATAATGCAAATAAAGTGTGATCACGGCCAATACCCATATTGTTTCCAGGGTGGAATTTAGTACCACGCTGACGAACAATAATGTTACCCGCTAATACAGATTGACCGCCGAAACGCTTAACGCCAAGACGTTTACTTTCTGAATCACGACCGTTTTTGGTACTACCACCAGCTTTTTTGTGAGCCATTAGTTAGTTACTCCTATTATGCGTTAATACCAGTGATTTTCACTTCTGTGAACCACTGACGATGGCCTTGCTGCTTACGCGAGTGCTTACGACGACGGAACTTGACGATTTTGACTTTATCGCCACGACCGTGAGTAATCACTTCAGCAGTTACTTTTGCGTTAGCAACTACAGGCGTACCGATTTTAACATCGTCACCATTGCTAACCATTAATACATTGTCGAATTCTACCGAGTCACCTGGAGCAACTTCGATTTTCTCCAAACGAACGGTCTGGCCTTCAGCCACACGGTGTTGTTTACCACCACTTTGGAAAACCGCGTACATATAAAACTCCGCTCTGTGCACATTGCACAATAATTAAAAATACAGGGCGCGGATTATACGCAAAGAGCACTCGTTGATCAAGTGAGATCCGAATAAAATATAATTTTTTTGCTTTTCGCCCCTCTTTGCGTCAAAAGCTTGTAAAATAAAGCCTAAAGCGCAAGGTATTATTGATTTTTGCTGTCATAAACTGTATTTTGCGACCCATAAACTGAACGAAGCTTTCCACAAATAACGATACTTCTTTATGTCCACAATGTCTTTATCCCAAATAACTGAGCTCGCACAAGCGGATATGCGTGCGGTCAATGAGTTGATCCAAGTACAAGTGGCAAGTGATGTAAGTTTGGTGAATCAATTGGGTTTTTACATCGTTAACAGTGGCGGTAAACGCTTGCGTCCATTGTTAACCGTACTTGCGGCTCGAGCTCTAAATATCGAGAACACCCAACATCACACTCTAGCAGCCATTATTGAGTTTATTCACACTGCGACATTATTACACGATGATGTCGTGGATGATTCGAAACTGCGTCGTGGCCGGGAAACTGCTAACGCCATGTTTGGGAATGAAGCCAGTGTTTTGGTGGGAGATTTTTTATATTCTCGTGCATTTCAAATGATGGTCACTCTGGATTCAATGAACGTCATGCAGATCCTATCTGACGCCACTAATGAAATTGCGCAAGGCGAAGTCATGCAGTTGATGAACGTCAACGACCCTGACACCACTGAAGCTTCTTATATGGCTGTAATATACTCCAAAACTGCGCGTTTATTTGAGGCCGCGACACAGCTTGCCGCAGTAATTACCCGTCAAGATGAACGTGTACAACTCGCTTTGCAAGAGTACGGTAAACACCTAGGCACGGCGTTTCAACTGGTTGATGACATTCTCGATTACACTGCTAATGCCGATGATATGGGCAAGAACGTGGGTGATGATCTGGCTGAGGGTAAGCCTACCTTACCACTTCTTTATGCAATGTGGCACAGTGATGAGGCAACCCAAACCATCATTCGCAATGCCATTGAACAAGGCAATGGGTT
The DNA here is from genome assembly GCA_023268935.1 of Glaciecola sp. Taxonomy (GTDB): domain Bacteria; phylum Pseudomonadota; class Gammaproteobacteria; order Enterobacterales; family Alteromonadaceae; genus Opacimonas. The sequence goes on from JALRKK010000038.1 coordinate 6,590, forward strand.
GGCTAATTTTGATCTTATACTTGAAGCAATGAACCAAACTGGCGCGTTAGATTACACCGTGCACATCGCGAAGGCTGAGGCTGAGCGAGCGATTAAACACCTTAATGTTTTACCAGAATCACCTTACAAAGACGCTTTAATAGGTCTCGCGCACATTGCGGTAGAACGAGACCTGTAAGCTTAACTAGTTCTGCCTAGACATATTCTCATTGTGCGAAGCATGTACAATCACGTTGTCTTCGACGCGGATCCCCCCAAAGGGTTTGAATGCTTCTACACGTTCCCAATTGATATATGCAGACCCGGGCGTTCCTTTTAATTTTGCTAACAAACTGTCAATAAAATATAATCCAGGCTCAATGGTATAAACGTGCCCAGCTTCTATAGTGCGAGTACAGCGCAAGAATGGATGTGCATCAGGTGCTGGATTTGGGGTGCCGCGATCATCATGTACATGACCGCCTACATCGTGTACTTGTAGCCCCAAGAAATGCCCAATCCCATGTGGAAAAAACGTTTTGCTAATGCCAGTCTCCACAATTTCTTGCGGAGTCAGATTCACAATACCAAAATCATGTAATATCTGAGCAATCCCATCATGTGCTAACTCATGGACAGTCACATACGACAACCCTGGTTTGAGTGTGTCGGCTAGGCGCAATGTCAACGCATCAACGGCCTTTATCATGTTGGCAAAATCATTTTCAGCTGTGGCGTAGGTTCTTGTAATATCCGCTGCATAGCCGTGAAAAGATGCGCCCGCATCAATCAAAAAACTTCGAGATTCATCTGGACTCTGCGTTTCTAAGACGGTGTAATGTAATATCGCACTGTTTTCATTGAGCGCGACAATATTAGAATAAGGGACCTGATTATCCCCCTGACGTGCGGTTTTGAGATACGCCAAATTAATATCAAACTCAGACGCCCCAGCACGGAAAGCTCTTTCTGCACTGGCATGCGCGGCAAGTGCAATCTGATTGGCTTTGCGCATACAAGCCAACTCATACTCCGTTTTTACCGCGCGATGATAATGCAAATAATGCAGTGCTTTATCTGGGTTCACATTTTCAAAACCGAGCGCTTTAGCAACTTCAATATATTCTCCAATATATGCAAAGCGTGTTTTATCAAACGGCAGATGCTTTTCGACCTGATTGGCTTGTGCGAGTAACACAACATCGAACTCAGAGGTCCAAAAATCATTTGGTTCTGGCGGTACTTTATGCCAAAAATCATCCGGACGATAAAATATCAACTTCGGCTTTTTCACACCATCCACAACTAACCAGCAGTTCGGATTATCCACCACGGGACACCAAGCTTTAAATTGTGGATTAACGTGGAATGGGTAGTGATTGTCATCCAAAAACATCCGCTTTTGTTGACCTGAATGGATCACTAAACCATCGAGGCCCTCACGGATTAAGGCTTCTTTGGTAACGTGTTGTAAATGCGCTATGTGCGCGGGATATAGAACGGCGATATCTTTCATAATTCGTTAATGTCGTTGTTTTTGTTATGATTTTATAATGCGCTGAGTCTAGCACGTTGCGCAGAGGGTGTCAGGTGATCGGTACTGATTTTGGCATAGGACAGAGCATAATCAAAAACACTATGATATTTATATAAGTAGACAGACAATTTGCACTATTGTGCAAAACATTTTTCAATGTTAACTTGTACGACCAGTTACAAAAAACAACAGATATTTAATAACTCTACATTTTTTGGTCTAGCCAAAGGAGAAGAAGCCTATGTACCAAGGTACGAATATAACCGTACGCCTACACGACGATGGCATCGCAGAATGTATTTTTGCTGCCGCAGGATCCGTCAACAAATTTGACCAAACGACCTTAGCAGAGTTCGACGCTGCCACTCAAGCCATCAAAGCCGATGCCGGCGTCAAAGGTGTTTTGGTTCGTTCAGACAAAGCCGCCTTCATTGTTGGCGCCGATATCACCGAATTTACGAGTGCATTTGAACAAGATGAAGCAACCGTCTTGGGGTGGGTAGCAAAGAGTGCTCAGATTTTTGACCGTTTTGAAGATTTACCCGTTCCAACCATAGCAGCAATCAACGGTTTCGCGCTTGGTGGCGGGTGTGAAATGAGCTTAGCGTGTGATTTGCGAATTGCTGATACCACCGCGAGCGTTGGCTTACCCGAAGTGAAACTAGGACTTATGCCAGGCTTTGGTGGCACCGTGCGTTTACCTCGAATCATTGGCGCAGATACTGCGATGGATTGGATGAGCACTGGCGCACCTCGCAAAGCAGAAAAAGCCTTAAAAGAAGGAGCTATAGACGCTGTAGTAGCCCCAGAACAGCTTATTGAAAGCGCCAAACAAATGCTGCATGAGGCCATCGCGGGCAACATTGACTGGCAAGCTCGTCGCAATCGCAAACTATCTCCACTACCAATGGGTGCAAATGAAAAAGCCATGTGCTTTAATGTCGCCAAAGGCATGGTGTTTGCCAAAGTTGGCAAGCATTACCCAGCCCCTCATGTCATGGTTAATACCGTTGAAGCAGCAGCAAGTCTTGAACGAGACGGTGCGTTGGCATTAGAAAATAAAGGGTTTGTACAATTAGCCAAAACCGATGCCGCGAAAGCACAAATTGGCATCTTCCTCGCCGATCAATTGGTGAAAGGGAAGGGTAAAAAACTCGCCAAACAAGCTACCAAACAAATCAAGCAAAATGCCGTATTGGGCGCAGGTATTATGGGCGGAGGCATTGCTTATCAAGGTGCCGTACAAGGCGTGCCATCGGTGATGAAAGACATCAACACCGAAGCGCTGGATTTAGGTTTGACTACAGCCGCAGGCATCCTTGAAAAAGGGATGCAACGTGGCAAGGTTACGCCTAAGAAAATGGCGGCAACCCTCAACAATATCACGCCAACGTTGGATTACAGTGCGATTGCCCATGCCGATTTGGTGATAGAGGCGGTTGTTGAAAACCCAAAAATCAAAGGGATTGTATTAGCCGAAACCGAAACGCATGTGGCAGATGATGCCATCATTACTTCGAACACATCGACGATTTCTATTAATCAATTGGCTGAATCACTGCAAAAGCCAGAGCGTTTTTGCGGTATGCACTTCTTTAACCCCGTGCACAGAATGCCTCTTGTTGAAATCATTCGCGGTGAAAAAACTACAGATGATACGATCGCAGCGGTTGTTGCCATGGCCTTGACCATGGGCAAGACGCCTATCGTGGTCAATGACTGTCCTGGCTTTTTGGTTAACCGAGTGTTGTTCCCGTATTTCGCTGGTTTCAGTCAGCTGATTTTGGATGGCGCGGATTTTGTTGCCGTAGACAAAATCATGGAAAAACAATTTGGTTGGCCTATGGGGCCCGCCTACCTATTGGATGTCGTTGGCATTGATACCGCTGATCATGCTTCAGGTGTCATGGCAGCGGGCATTCCTGAACGCATGCAAAAAATCGAAAACGATCCTGTGTCTTTAATGTACAACGCTAATCGCTTAGGCCAAAAGAATGGGGCTGGCTTCTACGATCACGGCAAAGACAAACGCGGTCGCCCAATGAAAACGCCCGCACAAGTCGCTATTGATATGATTGCCGAACACGCGGCGCCCACAAAAACGTTTGACGCTGATGAAGTCATTGCACGCTTAATGATCCCTATGGCTAACGAATCCATTCGCTGTTTAGAAGAAGGTATTGTGGCGAGCGCTGCAGAAGCTGATATGGCTCTGTTATACGGCATCGGATTCCCGCCATTCAGAGGCGGTATCTTCCGTTATATTGAAACCATGGGCTTACAAAACTTCGTTGATTTAGCAGATAAATACGCGCACTTAGGTCCGATTTATCAGATTTCAGATGGTGTGCGCGAAATGGCCGCCACAGGCAAATCATATTTCACCGCTTAAACGACCAAAGGAGAGAAAAAATGAAAGAAGTCGTCGTAATCGATTGTATTCGTACCCCGATGGGTCGTTCTAAAGGTGGTGTATTTCGCAACGTTCGTGCAGAAACACTGTCTGCTCACTTGATGACAGCATTACTTAAACGCAACCCAGAAGTGGATCCAGTTGAGATTGAAGATATCATTTGGGGCTGTGTGCAACAAACCAAAGAACAAGGCTTTAATGTTGCGCGAAACGCACAGCTATTGACAGACATTCCTCGTTCAACGGCTGCGGTCACGGTAAATCGCCTGTGCGGTTCATCTATGCAAGCACTGCATGACGCCGCGAAAGGTATCATGTTAGGGCAAGGCGATGTCTACATGGTCGGTGGTGTCGAACACATGGGTCATGTGCCGATGGACTACAACATTGATTTGAACACCCAGCTTAATCGCACCACGGCAATGGCCTCAGGCTCGATGGGCCTTACCGCTGAGTTACTTGGTAAGCAGAACGGTATTTCTCGCGAAATGCAGGATGAATTTGCTGCGCGTTCGCATCAGCGAGCGCATCAGGCTCATCTCGAAAGCCGTTGGGATAACGAAATTGTGCCGATTGAAGGCCATGACGCCAATGGTGTTCTAACACTTGTCAAACACGACGAAGTGATTCGTCCTGAAACGACGGTAGAAACCTTAGCTGGTTTACGCCCTGTCTTTGACCCAGCCAATGGTACGGTCACAGCAGGTACGTCTTCGGCTATTTCAGATGGCGCATCGGCCATGTTGTTGATGTCGGCTGATCGCGCCAAAGCCCTAGGCTTAACTCCTCGCGCTAAGATCAAAGCAATGGCCGTATCGGGTTGTGATGCCGCGATCATGGGTTTTGGCCCAGTACCCGCGACCAAGAAAGCCTTACAGCGTGCCGGGATGACGATGGCTGATATCGATATTGCCGAGTTCAATGAAGCCTTTGCTGCACAGGCTTTATCTTGTATTAAGCAACTTGGTTGGCTTGAGCAATACGATGAGAAAGTCAACCAAAATGGTGGCGCGATAGCTTTGGGGCATCCGTTAGGTTGCTCAGGTGCGCGGATCTCTACCACGCTAATCAATGTGATGGAACAACAAGGTCACAACGTCGGCCTTGCAACCATGTGCATTGGTTACGGACAAGGTATCGCAACGATCTTTGAGAAGATGTAGCAATCACCTACACAATATAGAAAACGCATCTTGGTTAACTGAGATGCGTTCTTTATTCACTGCCGAGTACTGACTCACCTGCTGGTTAACTCATTCACTTTACTAGCACTCCATCACGCCAATGAGAAGTAATGACTAACTCACTGTTAATACCAAGTAAACTAGCTCTCATATCAATACCTATTCGTCCGTACTCATATAATCCTAGCCAGTTTGCAGGAGTCCGTGACGCCATAATGATACTGTGCTCAAGGGGTACCCCGATATCTCTATGCATATTCAAAACGGCTTCATGCATGGTTAAGCAAGACCCAGCCAAAGCCCCCTCAGGGGTCGTGAGTTTTCCATCTCGTTGCATAATCTGCGTATCAAAATACGGTAGAACATCATTTGATGAACCAACATGCGCCATCGCATCGGTGACCAAACACAAGCGTTCAAATGATTTATGTTTATATGCCAAGCGAACGGCATAAGGGCTTACGTGATGATGATCAACGATGAGCCCGGCAAAGGTACTCTCCTCGCCTAATGCGACCCCAACCATACCCGGGTTCCGCCCTTGTAAACCACTCATAGCATTGTATAAATGCGTAAAACCCGAAGCACCAGCCTCAATTGCCGCTAATACTTGTTCGTGGGTGGCATTAGAATGCCCCAAGCTGATAACAACGCCTTGTGCCACCAAGTCGGTAATCACATCAACAGGAACGGTTTCTGGGGCTAAAGTAATGAGCACTTTGCCCAGCTGAACATCCGAAATCAGAGCAAGCTCAGCATCCGATGGTGCACGAATATGTTGCTCAAGATGGATCCCTTTTTTTGCTTTAGCTAGCCAAGGCCCCTCAAAATGTACGCCAAGCACTGCACTGTTTTGTTCTCTGGCCTGAATCACTGCATCAGCGCATTGTTGCATTGCAAGATAAGAATTCGTGATCAAGGTCGGCAATATAAATCCAGAACCAAATTTAGAGTGAGCACTTACAACCTTCAATACATCAGCTGGCTTAACTCCTTCCTGTAATAATACTCCACCACCACCATTGACTTGTAAATCGATATAACTTGGCACCAAATAATGAAAGTCATGCTCGACAGCTTCGTTGCGACTAGGATAAATGTCGATGATTTTACCATATTCTATATGTACGGTTTGTTCTGTGACAAACTCGTTATCTAATAGCAGATTTTGCGCACGAATTTTCATGACTGAAATCCAAATGCAGATAACCCATAGAGATACGCGCCATGGAGGGGATCGGATAACGGTGTTTGTAAGACCGTTAGCTCCTCAATGCTGCACTTTTTATAAGCATTCCAAATACTTCCATAGGCAAAACTAGGGAGTGCCACCTGAGCATCTAAATGACCGTACAGATGCACCAAATAATCGACACCTTGTGCCACCAAATGATTGGCCAGCTCATCCTCACCAACATGCTCAAATACAAGCGGCGCCAGTGTCGCCAACATAGCACTGTCCAAAGTGTGATAGCGAGAGACGATTTCTGCTGCTTTGCGTGTACCGATAAAGGTAAATCCTGCTTCGATGAGTTCACTCGTCTCGGTAAGGCCATCACTAGCCAACAAGCAATAGCGTAATAACTCGTGACCTAACCATGCCCCAGAGGCGTCATCGCCTAATAAACACCCATGCCCGCCTGTTTGCGTCAACTCTCCTTTATGTAAGGTGAGCGCACAAGAACCGGTACCGACGATGATAGTGTGACAGTCTGCACCTAAATTAGCTCCAAGAGTAGCAACATGCACATCTGTAGTAAGCGCAAACTGACCAAATGGTGAATGCCATTTTTGCATCTCTTGTTGAGCCGTTGCGATCCCCATTCCAGCGCAACCTCCTGAAACTAGGATTTGATCGAGTCCCAAATCATAACGACTCACGAGTTCACTGACCGCTGCGACAATGTTTTGTTGTGCTCGAGAAGGATTGACATGTACATTAGCCGGTCCTGTCACCACTTTATCTATGCATTTATTTTTAATAAAAAGGGCTGCGTCACATGACGTGCCGCCACCGTCGATGGCGATTATTGGGGGATGATTGGAGGCCATTGCGTCTCTTTTTTAATTAGTTCATTATGCTTCAAAGACAAAGATAATGTGACCACGGACTGAGTGCAAGATTTATGCGAACCTTTTTCCCAGTTTTATAGATATGCGCCAAGCGGTCAAACCAATGGTGACTTCTATGCCATAGCAACGTTTCCTCACAGATAGTGGTAAAGAGTCTTTTGCCACAACAACCGTTCAAAAAGCGAGGCAATAACCCTATAGTGATGTCACACTGGTATCTTTAACAAAAAACGCTACAATAGATGTACTTATTTGAGGGGTTCGTTGTGCAGCAAAAATACATAATCAATTTTGCTTTGCTGATTTTACTGGTCTTGCTACAGCATAGGTTGTGGTTCGGTAAGCACAGTATTCCCGATTTGTGGGCAGGACAAGCAAAGGTCGCCGAGCGCCAGTTGCAAAATGCGAATTTAGCACAGCGCAATCGACTTCTTGCGGCGGATATTGCCGATCTTAAAATTGGTCTTGAGGCGATTGAAGAACGCGCCAGAAACGAATTAGGCCTTATCAAAGAGGGAGAAACGTTTTATCGCATTCTCCCATCAGAACAATAAATCACTATGCCAAACCAATATATCGCCATTGTACCAGCTGCCGGTATCGGTTCACGAATGCAAGCTACTATTGCCAAGCAATACCTCAAGCTCGGCAGCAAAACAGTAATTGAACACTCACTTTCACAACTTTTAACTTATCCTAAATTAGCAGAAGTGGTGGTTGCCTTACACCCAGAGGATAATCAATTCTCATCCCTAGAGATTGCGTCTCATCCCAAGTTGCGCGCCGTCACTGGTGGAGATGAGCGGGTTGACTCGGTGCTAGCTGCACTCAAAGCATGTCCCCCAGATGCAACCGCATTGGTGCACGATGCCGCACGGCCGTGTTTGCGTCACACTGATATTGACGCACTCATTGCAAAACTTGAAACCAGCGCTCAAGCGGCGATATTAGCTCGACCGGCGACAGACACCATCAAATCTGCCCATGGCTCAACCATTGCAAAAACCTTACCTAGAGAACATATCTGGGGAGCGCAAACCCCTCAAGCATCTGGTGTTGCTACCTTAATTAATGCTATAGAGCAAGCCATGACAAACACGACCCTGACCGACGAAGCTTCCGCATTAGAATTTTGTGGTATTCCAGTTGAGTTAGTTGCTGGTAGCAGTGATAACATAAAAATCACCCATCCCGAAGACTTAGCATTGGCTGAGTTTTATTTACAACAACAAGGACGCCTTTAATATGAGTCTTCCCTTTCGCATAGGACATGGTTATGACGTACACAAATTTGGTGGCGATAGGCCGTTAATTTTAGGTGGAATTGAAGTGGCTCACACAACTGGGTTGCTCGCACATTCCGATGGCGATGTCGTATTACACGCATTATGTGACGCATTACTTGGTGCAGTTGCGCTTGGCGATATTGGTCATCATTTTCCTGATAGCGATCCTGCTTTTGCCGGTGCAGACAGTGGCGTTCTCTTACGTGACGTCTATTCTCAAGTGAAACTGCGTGGCTACATACTTGGCAATACCGACATCACGATTGTGGCACAAGCGCCCAAAATGGCTCCTCATATTTCATCAATGCAAGCGTGTATTGCGCACATATTAGAGGTTGAACCCTCACAAGTAAATGTTAAAGCAACGACGACTGAAAAACTCGGGTTTACCGGACGCAGAGAAGGCATTGCCACTCATGCAGTTGTCTTGTTGATTCAAGCTGAAGACTAAGAGCCCCTACATGAATTATCCTGCACAAGACTGGGCACACCTTTATCAAAAACCTGTGGCTACAGCGGATTTCAAACGTGTTATCGATGATTTTGTGGTAGATGAAATACTTGGCTACGAATTATCAGGCGATGGTGAGCACAGCTACGTACACACCGAAAAAACTGGCTTAAATACCGCTTATGTTGCAGAGGAGCTTGCCAAGTGTTACCGTCTTCCATTGCGTCAGGTAACGTATGCGGGAAGAAAAGACAAATACGGACGCACCACGCAATACTTCGGCGTACATCACCCACTGCACCCTGAACTTGATTTCACTCAATTTGCACTCAAAGGTTTACGCGTTTTAAGCGTAACCAAACACCACAAAAAACTCAAAACCGGTCATCTGGCTGGCAATCGATTTGCTATAATTTTACGAGATGTTTCCAATTGTGAAGACGTCGAGAGTCGACTTCATCACATTCGTAAGTCTGGCGTGCCAAACTATTATGGACAACAGCGTTTTGGTGAGATGCATTATACTGATGAAAATGGGCTCTCTGCTATTCGCTATGGCGGTAACCTAGAGCTCGCAAAAAATTTGATTGACGGTAAAGCGATTAAACAACGCAACAAGAAAAATCTAGCCATATCCGCCTTACGCAGCTGGC
>JALRKK010000076.1 GCA_023268935.1 Glaciecola sp.
GCTCTCTGCAGCTTCACGAACCGCTCTAAGGTTGAGGACTTTAGGCGTTGGTTCGGCATGACCTTGTGGCAAAGAGAGGTCATGAAGTTGCACCATTTTACCATCAGCCAAAATGACCGCTGATTTTAGTTTGTTTTGCAGTTGTCGAATATTGCCTGGCCAGTCATAACTTACCATTGCTTGCTGCACCTCTTCGCTAAACCCTTTTACTTTTGACGCAAAATCTTCTGCGTATTGATTGAGGAACGTTTTCGCCAGTAGTAACACATCCTGTTCACGCTCTCTTAGTGGAGGAATATTGATGACCACTTCACCTACGCGATAATACAAATCTTCACGAAATGTTTGGTCTGCAACCATGGTCTGCAAATCTCTATGTGTTGCACATACCACCCGAATATCAACCGGAATCTCACTGCGTCCCCCCACTCGCTCGATGACTCGCTCTTGCAAAAAACGCAGCATTTTTGCTTGCAGACCAATCGGCATATCGCCAATTTCATCTAAAAATAGTGTACCACCTTGCGCCGTTTCAATTTTGCCTAAGGTGGTTTTATTCGCGCCAGTAAACGCGCCTTTCTCGTATCCAAACAATTCACTTTCTAGTAAATTTTCAGGAATTGATGCACAGTTGATGGCCACGAATGGCTTTTCTGCGCGCGGCGAGGCTTCGTGAATTGAGCGTGCGAACACCTCTTTACCTGTACCAGACTCCCCTAATAGCAAGGTAGTGATATCCGTTTTGGCAATCTTTTCAGCCCTACGGCATACAGCTTGAATACTCTCACTCACTCCAATAATACGCCCCATAGCTGGCTTAGCATACTGTAAACGGCGGTTTTCGGTTTCCAAAGCTGACATTTGCTGAGCGCGAGCTACCAACACTTTCATAGTGTCTGAATCGATGGGTTTCTCATAAAAATCATATGCACCAAGCTCAATAGCTTTAAGTGCATTAGCTTTATCATTGTTGCCAGTCACAACAATGACTTTGGTATGTGGAGCAAGAGCAATAATTTCTTCGAGGGTTTTAAGCCCTTCTGAAGCATTAGTTGGATCAGGCGGTAAGCCAAGATCTAAAGTCACGACACTAGGTTCATGCCGACGAAGAGCCGTAATTGCTGATGCGCGGTCATCAGCAAATGCAAGTTCATAATCTGTCAAACACCATTTAAGCTGTTTTTGTATCCCTAAATCATCGTCTACAACGAGCACTTTGCTCATATACTCACTTCCTTGTCTTCAGCTGTTGTACATTTATCGGCACTGATTGCGGGAATATAAAGTGAAAATACAGTGCCTTTACCCTCTTCACTCATTACGTCAACCCGCCCACCAATATCTTCAACAAAATGTTTGGCATCATACGCACCAATACCCATGCCTGCATTGCCTTTCGTTGTATCAAACGGTTTGAATAACCTATGCTTGATGAATTCCTCACTCATACCACAACCGGTATCAGTGACCGTAAGCAATATGAGCTTTGGATCCACCGTTCTAACCTCTATTGCAATCGTTCCCTCGTCTGGAGTTGCTTGTTGTGCATTACTGACAATATGGTACAACACGTTTTGTAACTTATCGCCAGCGCAATTTGCCTGTAAATCAGTGGTGATAGATAGTGTTGGTGTTGGCTGTAATGTCGCACATAGTTGATGAATAACTGTTTTTAGTAAAGGAGAAAGGTCACAAACTTGCGCTGAAATTTGCGCTTGAGTGTGTTTTTCAGTGAGCTGCTTGAGCATTTTTTGCATTCTTGCTTGAGTATGCTCAAGAGTTTCGAATGTATCTTCGATAAATTCAGGATTGTGTTTGTGTTGTGTCGCATTAGCCAGAATCAAATCGACTTGTGCCAAAACATTTTTCAAATCATGGACAACAAATGCAGACATTCGGCTAAATGCGGCAAACTGAGCATTTTCTGCCACCATGTGAGAGGCTTCGTGGTGCAAAATAAAATTCGAGACTTGTGCCAATATGGCATTTAGATAATCGCGCAACTCCCAATTGAGTGATCGAAATACACTTTCAACTTGATACATGGCCACCACGCCCCACAATAATGATTCGTGATAAATCGGCATGATAAACTGTAAGCTAGATTGCTTTGCTTGAACAGGAGTTAATTCGATATTAGGGTAGTTTTCAGGATGAACAGTCAATTCATTCAGGTCAACTATCCAAGGCTTATCTTGACAGTATACTGCCACTGCTTTTAAGGCATACCAGTCCATGCTACGCAAATGGATGTCTTCGGATGAGGCGACAGGTAATAACTCGTTATTTTTAAACTTACATAAAACGCCTCGATCGTATTCAATTGACTTTAAGCACCCCTGCAAGGCTGTGCCATACACATCATTGAGTTCCTTCTCCCCCACTTCCAAAATATTGGTTAATGCAATCCAACGTTCTCGATAATCAAACTGGTTAGCAAAGAAGTTTTTGGTAATAAATACTTTTACATGTTGTCTCAAATTAGCGGATGCCAACAAGACCCCCAATAAAAATAACGCCACAATTGCTAATACGATTTGGACCGATGCACCCCATGTACCGCCTTGATATTTTATGACGTAACCAACTACTGCCATCAAAAACAGATACGCGCCAGCTACTAACAACAAAGTTGAGTGCAAGACAATTTCACGCGATACAAATATTTTGATCCCCCAATGCTCCATGCGTCGCATCGCCAAAAACATAAAAGGTAAAAACAAGGTATAGACATACCCTTTCGCCGCAATAAAGTGATCGCCGAGATGGTTCACCATACTGGCATTTGCATACGTCACAAACTCCAATACATTGATCATACCTAGAAATATGACTAACGGCTTGAACGCCCACCTTTGCTCACCCGCTTGACGAAACAAAAGCTCTAGTTGCAATAAAATCGTCAGCGCGCTAACCGTAAGTGCCAAAAAAATCCATTCCGTCAAACTTGGGTTAGCAATACTCAATAAAATACAAAAAACAGGGGCAATAATGGCAAGGACAGTGGAGCGTTGCGCAAATACTTGCCAGACTTTATCAGCTTGATTATGCAACGCAGCACTCAGCAACATGATCCAGCCGAGTTGCTTTAAGCTATCAAATAGAAGGTATTGTTGTAGAGTACTTTGAGGCACGACCCATGTTATATGTTGCAATGCCCACAAAGCAGTCAGAAGATAGGCTAATGCCAGAAAAAACTTTACACGAGAGGGATTTGTCACTGTAAGTAGCAACAAAAAAAGCGAAACAAAACCTACAGCCGTTAAGCTAAATCCGATATTTCCAAACATTATTGCATCCTTGCATGGTTATTTATTCCTTTTGTAACACCAAACTCCCTATGGAGTATCCCGCACCAAACGAACAGAGTAAACTGTACTCTTGCGAAAGCAAGGAGGCTTGGTGCAAGTGAAATGCGATAATTGAACCAGCCGAGGCTGTATTGGCATAAGTGTCTAGTACAATCGGGGCCTCATCTTTAGCCGCTTCTCTACCAAGTAATTTTTTAATGATTAGCGTATTCATATTGATGTTTGCTTGATGCAAAAACCATTTTTTAACGTCGTTTGGCACTAATTGGTGTACGCCTAAATGCGACTCAATATGCGCAGCTGCCATTGGGCAGACCTCTTTGAACACCTTTCTACCTTCTTGGTGAAATAACATATCGGCAGCAAATGGCGCTAAATCAGTCGCGTGATTTAGGTAACTAAAATTAGAACGAATGTTATTCGAATATTGAGTGACGGCTTTGGTGCTCAAAATCTTATGAACATGCGCTGAGCTAGCGGTTTCTGCTCTCTCAATAACCATAGCGGTTGCAACATCACCAAAAATAAAATGACTATCCCGATCCTTATAATTAACCTGTGGTGAGACCAATTCTGGATTGATCACTAACACGGAATTCGCCGTACCCGCTTTGACCATCTCAAATGCACGATGCACTCCAAACGTCGCGGCAGAACATGCTACTAACATATCAAAAGCAAAACCCTGAACACCAAGCGCATGTTGAATCTCTATTGCAATCGCAGGATAAGCTCGCTGAGTGTAAGCACAAGACACAATGATGCAATCGATGTCATTGGCGGACTTATTGGCATTTGCCAGAGCGTCTCGAGCTGCTGCAAGTCCTATCTCAGCTTGATGTGATAATTCGTCATCTGCCCGAGGCGTAATCTTTGGGCGCATTCTATCAATATCGAGCGCGCCCTCTTTCTGATATATATAACGAGAGCGAATGCCACTAGCTTTGTGAATAAAATCGGCACTTGAATATGGCAATGCCACGACGGTACCCGCTTCAATTGCCTCGGCGTTTTGTTGATTGAAATGTGCTGCATACCGATTATAGCTATCAACGAGTTCTTCATTACTAATTGAATGCTCAGGGGTAAAAAGTCCAGAACCACTTACAACTACTTTTTGTTCCATAATTAACTAAACTTATTTTTTATTTAAGATTAACTGGAAACTGAAAGGATGCCAAATAATTATTATTGATTGGGCCAGAATATGGAAATTTTATGAGATGACGAAAAAGGAACGATTTCCATTGTTCCATCATACAAATCAAGAATGCATTTGCAAGAACCGAGTAGTGATTTGTTGCTGCGCATGCATTAAGATCGTTAATTGAAGCGCCCGATGCAATAATGAAAACGTTTTTCGCTCTAATGCCGATAACGAACAATGCTTATTATTAATCACAAATAAACACCCAATGCAATGATCATCTTGGCTGCGAATTGGGATCCCGTGATAGTAGTAAATTTGCTGATAGAATTTGTCTTCTTTGGGGTCTCCTTGACGACAGCCAAACGGCATCATAATCTCATTAATTCTATTCTGTTTAATCGTTTGTTGAGTATAAAATTGACTTGGTTCAACTTTTGACAAAGCTTCATCAGAGGCAACGACCATTCTTAACTTCTCGTGTTGCAATAGCACTACTCCAGCACCAGATACTCTAAGGAGTTCCATCGCTTCATCGACAGATAATTGTAAAGCACTCAGAAGTGTAGGTTCTATCGTCACCTCAAAGGTTTGTTGCTTCTTTTGCGATTGGAGTAGTTTATGTGAAATCATAGTCTTCTCAAAATATATGTTTAAATATAAATGAAAAGGACAAAAATTATTATTAGCTAAAAGTTTAAAATTGTTGGCTATTTGACAATAATGGAATGGGCATGACCTCTGCAAATAACGAAGCCAATGACGAAAACATTTCAGAGCGCTGAGAAGTATTACGCCAAACCAAAGCTATTTCACGATATGCTTCATCGCCTGCAGAAACAGCACTTAGCTGGGTATTGTCCAAAATACCTTTGCGCTTAGCTAATTCCGGTATAAATGTGAAGCCATTTTGGTGTTGAGCCAGCTGGAGTAAGGTCAAAATATTACTGGCAGCAAGGTGACTGACTTGTTCTTGATAGGCAATTTGACACGCGGATACCGCATGCTCAGTCATGCAGTGTTCTGCATGCAACAAAAAGACGCTTTCGCGAGGTAAGCTGGCAAAGTCAATCGGTTTTGGTAAGTGAGCAATAGATTCCTGACGTCCAACCAAGAAAAATGGGTCGTGTCCCAAGACTCGATGGCGACAGTTTGGTATTGGATAAGGTAAAGCGAGGATTACAGCATCCATTTTACCATCGCTGAGCTGTTGCACTAGACTTGCAGAAGTATCCTCGCTCAATGCCAAGCTCATCTGAGGATAAGTTTGTTCTGCGAGGGTCAATATATCAGTAAAAATAAATGGCGCTATGGTAGGTATTACACCAATAGAAACCGTAGACTGTTGCCATTGACCTCCAGTATTAGCATAAGCTGAAACTTCTTCCGCATGAGACAAGAGTTGTTTGGCTTGAGCAACTAAGTTTTCGCCGAACCGCGTGAACACAAACTGCTTATTATCACGTTCGAGTATTTGCGACGCACATTGCTCTTCCAAGTTTTGTATGGCCGCAGATAATGTGGATTGCCCTATAAAACAGCGTTTGGCCGCTCGATGAAAATGTTGTTCTTCATGCAAAACGACCAAATAATGCAGATGTTTCAGGTTCGGCCATTTCATCGTCCAGTCCTCAGTTATACACCAAACAACCACTTAAGAATAAAGAAAAACACAATCGATAGTACAGCACCAGTAGGTAATGTTACCACCCAAGAAATCGCAATCTTCTTAAATGTTCCTAAATCAAGAGCCGCTATCCCCCTTGCTAAACCGACGCCAACAACGGCCCCGACAAGTGTTTGCGTGGTCGATATCGGCAAACCCGTTCCCGATGCAACGACGACGGTTGTTGCGGCTGCTAATTCTGCAGCAAAACCTTTAGACGGAGTGAGATGGGTAATATTCGAACCTATCGTCTTGATGACACGATGCCCAAAAAGTGCAAGCCCTGCAACAATACCAATGCCACCAAGGGGTAATACCCACCATTCAAGAGGTGCACTAGCATTAATTTGCCCACCTGAATTGACTACACTGATGACTGCAGCCAATGGTCCAATCGCATTTGCAACATCATTTGAGCCATGTGCAAATGCCATACAACAAGCGGTTAAGATCATTAAGATCGCAAAGATTTTTTCGATTGCTCGATTTTGTTCTTCGCTTGAGGCGTTTTCCCTGAAACGAATACGAGATATTGCGTATTTCCCAATGATAGCCACACCTATTCCTATAACCACTGCCATAGTGTAACCAGTAACGGTATCCAGCCCTAAACCAACGTGCTTCAGCCCTTTTTTAATGGTAACCAACGACATCATAAAGCCGGCTAACGCCATGTAAATTGGGACAAATCGCTTTGCCGCAGCGATTGGGTCCGCCGCCTCAAAAATAATACGTTTGGCACTAATATAAAGTAAATAAGCAATAACACCTGAAATAGCTGGCGTGATAACCCAGCTCCCAACAATACCACCTACTTTTCCCCATGCAACAGCGTCTGCACTGACCCCAACGGCAGTAAAGCCAATAATAGCACCAATAATAGAATGGGTCGTCGAAACCGGCCAGCCATAATACGACGCGACGGCCAACCAAATACCCGCAGATAAGAGAGCAGAGATCATGCCTAATACAAGGTAGTGTGGTATGTCGACGAAATAGGCCGTATCAATGATGCCTTTGCGGATAGTGGAGGTGACTTCTCCACCAGCTAGATAGGCACCTGCAAATTCAAACACCATAGCAATGAGTACGGCTTGTTTTAGAGTCAAAGCTTTTGAGCCTACCGATGTGCCCATGGCATTGGCAACGTCGTTTGCCCCTATGCCCCAAGCCATGATAAAGCCCACGCCAGCAGCTAGTAAGATGAGTAATAAACCATAGGTTTCTAAAATTGTCACAGCTCAGCCTTTCGTCGGGACAAGTCAGGTAAAGTGCGGATGATACACAAAAATTTTACTCTATTATAGTTTATGTACGAAAAACTTAAGTTAAACTTTTATGACTTAATCAGTGCTTGGATTTTTTTCTGAATTTTTTTGCCACTATTGTGCCGCAAATCTTTTCCACCAGCTAAATAAACTAAGTATTCACAAAGGTTTACACACCGGTCAGCAATGCGTTCAAAAGAGCGAATGAGCGTATTAACATCGAGCCAATAATGAATATGCTGGACATTTTGTTGTATTTCTTGCTCAAGTTGTAAGCGCAGCTCGTTGTATTTTTCATCGACCAAACGCTCTAGAGCAAATATATTCATGGTGGTTTTGAGATCTTGCCTAGCAAACGCATTAAATGTATCACGTAGAATAGTCTGCACATCTTGCGCCATATGAGTGATGCCTAACTTAAGCTCGTCGCTGTAAACAAATTCGGTTGAATTAACAAATTGGGCTATTTTTTCTATTTCATCCCCCATTCTTTCCAATTCTATTACCATTTTTGAGACCGTCATCACTAATCTCAAATCACTCGCGGTCGGGTTTCTGATAGCCAAGATACGCAAACATTCACTATCGATTTCAACTTCCATTGCGTTAATTTTAACGTCATTTAAGATGACTTTTTCGGCGAGTTTAATATCGTGCTGCAACAATGCCTCTAAGGCATCTTGGTATTGCACCTCAATTTCGCCTCCCATGACCAGCACAGCATTGCGCAAATCCTCAAGTTCACGATTAAACGTTCGCGATATGTGTGAATTAAAACGCGTATTATTTGAAAAATTAGCCATAGCGCCCCGTAATATAATCTTCCGTTTGCTTGTGTTTAGGCTGGGTAAAAAGCTTATCTGAATCTGCGTATTCAACCAACTCCCCCTGATGGAAAAACGCAGTGTAATCAGATAACCGAGCAGCTTGCTGCATATTATGCGTAATCATGACAATAGTGGTATTTTTTTTAAGGGTTTGCATCAATTCTTCAATATGTAAGGTAGCGAGAGGATCTAATGCTGAAGTGGGTTCATCTAACAATAAAATCTTTGGTTTTAATGCCAATGCACGCGCAATCATGAGCCTTTGTTGTTGACCACCTGACAAAATAGACGCTGAGGCAAATAACTGATCCTTAACCTCATCCCACAATACTGCATTTTTTAACGCTCTCTCTACGGCTTCATCAAGTTGACGTCGAGGAATTTGTTTTTGCAAGCGCAAACCAAATGCAACATTATCATAGATAGACATTGGGAATGGATTCGGCGCCTGGAACACCATACCTACCTGAGTTCTCAGTTTGGCAACATTGATTTTTTTGCTGTGTATATTTTGCCCATCAATAGTAATGCTTCCGGTGCAACGGTGGTTTTTGTTCAAATCATTCATGCGATTCATACTACTGATCAAAGTCGTTTTTCCGCATCCACTTTGCCCGATAAAACTGGTAATACGATGCTTAGGGATCACCATGGAGATATCCCGCAAAACGCTTTTCTTGCCAAAGTAAACCGACAAGTCGCTTATTTCGACAGAGATATCTTCCGCGGTTAGCTTTTTGAGAGCAGGTTTCGTACTTTTAAACAACTTAACCATTTAACTATACCTTTCATATCTGCGACGCAACTTGGCACGCAAAATAGCCGCCAGCACATTCAAACTTAGAACCACTATAATCAAAAGTAAACAAATCGCAAACATCATCGATTGGCTGTCAAAGGTATTTGCAGAATGAAAGACGCTATCAAAAATCAATACGCCAAGATGCATGAATTGACGTTCAAGATGAAGGTAGGGAAAAATGTCGTCAACGGGTAAAGTCGGCGCGTAAATCACAGCACCAACCAGCAAAAGAGGGGCCACTTCACTGGCTGCTCGGGCAATAGATAAAATCGCGCCCGTCAAGATATTTGGAGAGGCCATGGGTAAGACATTAAAACGAATCGCCTCGTACTTTGTGGCGCCTAATGCAAGTGCGCCATTGCGTAAGGTTTGAGGCACTTGTTGTAACCCTTCTTCTGTGGCGACGATGACCGTTGGCAAAGTCAAAAGCGCCATAGTGATTGATGCCCACAAAATACCAGGTGTACCAAAGGTGGGGCTCGGCAAGTTTTGCGCATAAAAAATTTGGTCTATCTGCGTCCCCAATCCCATTATAAACAAGCCCAAACCGAACACTCCGTATACGATTGATGGGATCCCTGCAAGATTGATAATGATCACCCGAATCCCTGATACAAAATGATTATCAGGCGCATACTCATGCAGATAAATAGCGGTCAATACGCCAATTGGCATAACAAACACTGTCATCAAAAAAACCATCAGAACCGTCCCAAATAGGGCAGGAAAGATTCCTGCACTACCACTTACTGCTTGGTGATCACTCGTGATGAAGCGCCAAAACTCCCCCATACTGAACCACATCTTTTCGCCAAATGACATCGCATTGGGTTGCCAAATCAACGCAATCTTCGATACAGGAAAATCGGCTGTCGCCCCATCTGAAAATTGGATAACCGTACGGTTTTGTTGCTGTTTTTTTTGTAAATGTCTTTTTTGTTCGTGTAAAGTTTCTAATTCAGCTTGTAAACGTGCAAATACTGGTGCTGATAGTGGAATATTTCGCTCACTATATTGAGCGAACCGAAGTTCTAATGGATAGATTTTTGAATTGAGCTGCTCAATTTGTTTGGTAAATGCGTTATTCTCATCTAAAAGCCTTTGCCAAGCCTCCTTGCTAAATGGGGCGTCATCTAACATCAGACCTTGTGCAAAAAGCAATTTACCTGTTCGCGTTTTTATCACAAAGGTTTGTTGGTGAAGCGTTATTTGTTGCTCAGAAAGCGCCATTCGACTGCTTTGTAACTCTTTCGCAATGGGGTCAAACCAAAATATATCTGTTTCCTTGGCCCCGTAGTTTTGGACCATGCCTAGCACCGGCGAAGCAAAGCTAGAATGAGATACTTGGTAAATCGGCTTGACCGAGAAATGGGTCATTCCCTTGCTGATAACAAGTAACAGAATGGATAGTAATGAAAGCGTCAGCAATGCTGTAGCCACCAATGGAATATTGACTGCACAGAAGCGTTTAAACCAAGACATGGACATTATCATCGTTGCCCACCTCGAGCCTGGTGATTGAGTTGGCGCAACCACTCAGCAAAACAATTGAGTACAAAGGTGAATAAGAACAGCATCAATGCCGTAAAAAACAACACAACTAGATGGCTATTTTGTGAATTTGCCTCAGGCATTTCAATGACCAAATTTGCCGTTAACGCACGCAGACCGGTAAAAATCTCCCAATCCGCTATCGGTGTATTCCCAGACACCATCAGCACAATCATGGTTTCACCAAAGGCACGACCAAAACCGAGCATAACGGCAGCCATCAGCCCTGGAAATGCCGTAAATAAGACAATTTGCAACAACGTTTGCACCCGTGTAGCGCCCAGTGCATAGGACGCTTTGATCATTGCATTGGGCACACCGTTTATTGCATCCTCAGCCAAAGAAAAAATAGTCGGTGCAATACCCACACCCAAACCCAGTGCAACGACAAGCATAATTTGATTACTCGGCGTCACACTTTGTACCCCATCCAATGATGAGAACCAAGTCCCGAAAACACTCGATAACCATAAAAAGCAGAGTAAGCTCAGCACCACAATCAGTAATTCAAAACGAATAAATATATGTTCAAATTTAGAGCGTTTGCCTATCTGATACAGCACCGCGCAGAGACTCATGTATATTGGCATGAACACAATGACGCTCACAACACTCCACAATATCCCAGCTGCAACATTAAACAAAATAGTTGCAGCAATAAGTCCTATAATGACAGCGGGAATAGACTCAAGTACTTCAATCATGGGTTTGAGCCAGATTCTAGCACTGGTTTTGGCTAAGAATCCAACGTATATCGCTGCACCTAGAGAAATAGGGATAGCGACGACAAGAGCAATCGCTGCCGCTTTTAAACTGCCAATTAACAACGGCATAATATTGTATTTACGCAATTGATAATCTTGCGCTGGATTGGTTTGCCAAGTCATAGTGGCACTGTCATAACCGGGAAAAGCGTGTGGTAAAAATAATTCCTTAAACGTGATACTGGCTTCTAAATTAAGTACTGCAACCGTTGTGATTTCATCGCGAATGCGCAAATGAATAGCATCACGGTCTGCCAAATGTAATGCTCCAACACCTTCTAGTTCTATCCGAGTCAACTCTTCAGCCGTCACCAGATTAAGCATGACTAGCTCAGTGAGACCATTGTCGTGCAGTAACAGATGAACGATGTTATGGATATCAGATTCAATGACCGCAACCAATGCTTGCTCATAGCGCAGATCAAAAAGCGGCAGGGATTGCAGTGGTTTATTAGCTTGCCAATGAACTCTTAATACTTGCTGAGGCTCGCTATCCTTCGCGGCAACAAGGTAAAATACATATGGTATGTTACTTGGAAATATCTCAGTAACTTCGATAAAAGGAGTTGCTGACACGAATGTATCTACATCAAATAATTCTAATTGGCCCGCTGTGTATTTGAGTGTTACACCTGTTTTGCCATTCGTGTTTGTCACTTTTGTATCTATGTCCTGTTGATCCATCGTGACCAATGGTTCAGCTTTGAGTTCATAGCTTGGGGTAGTAATTACTGGAAATGAACGAATGACCAGTGTTGCAATCAGTATAAGAAAAGAGATAACAACGATGTATGCACTGAATGCAGATAAAAAATAGAACGCATTAGCCTTGCGAAACCGAAATAAATGCTGTGCGAACCCGAGGAAATGCATACGTAGTAAGTGTTTTTTTTAATAAGTCTACCCCAGCATCTAGTACGACACAAGAATCGACAAAGATAAAGAATTAATTTTCTTAAAACTGTAATATAATCAATGTATAAGGATTAAGTTTTCACTGCATAAAAAGAGTCATGGACAATCTATCAATGTATTACCCAAAAGAACTTAGTTGGCTCGCATTTAACGAGAGGGTTCTGCAAGAAGCTTCAGATACCAACAACCCAGTTGTTGAGCGTTTGCGTTTTCTAGGCATATATTCAAATAACTTAGACGAATTTTTCCGTGTCCGTGTAGCCGAGTTAAAGCGCTCCATTTCGATTGCCGAATCGAACGACTTATGCCTTGAGGCCGAAGAAAAAAGAGCACTGTTAGAGCAAGTACAAGCAAGAGTGCTCAAGTATTCGCGTCAATTTGACAAAATTCACAAAGATATCATTCGCACTTTAGAGCGTTACAACATTCACCTTGAGAAGACCGAAACGATATCGGCGTTCCATCGCGAGTGGATAGAGTCTCTATTTTTTAACAAGATTTTACGTCACATCGCTCCTATCTTAGTTCATAACAAGGTTGACTTATCACAACGTTTAAATGGCAATGCACTGTATTTTTATGTCGCGTTGAAAAGAGCCGAGCGCGCGACAAAATACGCCGTTGTGCAAGTGCCAACCGAGGAAATATCTCGGTTTATTGTGCTGCCTTCGACTAAAAGCAAAAAAGAAAAACGCATTATTTTACTCGATGATATTGTCAAAATGTCGATGCCTACGATTTTCAAAGGCTTTGTGCCATTTGACGAAATCGAAGCATATTCATTCAAATTGACCCGAGACGCTGAATACTCAATTAATGATGAAATCGACGAAAGTTATGTTGAAAAAATGTCGGAAAGTATGAAGCAGCGTCTGATCGCTGAGCCTGTACGAGTGATACACGACTTCAACATGCCAGAGTATATGATTCGAGATTTGGCAAAGCGTCTCAAAATCAAATCATCTGACACCTTACAAGAAGCTGGGTATTATCGAAATTTCCGAGATTTTATTGGTTTTCCAAATGTCGGACGACAATACCTAGAGCACCCAAAACTGCCAGCAATAAGCTCACAACAGTTCAACAACTTTGATACTGTTTTTGATGCTATTACCCATCATGATGTACTGTTGTATTATCCATATCATCGCTTTTTACACTTTACTGAATTCTTACGCCAGGCGGCATTTGATCGTAAAGTGACTCACATTTATATCAATGTATATCGTCTTGCTTCACAATCTCGAGTCATTAACTCCTTGATTGATGCGGTAGATAATGGCAAAAATGTAACGGTTGTCGTAGAACTTCGTGCTCGCTTTGATGAAGAAGCCAATATTGAATGGTCTAAACGAATGAAGGATGCCGGCATTAAAGTGGTGTTCGGTAACCCCAACATCAAAATCCACTCCAAGTTATGTGTGGTTTCACGCGAAGAGCGAGGGGTTAAACAGCACTATGCACACTTTGGCACAGGTAACTTCAATGAAAAAACCGCCAAAATTTACACCGATTATGCGTTGTTTACCAAAAACCAAGAATTAGCCCAAGAGGCTTTGCAGGTATTTGATTTTATTATCAACCCGTATCGCAATGTGAAATTCCAGCACTTGCAAGTTTCTCCGATTAATACGCGAACCAAAATTCAGTCTCTAATCCGTCAAGAAATTCAAAATTTAAATCAAGGATTACCCTCGGGTATTACTTTAAAAATCAATAATTTGGTTGATTATGAGTTAATTGATGACTTGTACCGCGCGTCTCAAGCGGGTGTCAAAATTAGAATGATCATTCGTGGTATGTGTGCATTGCGCCCAGGGGTGCCCGGTTTAAGCGAAAACATTTCTGTTATCAGTATCGTCGATCGCTTTTTAGAACATCCTCGAGTGATGATTTTTGAAGGGGGCGGGGATAAAAAAGTGTTCATCTCTTCTGCTGACTGGATGACTCGTAATTTGGAAAAACGCATCGAAGTTGGTTGCCCTATTTACTCAGAGCGCCTACGCCAGCAAATTACGGATATGATTGAATTGCATTTTAGAGATACGCTAAAAGCGCGTGTGATTGACGCTGAACAAACCAATGCCTATGTAAAACGCGGGAATCGCCGTTTGTTACAATCACAACTCGAGACTTACAAGTACTTGCAAGCGCTAGAAGAATTACCGTATTATCAAGAAAATATTCAGACGGCAGATTGACGTTGGCGTTACCTGAAGACATTGTCCAAGAGCTCAACGAAGCGCAGTACCCTCACATTGCTGCTTTAGATTTGGGCTCGAACAGCTTTCATCTTGTTATCACACGCATCGTGTCAGGCTCTTTGCAAATTGTGCATCGCATCAAACAACGCGTTCATCTAGCTGATGGGTTAGATGATGAGGGCTTTTTGTCACAAGAAGCGATTGAACGAGGCCTAGATGGCCTT
The DNA here is from genome assembly GCA_023268935.1 of Glaciecola sp. Taxonomy (GTDB): domain Bacteria; phylum Pseudomonadota; class Gammaproteobacteria; order Enterobacterales; family Alteromonadaceae; genus Opacimonas. The sequence goes on from JALRKK010000076.1 coordinate 14,680, forward strand.
AAAGTTATGCGCGAAAGTCTGCAAGGGTTTAAGCCTGAACAGGTGCGTATTGTGGCCACTTATACCTTGCGCAAAGCGCGTAACACTCACGAGTTTATCTCTCGAGCCAAGCGTATATTACCTTACCCTATTGAAGTAATTTCTGGGATTGAAGAAGCTCGCTTAATTTATTCAGGTGTGGCGCATACTGAACACGATGAGGGCAGACGTTTTGTCATCGACATCGGTGGAGGGTCAACAGAATTCATCATTGGTAATGGTTTTCAACCTTTAGTATGTCGTAGTACGCAAATGGGTTGTGTGTCCTTTAACAAACGTTTTTTTCCTGACGGGAAAATCAATAAAACTCGATTTAAGCAAGCGGTTACTGCGGCGAGACAAACCCTGAGTCTTATTGTAAACCATTATAGCTACATAGGTTGGGACACCTGTATAGGCACCTCGGGCACCATCAAAAATATTTTGCTGCAAATCACCTCTCAACAAGAGTCTGAGTTTGCCAAAATCACGTTAATCGATCTGAAACGTCTGCGCGATGAGGCAATACAAGCTGGCCATTATGAGCAGCTGAGTTTGGGTGATGCAAACGCTGATCGTGCATCAGTCTACGCGGCTGGTTTGGCTATTCTCATCGGGATATTTAAGAGCTTTTCGATTGCGTCGATGCGTTTCGCAAGTTCAGCGTTACGAGAAGGCGTCATGTATGAAATGCAATCTGATTTGTGGCAGTCACAAACTCGAGAACGCACTATACAAGCTTTGACCGAACGCTATGCCGTTGATGTCGCACAAGCCAAACGGGTCATGCAAAGTACCCATTATATGTTAAGCCAAGTCCCTCACGATTGGTTGTGCCGCCGTGAGGCACTCAAAAACATGCTCGGATTTGCCTGTTTATTACACGAGACAGGCATTGCAATCAATTCAAGAGGCTATCACCGTCATTCGGCGTACATTATTGAACATTCTGATTTACCCGGATTCAATCTAGAGGAGCAAGGCTTACTCGCTCTTTTGGTCAAGGCTTGTCGCAAAAAAATTAAGTTGGAGCTGTTTCCCGCTTTTGAGCAATACAGTGCTGATGAAGTTATTCGAATGCTGATACTTTTGCGACTGAGTGTGTTACTGAACCAAAAAAGGCAAGACGGTATATTACCTAACTATAAGGTTAAGTGTGAGGGCAATCGCATCGAATTAAAGTTTGCCAAAAGCTGGCTCAAAAACAAACCTGTATTCAGTGCAGATCTTGATAGAGAGGCGCATTGGCTGCGCCTCATCAACATAGACTTAAAACTATCTTAAGCAATCGATGCTTGATAGATCGCTTCAATCGCTGAATCTAACGTTTGGTTAAACTCGGCATCACTTTGTTGGGCACTCAAGCCTTGCGTTAACGCACGAGAGAAACTCGCGATCATGCCTGGGTTACGAGACAAGCGCGCATTGGCTTCATCACGTGAATACCCGCCAGACAATGCGACAACCTTAACCACATTTGGGTGGTCAACACATGCTTGGTAGAAACCATCCGTCTCAGGCAAGGTGAGCTTCAACATCACAAGTTGGTCCGAGTTTAAGTTATCCAGTTGCGCAATCAACGCGTCTTGTAATAACGCTTCACATTCGGATTTGGTCGCGCTATTAATGTCTACTTCAGGTTCAATGATCGGGATTAAGCCAGCGGCTATGATCTGCTTGCCAATGCTAAACTGTTGGGCAACAACAGCGATGATACCATCAGCGTTTGCTGATTTGATCACAGATCGCATCTTGGTGCCAAAGACATTTTGCGCATTGGCTTTGGCAAGTAACGCATCCAATTCAGGCATTGGCTTCATTAATTGCACGCCATTGGCTTCCTCTTCAAGACCTTTATCAACCTTCAAAAAAGGCACAACGCCCTTTTCTTCCCAGAGATAATTAGCAGAAGATTTGGCATTAATTTCACGGTCTAAGGTGTTTTCAAATAAAATCGCCCCAAGTACTCGTTCACCGTTGAAAGACGCATCGGTGATGATACGTGTGCGCATTTCATGCACTCTTGTGAACATTTCATCGTCATTGCTGTAGGCATCTGCTTCGACACCATACAGAGCAAGAGCTTTAGGGGTTGAGCCGCCACTTTGATCAAGGGCTGCAATAAAACCACGGCCAGAGCGTACTTTCTCTAGCATAGTAGATTGGACTGAAGACATAGCGTCTACCTCCGATGTAGGCCTCTTTTGTGAAGAGGTGTAGGGTTACAGATTCGCTTCCATTTCACTGTTTTTTATTATTATTTTTGTGACACGTGGGAGCGGTTTGTTTAAAGCAATTCTTATCGGTCTAAGATAGCTACTGCCGGGAGTGTTTTACCTTCTAGAAATTCTAAAAACGCACCGCCTCCAGTAGAAATATAGGACACTTTTTCAGCAATGCCAAACATATCTACTGCAGCCAGGGTATCACCACCACCAGCAATACTAAATGCATCACTTTCTGCAATCGCTTCGGCTATCGCTTTTGTACCCGAAGCAAAAGGGGCAAGTTCAAAAACACCAACCGGGCCATTCCAAACTATCGTACCGGCATTTTTCAAAATTTCACATAACTCATTAGCCGTATCAGGACCAATATCAAAGATCATATCCGAATCAGCGACCTCCGATACCGATTTGGTTTCAACTAACGTATCGGCACTAAACGCTTGTCCAGTGACCACATCTGATGGTACTGGGATTTTGCCACCCGCCGCATGTGCTTGGGCTTGTAGGCGTTGTGCTTCGGCTACTAGATCAGCTTCATACAATGATTTACCCACATTGTTCCCTTCTGCAGCTATAAAGGTATTAGCAATACCGCCACCGACAATAAGTTGGTCAACTTTGCCTGCAAGACTGTCGAGCACCGTTAACTTAGTGGATACTTTAGAACCACCTACAATTGCAACCAGTGGACGCGCAGGGTTATCTAAGGCCTTACCCAGTGCATCCAGTTCTGCTTTTAACAGTGGTCCGGCACAGACTTCTGGAGCAAATTTGGCCACGCCATGAGTCGATGCTTGAGCGCGGTGTGCAGTACCGAATGCATCCATTACAAATACATCACATAACGCAGCATAACGCTTAGCTAACTCATCAGAGTCTTTCTTTTCGCCTTCGTTAAAGCGCACATTTTCGAGTAATGCGACTTGACCTGGAGCAACACTTGCTGCATCTAAGTCCGCTAGCAAATTCACTGATTGACCTAAAGCTTTAGTTAAGTAATCCGCTACAGGTTGCATTGAAAACTCGCTGGCAAACTCTCCCTCAGTGGGTCGTCCCAAATGAGACATGACTAATACTGCTGCGCCAGCTTCTAAAGCTTGTTTCAACGTAGGTAGAGATGCCCGTAAACGCGCGTCTGAGGTAATTGCGCCGTCTTTTACGGGTACATTAAGATCTTGTCGAATTAAGACGCGTTTGCCTTGTAAATCCAATTCTGACATCGCTTTGATTGTCATGTTACTTCCTTCACTTTTGGGTAAATTGATAAAGAGAAAATGCCGTATCCAACATACGGTTAGCAAACCCCCATTCGTTGTCACACCAGACTAAGGTTTTGATCAGTTTGCCGTGACTGACACGTGTTTGTGTGCCATCGACGATACAAGAATGTGGGTCGTGATTAAAGTCAACAGACACAAGCGGGGCTTCTGTATAGTCCAGTATGCCGGCTAATTTGCCAATTTTGGCCTGTTGAAAAACTTGATTTACCTGCGCAATCGTTACATCCTGTGCCACGGTTACAGATAGGTCCATTGCCGTAACATTGATCGTCGGAACCCGCACAGCAATCGCTTCAAATTTGCCGGCAAACTTCGGTAAAATCCGTTCAATCCCCTGTGCGAGACGCGTATCAACTGGAATGATGGATTGACTCGCAGCTCTGGTACGGCGCAAATCAGGATGATAGGCATCAATGACTTGCTGGTCATGCATTGACGAGTGAATGGTCGTTACGGTGCCACTTTCCACACCGAACGCCTCATCCAATGCTTGGATAATGGGTACAATACAGTTGGTCGTACAGGAGCCATTCGATACGACCACATCATCTACGCGCAACGTATCGTGATTAATGCCGTAGATAATAGTGTTGTCTACGTCGGGTGATCCCGGTTCTGACAGCAATACACGTTTAGCGCCTTGATGTATGTGCATCTTGGCGTGTTTAGCTTCTCCGTAAAGACCAGTACATTCAAACACAACATCCACACCGAGCTCGCCCCAAGGGCAAGCAGATATTTGGGATTCTTGTAGTAATGCAATTGCATCAGTACCTACGTGTAATACAGGGGAATGAGTCGTATCAAGGCGCACAGGATGTCCAAAACGACCGTGCGCAGTATCGTATTGTAACAGATGCGCCATGCCCTCAGGCGCAGCAACATCGTTTATCGCAACAACCTTGATGGCTTGGTGACGGCCAGATTCGTACAGGGCGCGTAATATGTTGCGCCCGATCCGGCCAAACCCATTTATTGCGACTTTAAGCATTAGAATTACAAATTATTGGCGGCGGCTACAACTGCATCCACTGTAATGCCAAAGTGTTTGAATAATTCGCCTGCCGGGGCTGATTCGCCAAACGTGTCCATCCCGATGATTGCACCATTCAGACCAACATATTTGTACCAGCTATCTTTGGCTAAAGCTTCAACGGCAACACGTTTGGTTACTGCTGCAGGTAATACCGACTCTTTATATTCAGCTGATTGAGCATCGAATACATCAGTTGATGGCATTGAAACAACCCGCACTGCTTTGCCTTGTTCAGTTAATTGTGCAGCCGCATCTGTGGCGAGTTCCACTTCAGAACCAGTTGCGATCAGAATGATCTCAGGTGTGCCAGAGCAATCTTTCAAGACATAACCACCGCGACGAATCGCTTTGACTTGCTCTGCAGAACGCGCCTGCTGTGCACAACCTTGGCGAGTAAAGATTAGTGTTGTTGGGCCATCTGTTCTTTCAATTGCGGCCTGCCAAGCGACGGCACTTTCGACTTGGTCACATGGACGCCAGTTGTCTAGATTAGGAGTAGAACGCAATGCCACAAGCTGCTCGACCGGTTGGTGTGTTGGTCCATCTTCACCAAGACCAATTGAGTCATGTGTATAAACGAAGATCACCGGTTGTTTCATTAATGCCGCCATGCGAACCGCGTTACGAGCGTATTCCATAAACATCAAGAAGGTAGCGCCATAAGCTTTAAAACCGCCATGCAAAGCAATGCCGTTCATCATCGCTGACATACCAAATTCACGTACACCGTAATAGACGTAGTTACCCGATGCATCATCGGCCGTAAGACCCTTAGAGCCAGACCATAAGGTCAAATTTGAACCGGCTAAATCGGCTGAACCACCTAACAATTCAGGCAATAACGGACCATAGGCATTTAGGGCATTTTGTGATGCTTTTCGGGTTGCCACATTAGCTGGGTTTGCTTGTAATTCTTCAATGTATTGCTGTGACGCTTTAGCCCAGTTATCCGGCAAAACATTATTCATTCGTCTATTGTATTCAGCGGCTAGTGCTGGATAGGTTTCAGCATAGGCAGCGAAGAGCTCTTCCCATGCTTGTTGCGCTTTGGCGCCTTTAACTTTGCCATCCCAGCCAGCATAAATCTCATCCGGTACGACAAACGCATCGTGTTCCCATCCTAGCTTGGCACGCGCGGCCGCGATTTCTTCTGCACCCAGCGGCGCGCCATGACAAGATTCAGTACCTTCTTTGTTTGGTGCACCAAAACCAATGATGGTTTTACAACAGATAAGAGTCGGTTTTTGGCTTTCAGCTTGTGCCGTTCTGATTGCACTTGCTACTTGTGCCGGATCATGACCATCAACATCAGCGATGACTTGCCAACCATATGATTCGAAACGCTTAACGGTGTCATCGGAGAACCAGCCTTCCACCTCACCATCGATTGAGATACCGTTGTCATCCCAAAACGCGATAAGCTTACCAAGACCTAGGGTACCTGCTAGTGAGCAAGCTTCGTGAGAAATTCCTTCCATCAAACAGCCATCACCTAAAAACGCATAAGTGTAATGGTCAACAATACTATATTCTGGACGGTTAAATTGCGCCGCTAGGGTTTTCTCAGCAATCGCCATGCCTACCGCATTGGTAATTCCTTGTCCTAGTGGTCCAGTGGTTGTTTCGACACCTGGAGCGTAGCCATATTCTGGGTGTCCTGGAGTTTTAGAGTGCAATTGACGGAAGTTTTTTAGTTCTTCAATCGGCAAAGCATATCCAGACAAGTGCAACAATGAATAGAGCAACATCGAACCGTGGCCATTGGATAAGATAAAGCGATCGCGATTCGTCCAAGCCGGGTCTGCAGGATTGTGGGATAAAAAATCACACCATAATACTTGTGCAATATCCGCCATACCCATCGGAGCACCGGGGTGTCCTGAGTTGGCTTGTTGAACGGCGTCCATACTCAAAGCACGGATTGCATTGGCGAGTTGTTGCGGTGAAGACATTAAATATCACTCCTGAGGTGTTGCATCTGGTCGATTAACTAAAATTAAACTTAATCTTTCAAAAATTGCATGCATTTTCCCTTACCCTTTGCACAAGTGCAACGTCTATTCGAGTGGTCAGAGGAAAAAAGCTTACTTTTCAGACCAATATATTAAAGAGTATGAACTGAAGAGAAGAATGACGCGTATAAAACTAATACAAATAGACATATAGACGTCTAGATGGAAAAACTGTTAAACTAGACCTGTCTATAATCATAACTATAAAATTTTAACTTTATTAAGGTGTGGTCCAAATCATGGCACAACATTTATTTACGTCAGAATCTGTTTCAGAAGGACATCCGGATAAGATTGCCGACCAAATCTCTGATGCAGTGTTGGATGCGATCCTCGCAGAAGATCCAACCGCACGTGTTGCCTGCGAAACATTTGTCAAAACCGGGATGGTCTTAGTCGGTGGTGAAATTAATACTCATGCTTGGGTCGATATTGAAAAAATTGCTCGAGATACCGTCCGCGACATTGGCTACGTCAACTCTGAAATGGGCTTTGATGCAGACTCATGTGCGGTGTTAAACGCAATCGGTAAACAATCAGCCGATATTAACCAAGGTGTCGACCGTGGTGAGCGAGCAGAGCAAGGCGCAGGCGACCAAGGGCTTATGTTTGGTTTTGCTTGTAATGAAACGCCTGAATTGATGCCAGCTGCGGTCATGTATTCACACAAATTGGTTAAACGCCAAGCTGAGGTTCGCAAGTCTGGACAGCTACCTTGGTTACGCCCTGATGCCAAATCACAAGTCACTTTGGCTTATGAAAACGGTAAACCTGTTAGCATTAATGCTGTAGTTTTATCGACTCAACATTGTGATTCAATCAGTACAGCTGACTTACGCGAAGCCGTAATGGAAGAAATCATCAAGCCGATTCTACCTGCTGAATGGATTAAACCTGATACTCTGTTTCATATTAATCCTACTGGCCGTTTTGTGATCGGTGGTCCAATGGGCGATTGCGGTTTGACTGGACGCAAAATTATCGTCGATACTTACGGTGGTATGGCGCGTCACGGGGGGGGTGCGTTCTCTGGGAAAGATCCTTCCAAAGTCGACCGCAGTGCGGCTTATGCTGGACGATACGTGGCTAAGAACATTGTTGCAGCAGGTCTTGCTGATAAATGTGAAATCCAAGTTTCTTACGCTATCGGCGTGGTCGAACCAACATCAATTAGCGTCGATACGTTTGGGACCGGTAAGGTAGCCGATGACGTTATTACACAGTTGGTGCGTGAACATTTTGACTTGCGTCCTTATGGTCTGATTGAAATGCTTGATTTAGAGCGTCCTATCTACTTGCCAACTGCGGCTTACGGACACTTTGGTAATGAAGCTTATCCTTGGGAAAAGACTGATAAAGCGGATTTATTGAAAAGCGTATTGTAAACTTGCTTAATCTACGCAAATAACAGACGATACAAGAGAAACAATTTCCATTCATAAGTTAAAGGATGATTTATGCGGTTATTAGCCTCTATCTCTTGTGTCGTTTTATCTTTATCTCTAATAACAGGGTGCACAACCTCCCCAACGGGCCGTTCGCAACTCAATCTATTTGGGAATACCTTAGATAAGCAGGGTATTGCCGCGTTCACCGCATTAAAACAAAAAGTACCCACTAGCACCAACTCTGCGACTAACCAACTAGTTCAGTGCGTGGTTGATTCTCTCACGCCTGTTGTCGATGCAAAATACTCTACACAAAACTGGGAAGTAGTTGTATTTGATGATGAACAAGTCAATGCTTTTGCCGTGCCTGGTGGCAAAATTGGCGTGTATACAGGGATCTTAAATGTTGCGCAAACTCCCGACCAACTTGCTGCGATCATTGGCCATGAAATCGGCCACGTTATTGCACAACACGCCTCAGAACGCGCCTCCATTCAACTAGGGACACAAGCGTTTTTACTGGGTACTCAAGCAGCCATGCAAGCCAATGAAGTGAGCGTTGCGGAACAACAAACTTACATGAGTATTCTTGGCTTAGGGACGCAAGTTGGGGTGAATCTTCCCTACTCTCGCACGCATGAATCAGAGGCCGATTTAATCGGCTTAGAATTATTGGTGCTAGCTGGCTACAGCCCTTATGCTGCAGTCGAACTTTGGCAAAATATGAGCGCGGCTAAAGACGGACAAAAAGTGCCTCCCGAGCTACTTTCGACCCATCCAAGTGCAGAGACTAGAATTAGGGATTTACAAGATGCAATCCCTAAAGTGGTAAAGCAATATGCTGGACAAACTAAAAATAATAACTGCTAGTTGCAGTTATTATTCTGATTTGTTTAGATGTACATCCATTTGCGGATACGGAATGCTGATGCCCTCTTGATCAAAGCGCAGTTTGACTGCCTCTGTAAAATCAAATAGCAAGCCCCAATAATCGCTGGATTTGACCCATGGACGAACGACAATATTGACCGAACTGTCACCTAACGACCCAACGGCCACAGTATATTTTGGGTCTTTTAAGACTCGCTCATCAGCGTTGAGCATTTCTTCAAGCACCGCTTTGGCTTTTTTCAAATCATCGTCGTAACCGATACCGAATGTCATATCCACTCGACGAGTCGGTTTGGCGGAGAAGTTAGTGATGTTGCCGCCGTAAATCGCTCCGTTTGGCACAATGATTTCTTTGTTATCTGGTGTGTTCATAATGGTGGAGAAAATCCCAATACTCACAACGGAACCGGCAACACCACCGGCATCGACAAAATCACCCGATTTGAACGGACGGAACACTAATAACATGACACCTGCTGCAAAATTTTGCAGTGAACCTTGTAACGATAAACCGATAGCCAAACCGGCAGCACCTAAAATCGCCACCAACGAAGTCGTATCTACGCCTAACTGATCCAAAGACGCAACAATCACAAACAGCATGAGTACCGCTTTGACAATCGACTTCAAAAAGTCCACTAACATATCATCATATTTGGATTTGGCCATGATTTTGCCAAACACATTGACCAAAATACCCACGACCATTTTACCAATAATATAAATTATTATCGCTAAGACAATATTAATGCCCCAGGGCAAAGCATAAGTATCTACGAAGTTTTGCACGTCGAAATTTGCCACAACGTCTGTTGCAGATGCTATTTGTACGCTGACATCAGTTGTAGCCGTTTCTGATTCTGATGATGCGTCTTGAATAAAATTTTGGGTGGAATGTAGCATTTGTCCGTATCCCTTGCATGTTGTAGAGGTATTCTATTTCATACAATAGACTGAAAAAATTATTATGCAAATAAGGACTTATGAAAAACTTAGAAAAATGTTCACCTCATACTGGCAAAACACACATAATCCTCAGTCTTATGTATAAGCACCACAGCAATAACATAGAGCGATCAGGGACATTCGATGATTTATCTACTTAGTTTAGGCGTTGCCGTATTCGGGCTTTTGATTTTTGCCCTCAAATCTGATCGTGGTTATAATTCAATCCATGCGCGCAATCCCTCCCAGTCACGAGTTTTTCATCAACTGCTAAATCCAGGAGTCAAAAAGTCCAACGTCACCGCATAAAAAATTCACTACAGCACTATTTTACTGGGCATGGGTTAGGTATCATTACACAAAAAGTAATGGCATCTTGCATTTATGAGAATATCTCGTTTTTTTGTCCCTAACCCGTTAAGTGTTGATTCAATTTGTCAATTGCCCGCCGAAACAGCCCATTATATTCATAATGTTTTACGGTTACGAGAAGGCGAGCCTGTGGTCCTATTTAATGGCGATGGCAACGAATATGCTGGAGAGTTAGCTGTTGTCCAAAAACGCAGTGTTGACGTCTTAGTTAATGCAAAACTTGCACTAAGTTGCGAGTCTCCTTTGTCATTGCATTTGGGCCAAGGCATCGCCAAAGGCGACCGCATGGACTTCGTTTTGCAAAAAGCAACTGAGCTAGGTGTCACTGACATTACCCCCATCATCACTGAGCGCTGTAATGTGAAATTGAATGCGGAACGATGGGAGAAGAAATCCCAACAATGGCTCAAAATCATAACCAGTGCCTGTGAGCAGTCGGGACGCAACCAGTTGCCGACCTTACATCCACCCATCACTCTCGCTCAATGGTTAAAACAACCGACGCAGCAAGTTCGGTTATTGTTGCATCCTGACGCGGAGCAAGCTCTGCCGGCACTGCCCATCCGCAGTCAAGGTGCAAGAATTCTGATTGGTCCCGAGGGCGGATTAAGTGATGCTGAAATTTATCAAGCAGGTGAAGCCGGCTTTACCCATATCAAAATGGGACCTAGGGTTTTACGCACTGAAACCGCTGCGCTTACCGTATTATCTGTGCTTCAGGCACAATTTGGAGATTTGTTATGAGTCTGAATATTTTAATGGTAATGGATCCTATCGCCGACATTACCCCCTATAAAGATACTTCTTTTGCTTTGGGCTTAGAAGCAATTCGCCGTGGCCATACCTTGTATTATGCAGAACAAAAAGACTTATCCATCCTACAAGGTCAACCTTATGCACAAGCTTGTATTCTAAAACTGACCGATGGTGCAGAGAATTATTACTCGTTAAGTGCAGCAAATAAAATGGCACTCTCCGAATTTGATGCCATTTTGATGCGCAAAGATCCACCGGTGGATGACCAATTTGTCTTTACTACTCAGATTTTTGCACTGGCCGAAGCGCATGGCGTATTAATCGTCAATCACAGCCAAGCCTTGCGCAATTTTAATGAGAAGCTCTTTACTTCCTATTTTCCAGAACTGATTCCCCCAACTCTAGTCACCCGTGACAAGGAGCAAATTAAAGCGTTTCACGCTGAACACAAAGATATCATCTGTAAACCACTAGATGGTATGGGCGGCGTTGGTATATTTCGCATCAAAGACGACGCCAATAACTTAGGTGTTGTGATTGAAACGCTAACTGACAATGGGGCTCGATTAGCGATGTTCCAGCGTTATCTGCCTGCAATTAAAGACGGTGATAAACGCGTATTGATTGTCGACGGTGAAGTCATACCATATTGTCTAGCTCGTTTACCACAAGGGACAGAAACCAGAGGTAATTTAGCTGCCGGTGGCGTGGGACGACCACAGCCTATTAGTGACTCAGACCGAGCACTAGCAGAAACAATTGCGCCGATGTTAAAAGCGCATAATATCTTGTTTGTTGGCTTAGATGTCATTGGTGATCGCGTAACCGAAATTAATATTACCTCACCAACCTGTGTGCGCGAACTGGAAGCGGCCTATGATATCAATATCTGCGCAAAACTCTTTGCGGCAATTGAAGCTCGATGTAATTAATATGAGGAGTATATATGTCTTTTGCTAATCATCTGTTAATTGCAATGCCGAGTCTCACCGATGCGTATTTTAAACGCAGTGTGATCTATGTCTGCGAGCACAATACAGAGGGGGCAATGGGCATTGTGATCAATATTCCAATCAATATGCGCTTAGAAGAGCTATTAGCACAAGCCGTACCTGACGCTCAGGTCGATGAGACCAAAAAAGACCAAATCATCGTCAAGGGCGGGCCAGTTTCCCCAGAACGCGGGTTTATCTTACATTCGCCACAACACTGTTGGGAGAGTAGTTTACAGCTATGTGATGACTTTATGGTCACAACATCCAAAGATATTTTAGGGGCATTGGGCAACGACTTAGGACCAGAGCGACAAATTATCGCACTTGGCTATGCCGGCTGGAGTCCTGAGCAACTCGACCAAGAAATTCAAGATAATGCCTGGCTCACTATCCCCGCTTCGCGAGAGTTGGTTTTTGACACGCCTTTGCATCTGCGTTGGGAAACCGCAGTAAAAGCCCTAGGTATTGAACCTTGGCAACTATCTGAAAGCGCAGGTCATGCATGAGTACCTATTTGTGCTTTGATTTTGGTACCAAAAGCATCGGTGTCGCTGTCGGACAACTCGTTACCGAAACCGCTCAACCGCTCGAAGCGATTCCAGCGAGAGACGGTATACCTGATTGGGAACAAGTCAAAGCACTGCATCGTGAATGGCTGCCAGAGCGGTGTATTGTAGGGATCCCATATAATATGGATGGCACTGAGCAAGAGATGACGTTACGCGCTAGAAAATTTGGCAATCGCCTGGCTAATCAATGCCGTACTCAAGTCACTATGGTTGATGAACGACTGACCACAACGGATGCAAAAGCGCGTTTGTTTGAATTGGGCGGGTATAAAAAACTATCCAAAGGTAAAGTAGATAGCGTATCAGCCTGTGTGATTTTTGAAAATTGGCTTGAGCAAGGTATGCCTGAATAACAGAGTGTCGTCTATGGCCTAGAAGCTTGACAGGACCAACACACACCAAACTCTGCCTCATTGTCCTCGCCGCACTCGGTACACACCCACGCATATCCATGAACATCTCGGTCTGCCTCCCACTGAGCGAGTAAGGCATCGGCGCGGGAGCGCCATTCATCATCGACTAACCATACCTCTATGTCGTTATCTACCGCAGGAATTTCACCAATGGCACCTTGAATAAAGTCGTTTTTAAGTAACACCGGAATACCAGCGTCTTGCAACATTTGCATGACTTGATGCACGGCTATCCGGTCAAAAGAAGCGTAAAATTTTTGCATTAATCCATATCAAACAAAACATTTAATAGAGAGCCTAACCCAGTAGGCGAGGTTTCTTCAAGTTTTATCATCAAACACAAGTCGTTAGGTGGATCCGCATGATGCCTTCTAGAAAGTCACTGAATTTTTACTGTCTGATAAGACTTCCTGAGCATCCGTCGGGGAGACTAAACCTTGTGCCTCAAGACGCTGTACGCATTGAGCCATCGTTTGCATGCCATGACCTTGTCCCGTTTGAATGATTGAGTACATCTGCGGTACTTTATTTTCGCGAATCAAATTCCGGATCGCTGGTACGCCTAGCATGATTTCGTGTGCGGCAACCCTGCCACCCCCTTGGCGTTTTAACAGGTTTTGTGCAATCACCGCGCGTAAACTTTCCGAAAGCATAGACCGCACCATTGATTTTTCTTCTGCCGGAAATACATCAATAATTCTATCTATGGTTTTGGGCGCGGAGTTGGTATGCAAGGTGCCAAACACAAGATGCCCAGTTTCTGCTGCGGATATGGCCAAGCGAATCGTTTCTAGGTCACGTAATTCACCAACTAAAATCACATCAGGATCTTCACGCAGAGCCGAACGCAACGCATTAGAAAACGATTTGGTATCACGATGTACTTCACGCTGATTGATCAAACACAGCTTATTGTCATGGACAAATTCAATCGGATCTTCAATGGTCAATATATGCTCGCGCTTATGGGTATTAATGTGATCGATCATCGCTGCAAGGGTGGTAGATTTACCTGAGCCTGTTGCTCCTGTGACCAAAACAATTCCTGTCGGTTGGTCAATAATATCTCTAAAAATATTTGGTGCACCAATTTCATCCAGAGTTAAGACTTTACTTGGTATGGTTCGTAAAACGGCGGCACAACCTCGGTTTTGACCAAATACATTGACCCTAAAACGAGCTAATCCTTTGACTTCAAAGGAGAAGTCAACTTCGAAATTTTCTTCGAATTCGCAGCGTTGCTGGTCATTCATTACCTCGTAAATAAGAGCCTGTACCGCTTTATGGTCAAGATCGGGCACATTGAGGCGACGCATTTCACCATCGACGCGGTTCATTGGCGGCTGACCTGCTGACAAATGCAGGTCCGATGCGTTATTCTTAACACTAAAGGCGAGTAATTCGGTAATATCCATAAATAACCTTATATTCTATTAAATTATGACTAACCACATTGCAGCAAAGTTAGACCAGATTCAGCAGCGCATTATTGAAGCCGCAGAGGGAGCACAACGCGACCCTGCCACTATTCAATTATTAGCCGTCAGCAAAACCAAACCCGTATCTGATATCGTACTTGCGTATGAAGCAGGTCAGCGTCATTTTGGCGAAAACTATGTACAAGAGGGCGTTGATAAAGTGCAATCCTTGCAACATTTATCTGACCTCACTTGGCATTTTATCGGCCCGATTCAATCAAATAAGAGTGCATTAATTAGTCAATATTTTATCTGGTGTCATACCGTTGATCGTCAAAAAATCGCTCGCAGACTGAATGAACAACGCCCCGAGAATTTGCCGCCGCTCAATGTTTGCATCCAAGTCAATATTGATAACGAGCCAACCAAGTCAGGTGTTTTGTCTGATGACATTGCACCTTTAGCGGATTTCATCCAAACCCAACCTCGCTTACTATTGCGTGGCTTGATGGCCATACCAAAAGCACAACCTGACCCAATTGAGCAGGCGCAAACATTGTCAAACTTACATTCTCTGTTTGACCAACTGAAACAAAAGTACCCAAGTATGGATACCTTATCAGTTGGCATGAGCGCTGATCTAGCACCTGCTATAGCACATGGTTCGACCATGGTAAGAGTCGGCACTGATATTTTTGGTGCACGCACATCTAAAACAGAATGATTAAGGAACCTCAATGACAATTCATACCAACATTGCCTTTATTGGCGCAGGCAATATGACCAGTGCAATCGTCACTGGTATGGTTAAGGCAGGTTACAGTCCTGATAAAATATTACTCACCAATCGCTCTGAGGCAAAATTAATCAGGCTAAAAGACCAGTTGGGGATTCACGTCAGTACCGATAATCATGACGCAATGACATTTGCCGATTACATCGTTTTGGCGGTCAAGCCCCAGATGCTAAATGACGTAATTGGGGATTTACCTCAAGTACTCAGACAATCCAAAAAATATATCTCCATCGCCGCTGGCGTCACCGTAGCGCGTATCCAAGAAATGCTCGGGAGATCGTGTAATATTGTGAGAACCATGCCCAATACTCCATCAAGTGTAGGTATGGGTATGGCTGGCTTATATGCGAGTGCCAACACAGATAAAGTGTTATGTGATTTGGCTGAATATTGTCTCAGCCAAGTCGGAGAAACGCTGTGGGTTCAACAAGAAGATATGATTAATAGTGTGATTGCGACAGCAGGTTCTGCTCCAGCTTATTTATTTTTGTTTGCCGAAGCCATGCAGAAAAAAGCCGAGAAATTAGGCTTTTCCTCTGCTGACGCTAAATTACTTGTGGCGCAAACACTGGCCGGTGCAGGTCAAATGTTGCTGCAACATACCGATACGCCATTTAGTGAACTGCGAGCGAATGTCACCTCCAAAGGTGGCACGACGGCCAAAGCGATCGAGTCCTTTCAAAATGCTGGCCTAACTGCTATCGTAGATAATGCAATGCAAGCCGCAGTAGACCGCGCAGAAGAAATGCAAACATTGATTTAAGGAAACACATGACTGCTTCTCATTTTTTAGTTGAAACCCTATTTGGCCTGTATTTGATGGTCGTGATTTTGCGTTTATGGTTACAGCTGGTGCGTGCGGATTTTTATAATCCGTTTTCTCAATTTGTGGTTAAAGTGACTCAACCTGTTGTCGGACCGCTACGCCGCTTTATCCCTGCAATAGGTAAATTCGATACAGCGACCCTTGTCTTTGCATTGCTTATCGCTTGTTTAAAAACATTTGTGATTGTTGCACTGGTGCGAGGATTGTCAATTGATCCTGTAAGTTTAGTCATTGTGGGCTTTATTGAGGTGGTTAAGGAAGTATTCAACTTGATGTTCTGGATGTTAATTATTCGCGCATTATTGAGTTGGGTATCACAAGGACAAAACCCGATTGAACTGGTCATCGCGCAACTCACTGAACCATTTTTACGCCCTATTCGTAAGATATTACCTCCGATTGGCGGATTGGATCTGTCCATTTTGGTCGCCATTATTGCGTTGCAATTTGTGAAATTATTGCTATCACAATACATTGGTGCATTTTAAAGATTCGGTGCATTATTGAAAAATACTGGAGTGTTGATATGCGTAAACTGCTTAGTTGCTTACTGATTGGGTTATTTTGTTTTTCGGCACACGCTGAAATCAAACAAACTTTAGGCCCTTGGGATGTTCACTACATTGTATTCCCTTCTACGTTTTTGACACCTGAAATTGCCAAAGCCAATGGTTTGGTTCGTTCTAAATTCAATGCCGTGGTGAATATCTCAGTCTTAGATAAAGACACCAAAGAAGCGCAGATGCCAGATGTTGTAGGCACTGCTCGAAACCTTATAGGTACGAGCAAAGAACTCAAATTTAAACGGGTCGTCGATGGCGATGCGGTCTATTACCTTGCTCCCCTCGCCTACCGCGACCGCGAAACATATCGGTTCAAAATCACTATTAATGACCGTGGCCAAAAAGAAGTTCTGGAATTTCAACAACAGATGTATGTTGATTAAAACTGAACTTTTGCACAGGTTCCTTTTTTTCCGACTTTAGATGTGATTGTTTTCCCTTAAATTAACTAATAGGGAAAATAATGAAAATGATTAAATGGATGGTATTTTTTGGGGGCTTATTGTCCAGCCTGCTAATTACTAACTTACTGAATCTCAATAGCTTGGAATAAATCATCTTAGTTATAGGCCTAGGTGTTGTAATCGTTGTTCTTAATTATTGGCATACCCACGCAAAAAAGGTTAACAGAACATAGGCCAACATTTGCGATGCTCATGCAGCAAACACTACACTCGGTCCTTTTCCAAACGGATAAATGTTAACGTAGTGTCGTCACTTTGCTCTGGTGCAAAACGATATCCTGCTACATCAAAACCCGATAATGCCTCAACGTCTGTGATGCGATGTTCGATGATCCACCGCGCCATCAGACCTCGTGCTTTTTTGGCGTAGAAACTGATGATTTTGATTTTGTCATTTTTTTCATCTTTGAACACAGGTGTGATCAAGCGCCCAGTCAAGGACTTGGTTTTGACCGCGCTAAAGTACTCATTGGAAGCTAAATTAACCACCACCTCAGAACCTATTGCATTAAGCTCATCAGTGATTTTGTTGCCCCAGAATTCATAGAGATTTTTGCCACGCTCGGTAGCCAATGATGTCCCCATCTCAAGGCGATAAGGTTGCATCAAATCAAGTGGCTTCAGCACGCCATACAGACCCGATAGGATCCGCAAATGAGACTGCGCAAAAACAACATCGTCCTCACTCAACGAATACGCATCAAGTCCGGTGTAGACATCACCATTAAAGGCATACATGGCTTGACGCGCATTATCCGTATCAAATGGCATAGCAAAATCATTGAAACGTTCGGCATTGAGAATCGCTAGTTTATCGCTTATCCCCATCAACTTGGATAAATCAGCCGGAGTCAGGGTTTTACAGACTTGCGCCAACGCTTGTGTGTCATCACGCAAAGACAACTGCGAGTACTCTGCTACGGGAACCTGTGTTTTATAATCTAAGTTTTTAGCTGGGGATAACAAAACTAACATATTCACTCCTCATTGGTTGACGATAGTCTACCATACAAGTAGCAGTCATCTGAATACTTACAAACTTGCTTTGGCTTAGATGGTTTTTTGATAAAAAAATTGATAATCTTGTGCATAACGAATTCCTCTATAATCGTATTACGTCTTAATCGACGTTTTCGATTATGGAACACCATCTTAATTTATTCTAAAGGATAAATTCTATCAAGCTAATCGATTTTAAGGATTACCATGGCTGATTTACTCTCCGCGTTGAAAAACGTTACCACTGTTGTTGCTGATACCGGTGACATTGAAGCAATCAAAAAATATTCTCCAGTCGATGCGACCACCAATCCCTCATTGTTACTGAAAGCAGCAGGTATTCCTGAATATGCCTCAATGATAGAGTCGTCGATTGCATGGGCAAAAGAACAATCAAACGCTGCTGACCAACAAGTTATTGATGCTGCAGACAAACTTGCAGTATTGATCGGCAAAGAAATTGTCGGCGTCATCCCCGGACGCATCTCCACCGAAGTAGATGCGCGTCTGTCTTTTAGCACGGAAGCAACCGTCGCAAAAGCGCATAAATTGATCGCTTTGTATGAAGAAGAAGGGATAAGCAAGGACCGCATCTTAATTAAGATTGCGTCTACTTGGGAAGGTATCAAAGCGGCTGAGCAATTGGAAAAAGAAGACATCAACTGTAACCTAACACTCCTTTTTTCATTTGCTCAGGCTCGTGCCTGTGCTGAAGCGGGTGTCTTTTTGATCTCTCCCTTTGTCGGTCGCATTTTGGATTGGTACAAAGCCAACAGCGAAGGGGATTTTACCGGCGCCAATGATCCAGGCGTCATCTCTGTAACCAATATCTACAACTATTACAAAGACCACGGCTACCCAACTGTTGTCATGGGTGCGAGTTTCCGCAATACCAATGAAATACTTGAGTTGGCAGGTTGTGACCGTTTGACTATCGCACCAGCATTATTAGAAGAACTTGCCAATACCGACTCTGAGTTGGACGTTAAGCTTGTTGATAACGGCGCAACTCAATCAGCGCCCAATGCACTAACAGAAACTGAGTTCCGCTGGGATATGAATGAAGATGCAATGGCCACCGAAAAACTCGCCGAAGGCATTCGCAACTTTACCAAAGATCAAATCAAACTCGAGCAACTGTTGGCGGAGAAACTTTAACTATGTTGTCAGCTTGGGATGAACTACAGGAATTAGCGAGTCAATCATTGCCGCATATGCGAGAAATGTTTGCCAACGATCCACTACGCACTCAAACCTATCAGTTAGATGCGGCAGGTTGGCACTTGGATTTTGCCAAAAACCGAATTAATCAAGAGGTTTTCACAGCCCTTGTAAAGCTCGCACAAGAGTCACAAGTAGAAGCCAAACGCGACGCCATGTTCGGTGGCGAGATGATCAATAGTACTGAAGGCCGAGCGGTTTTGCACACAGCTTTGCGTAACGTTTCTGGTGAGCCAGTATGGGTGGATGGTCAAGATGTTATGCCTGAGGTCATGGCAACCTTAAGCAAAATGGAAGCGTTTTGCGACACGATGATTCGTCGAACACACCTTGGGTACACGGATAAGCCCATCACTGATGTGGTAAGCATCGGGATTGGCGGTTCCTTCTTAGGTCCCAAAATCATGACTGAAGCACTCAAGCCTTATCAGCATAATGTGTTTAAGGTGCATTTTGTGGCAAATGTTGATGGCTGTCACATACAAGACGTATTAGCACAATGCAACCCCGAAACGACGTTTGTGTTAATGTCGTCAAAATCATTTAGCACTCAAGAAACCCTGCAAAATACTTTAACCGCAAAATCGTGGTTTCTAAGGTCTGGCGCACCTCAACAAGCCATTGCCAAGCACTTCGCTGCGGTGTCTTCTAACGTACCTGCAGCAGTAGAATTTGGTATGTCGCCAGATATGGTGTTTCCAATGAATGACTGGGTTGGTGGGCGTTATTCGCTATGGTCTGCGATAGGTTTACCGATTGCGCTGGCGATTGGCTTTGCTCATTTTAAGCAGTTACTTGAGGGTGCCTTTGCGATGGATACACACTTCAAGACTGCGCCACTTG
The DNA here is from genome assembly GCA_023268935.1 of Glaciecola sp. Lineage (GTDB taxonomy): Bacteria > Pseudomonadota > Gammaproteobacteria > Enterobacterales > Alteromonadaceae > Opacimonas. Next base: position 34,713 of record JALRKK010000076.1, read on the forward strand.
AACAAAATATGCCAGTATTACTGGCTCTTTTGGGGATTTGGTATCGCAATTTTAATGATGCGCAAAGTCATGTATTACTGCCTTACTATCATTATTTACGCGGCTTCCCAGCTTATGTACAGCAGTTGGATATGGAAAGTAACGGTAAGCGCAATGCGCTTGATGGATCAGAACTGGGTTACGCAACAGGTCCAATTATTTTTGGTTCTGAGGGGACCAACGGGCAACACTCATTTCATCAACTCATCCATCAGAGTGAAACTCTGTTGCCAGTCGATTTTATTTTCCCATTAAGCGTTCCGGAACAAGATGCAACCCATCACGCTATGCTGGCTGCAAATTGCTTTGGTCAGGCGCAAGCGTTAATGCAGGGCAAAACATTCGATGAATGTTACGCTGATTTACCTGAGGACATGCCCGATCGCGAGGTCATTGCGGCTCATAAAGT
>JALRKK010000031.1 GCA_023268935.1 Glaciecola sp.
AATAATATTGATCGAGATTTGGCAGGGAACATCTTTGATCTGGTAGAAAAGTTTGCGGGATATGGGTTTAACAAATCGCACTCTGCTGCTTATGCATTAGTCTCTTATCAAACAGCTTGGCTGAAAACTCATTACCCAGCGCCGTTCATGGCAGCGGTAATGTCATCGGATATGCAGAACACCGATAAAGTGGTGATCTTCATCGAAGAGTGCCGCAACATGGGGTTGCCACCGGCCTCGCCAGATGTGTGCAAAGGCGAGTATATGTTTACCGTAAACGAAGAGGGAAAAATAGTTTACGGATTAGGGGCAATTAAAGGCGTTGGTGAAGGGCCAATTGATGCCATTATCGAGGCGCGCGAAGCGCTGGGGCAATTTACCGACTTGTTTGACTTTTGTGCCAAAGTCGATTTGAAAAGAGTTAACAAACGCGTTCTCGAAAAGCTTGTTAAAGCGGGTGCAATGGATACATTGGGGCCGCACCGAGCCGCGTTGATGGCAACGTTACCCGAAGCCATGGCCGCAGCAGGACAACATGCGCGGGCTGAATCTTTCGGTCAGACCGATATGTTTGGCTTACTCACCACTGAGCCCGAAGAGGTGCAACAAGCTTTTGTTGATGTGGCACCTTGGCCGGAAAAAATTTGGTTAGACGGTGAAAAGGAAACCTTGGGTCTTTACTTGACCGGGCACCCCATTAACCAATACGCACAAGAAATCAGGCACTACACCGACTGGCGTTTGGTGGATATCCGTCCCACTAACAAAGAAAACCCGGCCACGGTGGTTGGCTTAGTACTGTCAGTACGCGTAATGACCAATAAAAAAGGACGTCGCTGGGGTATTGTCACGCTGGATGACAAAAGCGCTCGCGTAGACGTGCGTTTATACCCGGAAGTGTTCGACCGATATGAAGAACTGTTACAACCCGACGCAATTTTGGTGGTGAAAGGACAGGTCAGCTTTGATGAATTTAGCGGTGGCAATACAATCAACGCCGCTGACATTCAAGATATTATTAGTGCACGCGAGCAAAATTTACGCGCCATAAAATTAACCTTGTCGCTGGAAAACTGGCAGCCTCAACAACTTGAAGATTTACGTGCCACATTGAAGCCCTATACCGGCGGCAGTTGCCCCATGCAGTTTCTGTTACTCCACGCCGATGCAGAGGTGGTAATGAAGAGTGGGGCACAATGGTTTGTCACGCCAACCGATGAATTAATTCATAACCTCGTTCAATGTGTAGGGCAAAGCCAGGTAGAATTGGTGTATAATTAGCAACATTGAGCGTTCGACTGAATACAGTCGCATTTGAGACGCAATTAAAGACTTATCTTAGGAAATGTAATGAGCATACAGTTTTTAGAGTTTGAACAACCGATAGCAGAACTAGAAGCAAAAATTGAAGAGCTACGTTTGGTCAATCAAAACGGCGAGTTTGATGTAGGTATCGAAGAAGAGATTACCCGCTTACAAGGCAAGAGTGCCGAGTTAACCCGCAAGATTTTTGCAGACTTGTCAGCGTGGCAGGTGTCACAAACGGCTCGTCATCCTATGCGTCCTTATACGCTAGACTACTTAGAACATGCCTTTGCTGAGTTTGATGAACTTGCTGGTGACCGTGCTTATGCCGACGATAAAGCCATTGTTGGTGGGTTGGCAATGCTTGACGACCAACCGGTTATGGTTATTGGTCATCAAAAAGGCCGCGACACCGCTGAGAAAATTAAACGTAACTTCGGTATGCCTAAACCTGAAGGTTACCGTAAAGCTTTACGTCTAATGAAAATGGCAGAACGCTTCAAGTTACCGATTATCACTTTCATCGACACGCCGGGAGCTTACCCAGGTGTAGGCGCTGAAGAACGCGGCCAGAGTGAAGCCATTGCGCGTAACTTAAAAGAAATGTCTGAGCTAAAGGTACCCATTATTTGTACGGTTATTGGTGAAGGTGGCTCTGGTGGTGCACTGGCAATTGGTGTAGGCGATCGAGTTAACATGCTGCAATACTCAACATATTCAGTTATTTCCCCAGAAGGTTGTGCGTCAATCCTGTGGAAGAGCGCAGATAAAGCGCCACTTGCCGCTGAAGCGATGGGCGTTAGCGCACCTCAGATCAAAGAACTCGGTCTGATTGACAACATAATTAGTGAGCCACTTGGCGGAGCGCACCGCAATCATCAGCTAATGGCGGCTAATTTTAAAGCAACAATTAAAGCTCAACTCGCAGAGTTACAAGCTCTTTCGCTTGAAGAACTCAAAAATCAGCGCTACGAGCGTTTACTTTCGTTTGGCTACTGTTAACTCAGTTATTCAGCTCAAACCTTCAGACTGTGCGTGGTTATCATCACGCACAGTATACGTGGCATTAAGTGGCGGCATAGATTCGATAGTCTTGGCTCATTTGCTTCATCGAGCTAATATACCTTTCACGGCGATTCATATTAATCATCAATTACACGCAAACGCTGAGCAATGGCAGGCGTTTTGTGAACAGTTTAGTCACAATTTAGGGACCAAAATCGTCGCGCGCTCTGTATGCATTCATGGACAAAACAACCTTGAAGCTAAAGCTCGAAAAGCAAGGTATGAAGCCATAAATGATGTGGTCAAAGCAGATGCAGTAGTGTGTTTCGCCCATCATCAAAGCGATCTAGTCGAAACCTTTTTATTGCAAGTTAAGCGAGGTAGTGGTTCTAACGGTTTGACGAGTTTACGTCGCAAAAGAACGATGCGGTTTGAGAATAAGTCATGGACGGCGTTTAGACCTATTTTAGACGTGTCAAAAAGTGAGATACTCGCTTACGCGCAAACTCATGGATTGGGGTGGGTTGAAGATCCCAGTAATGCAACGTTAGCACATGAACGAAATATTATTCGGCATCAAATCATAAGGCCATTACAGGAGTATTGGTCTGATATAGAATCACGTATTGCACATACTGTTGCTACCTTACGCCACGAAAATACGCTATTGATGCAAGTATGTGAAGAGAGAGTAGCCCAGTGCCTTGAATCAGATTCTTGCCTAAACCTTAAAAAACTCAGCGCTTTCTCAGAAGAATGGCAAGCGCAGATCATCAGACATTACTGTTTGAGTTATTATCAGCTGAATTTAAGTCAAGCACACCTTTATGAGTTGATGAAACTTTGTCATTCTCGTGAAGATGCACAAGGCAAAATGGTATTAGGCGATTTTGTACTGCGTCGTTATCAAGGTGTGTTGTATGTTTTGCCAATCAATGGTTTGTCTAATGCTTCACAGCAAAATCTAGCTGAGTTAAATATTCATATAGAATGGCTCACAACGCCGTGTGAGATAAATGACGATACACTTTATTGCTCTGATAATTCGGTGGTAATTCCATTACCAGAAAATATTGATGAGCAACAATTTTCTCAAGTTAAATGCGAATCTGTGGCACTTTCAGAGCGGATAAAACCCTATCAGGCAAGACATTCAAAACCCTTAAAGCAGTGGCTACAAGCTCAGAATATTCCACCTTGGCAGCGTCAACCATGTTATAAAATTGAGTACAAAAATACTCAGATTGCCTATGTGTGTCCGGGCCTAGCCCTTGTTTTATCTGAACAAAACAAGCATAGTATGAGAGTCACTTTCGCTAAATAAGGAAGCCTATGCCAAGTGAGTTGATTTTTGTGTTAATCATCATGATGTTAGCCGCACTGTGCGTGTGGGGTTTCAAACGCATTCAACTCCCGCCCATTTTGGCTTATCTAGTCGCTGGGTTCATTGCGGGACCTTCGTTATTGAACTTGTTTCCGCATAGCGAACAAATGCACATCTTCGCCGAAGTCGGCATCGTTTTTCTGTTATTTTCTCTCGGTTTAGAGTTCTCGTTACCTAAGCTCATTGCAATGCGCAATCTTGTGTTTGGCGTTGGTTTAGCACAAATGAGCATCACAACTGCAGTAGTTGCGGTTATTGCACATTGGTTCGGGTTATCCGTTACAGCATCGATTGTGTTGGGCGGTATTGTTGGCTTATCGTCAACAGCAATTGTCATTAAGCAAACCAGTGAGATGAAAATTCTCAACACGCCTAGGTCGCAAATAGCTGTGGCAGTATTGTTATTTCAAGATCTTGCGGTAGTCCCTTTTTTGATCATTATCCCCTTGCTAGGTGAAAATGGCGATGTGTCGATCTTTACTAGCATTCTTTTGTCACTTGGCAAAGGGGTTCTGGTTATTGCAGGGTTATTGTGGTTTGGGCGTTTAGTATTACCAATTATTTTTCGTGAAGTAGCCAGCACTCGAACGGATGAACTCTTTGTCTTAACGACCATTATTGTTGCATTAGGGGCTGCAGGGCTAACTTATGGGATGGGGCTTTCACTTGCATTAGGGGCTTTTTTGGCCGGTATGATGCTCAGTGAGAGTCGGTATCGATTTCAAATTGAGGCCGATATTCGACCGTTTCGCGATATTCTGATGGGATTGTTTTTTATTACCGTAGGCATGCGCTTAGAATGGGCAGTGATTTGGCCAAATACACATTGGATTGTCCTCGGTGTTATTGGTCTACTCGCAATAAAAATATTACTCTTTAGGTTATCGACGATCATTTTTAAAACCCCGGCAACCGATGCTTGGTCAGCAGCGTTTAAATTATCGCAAATGGGGGAGTTTAGCTTTATTTTGGCTGCACTTGCGGTGACCTATAACGTATTTTCTGCTGATTTTGCAGGCGTTATAGTGAGTGTTGGCGTGGTGAGCATGGCATTGACTCCATATATGGTCAACAACAGTTATGCATGGGCGCAAAAGCTCACTGCTCAGGATTTTCCTGCGGTCCAAGATTTGCCGACGAGTGTGCAAAATAGAGATTTTCAACATCATGTTATCTTATTGGGATTCGGTCGAGTTGGTCAGTCAGCAGCCAAAATGCTCACCATGGAAAAGATAAAATATATTGCGATAGATATCGACCCGATTCGAGTACAAGAAGCTTTACAAGGCTCTGAAGACATCATCTACGGGGATGTTGGGGATTTGAGTATATTAAAAGCGGCTTTTATTGAACAAGCTGCTGCGGTCGTTCTTACTTTCGATGAAACGTATAAAGCGCAACAAAGTATCAGCAAAATTCGGGAACATTTCCCCAAGCTTCCTGTTATTGTGCGCACCAAGCGAGATTATGACTTAGACAAGCTTTACGCGGCTGGCGCGTCTCAAGTTGTGCCGGAGCTGCAAGAAGGCAGTCTGATGTTGGTTTCTCAAATTTATCATTATTGCGGGGTGCCCATTTCTCGGATCCTTAAACGGGTTCAAGCTGAGCGCAAGCATCGTTATAATCATTTACATGGCGTATTCCCCGGAGAAACGACAGTCGTTAATTTTGAAAAGGAAGAAAAGTTACAGTTTTTACATGCGGTGCCGTTAGGAGCTAACGCTTGGGCGGTTGGTAAAACGATAGAACAATGTGACTGTCAGCGTCATAGTGTGGATGTGTATAGCATTCGGCGTGGTGAGAACGAACTGATACAGCCAGAAATAACTCACGTGATTGAGCCTGACGATATAGTCGTGTTGTCCGGTCGACCAAGACGCATTGAGCGAGCGGAACGCAAATTATTATATGGGAATTAAATGAACGAATTAGACGAACAATTTATGCAACACGCTCTTAGCCTTGCTGATCATGCAGAAGCTATCGGTGAGGTACCTGTTGGCGCATGTATTGTGCATGACGGAAATATAGTAGGGGAAGGATGGAATCGTTCAATCACTAATAATGACCCATGTGGTCATGCCGAGATCCAAGCGATCCAAAATGCCGCAAAAAACCTAGGTAACTATCGCTTAGTGGATTGCACTTTATATGTCACACTAGAACCATGTGCAATGTGTTCTGGAGCAATCGTACATGCGCGCATTAAGCGAGTCGTGGTAGCGGCTAGTGATCCCAAAACAGGTTGTGCCGGAAGTATTCTTAACCTCTTGCAGCATCCAGATTTAAATCACAAATGTGAATTAACTACAGGTGTTAGGCAAGCACCAGCAAGTCAAAAGATTTCAAATTTTTTTCGTAAGCGAAGAAAACAAAATAAAGCAGAAAAACTCGCAGCCAAAGCGACCCAAAATGAATTAAGCTGACGCCTCTTCGATACCGTCTAAATTGAGTAAGGCAAACTGTTTGCGGCGATGCATTGACTTCTGATGAATCCGCTTTTTGAGTAAACGAGTACGAGATGTGACAAAATTTCTTGGGGGTTTTTTAAATAATCGGTTTCGTTTCATGGCTTATTTCCTTTTTTTGTTATTGTCCATTTTTATATGACAGTGCGATGACTATTGTGTTGCAGCTTGATGAATGTTTTCATCAATAAAACGTAAACTTTCGTAATAACGACGAATGTTTTCGACGTATTGGACAGCAACGTCACCATGCGCATACCCGAACTTGGTTTTGGTATAGTATTGTTTTTTACGTAATAATGGCAAATATTGTTTCACATCTACCCATAAATCCGGATTCAATCCAGCTCTCTGGGTTAATACTCTTGCGTCTTCTAAATGCCCTAGGCCAATATTGTAGGCAGCTAATGCCATGAATGTGCGGTCTGGCTCATTGATTCTCGCTGGCAAACGCTGTTTCATCTTAGCGAGATATTTGCTTCCGCCCATGATGCTTTGCTCTGGATTGATTCTTGATGTGACCCCCATTTCGCGGGCAGTTGGGCGCGTTAGCATCATCAAACCTCGGACTCCCGTCACCGAAACTGCGTTGGGATCCCAGTGACTTTCTTGATATGACACAGCGGCTAATAAACGCCAATCTAAATCATCTGCATACTTTTTGAACCATTCTTTATAATTAGGTAAGGTATCATTGACTGCATCGATGAATGATTTGGTATCGACAAAGTTAATCTTCTGTACATGGCCAAAATACGCTTCATTCAGCGCTTTTAATGCACCACTTATTCGATACTGACCAAAAAACTCCAGCATGACGCCAAGTAATGCGTCATTGTGGCTCTTCGAAAATAACCAGCGTCTCGGTAAGTTCCGATTAATGACTTCGTAGGGGAGCAGTTCGGGATTGAGTAACCGAGCGCGATTTAATATGCTAGATGTTGTGACCGTATAACCAATCTCTTCAGCTAAGACCATTTGTAATAGTTCTTCGCTGTCATATTCTAAGGTTGCCTGCCATTGTATGCCTTGCTCAAGCGCTTTATTTTTTAAAGCGTCTGCGTGCATACTGTAACGCTCCACTAGCGCGTTGCGCTTGGGGTTGTTGTTGCTTGTTACAATGACTTGGTCAAAGTATTGATAGGCTGGACCAAATTCAACATGAGTTAAATGTTCTGATGCAAATTGAAAGGGGGACGCAATTAGATCTATCTCTCCGCGCTTAAGACTGTTGAGCATTCGCTTGGGGTCGGCAAATGGGCGTACATCAAGTTGCACACCTAAAAAATCAGCAAAGGCACTGGTGAGCTCATAATCAAAGCCAGCGGGAGATTCATTAAGAAGAAAGAACCCTTCTGTGCCGTACATCGTCCCTACGCGCAAAGTGTTGTTCTGTACGATCGTGTATAAATTGCTTGCCAAACTGTGCGTGCTTAGCAAACAAAACCACAAAAATATAAATGTCAGATATCGTTTCATATCGTTATGATAACAGATGACAAAAAGTTGCCGAATTGTTTTTTTGCATAAAAATTAAGCATAAATAACAACATTCACAAACTATTTAGAATTCACTTCAATTTGCTTTATAATGGATGCTTGCAATCAACGCTTAATCCATCGGAAATACTCTTATGCTTATCCTTCCAGGCAGCCCTTCTCTAACTGATTTTGCTCGGCAAAAACTTCTGGCTCAATGTCACTCGCAAGGCATACCTCTGCTTGATATACAAGCGCAGTTTGTCCATTTTGTCGATTTATCGCAAGAGATTTCTGATACGCAAAATGCGGTGTTACACAAACTCCTTACGTACGGTCCGAAACGTCAGTCCATTCGCACGCTTGCGCACAGTTTTGTGGTAGTGCCTCGCCTTGGAACGATCTCTCCTTGGGCATCGAAAGCGACTGACATCGCGCATAATTGTGGACTATCTCAAATTCGCCGAATAGAACGTGGGAATCAGTTCTATTTTTCCACTAGCATTCCTTTATCTGAGCAACAGCAAGAAAAAATTATTCAACTTTGCTACGACCGTATGACTCAAACCGTCTTAGCTGAACCATCTGATGCACAGCAACTGTTTGTTTCACAACAGCCTGACACATTTACCTCAGTTGATATTCTCAATGGAGGGCGAGATGCCCTAGCTGAGGCAAATAAGCATTTCGGTTTAGCATTAGCTGAAGACGAAATCGATTATTTGGTGGATAATTTTACTCGATTAGGCCGCAATCCAAACGATATCGAACTCTATATGTTCGCTCAAGCGAACTCTGAACATTGTCGTCATAAGATATTTAACGCTGATTGGACCATTGATGGTGTTGAGCAACCCAAATCACTGTTCAAAATGATCAAGAATACGTTCGAAGTTACCCCTGATTTCGTACACTCAGCTTACAAAGATAACGCTGCGGTAATGGAGGGCAACTTTGCTGGACGTTTTTTCCCGTCTCCCATCAATCATCAATATGAGTATCACAGTGAAGCGATTGATATTTTGATGAAAGTCGAAACGCATAACCATCCCACGGCAATTGCCCCATATGCGGGTGCAGCGACTGGCTCGGGTGGTGAAATCCGAGACGAGGGCGCGACTGGAGTAGGTTCGAAACCCAAGGCCGGCTTGGTTGGCTTTTCGGTATCGAATTTGCGCATACCTGGTTTTGAGCAACCTTGGGAGGTTGCGTATGGCAAACCTTCGAGAATCGTCTCAGCATTAGACATTATGCTAGAGGGGCCGCTTGGTGGTGCAGCGTTTAACAACGAGTTTGGGCGGCCAAATCTGCTCGGTTATTTTAGAACCTATGAGCAACTTGTCACAAGTTTTAACGGCACCGAGGTGCGTGGCTATCACAAGCCCATTATGTTAGCTGGTGGTTTAGGCAATATTCGCAAAGAACACACGCAAAAAGGTGAAATCACGGTCGGTGCGCAACTCATCGTATTGGGTGGTCCAGCCATGAATATTGGTCTAGGAGGGGGCGCTGCATCCTCTATGGCGTCTGGCGAATCCAATGAAGATCTAGATTTTGCTTCGGTACAAAGAGAGAATCCTGAAATGGAACGTCGTTGTCAGGAAGTCATTGATGCGTGCTGGCAATTAGGTAAAGACAACCCAATTCAATTTATCCACGATGTAGGTGCAGGTGGTTTATCCAATGCTCTGCCTGAGTTAGTCAGTGATGGTGGCCGAGGCGGGCGCTTTGAACTCAGAGCAGTACCCAATGATGAGCCGAGTATGGCGCCACTTGAGATCTGGTGTAACGAATCTCAAGAGCGTTATGTACTATCGGTTTCCCCTGAGGATTTACCTCGTTTTGCCGCGATTTGTGAGCGTGAACGCGCGCCATTTGCAGTCGTAGGCGAAGCAACCTTAGAAGAGCATTTGTTGCTCAATGATGAGGCATTTGCGAATCAGCCTATCGATATGCCATTAGATGTCTTGTTAGGCAAACCGCCCAAAATGCATCGTGATGTGCGATCTGAAAAAGTCATAGGTGAGACATTTGATACGTCAAAATTAGTGCTTACGGAAGCGATAGAACGCGTTCTAAGGTTGCCAACGGTTGCTGAAAAGACCTTCTTAATTACCATAGGAGACCGCTCGGTAACTGGCTCAGTTGTTCGTGACCAGATGGTGGGACCTTGGCAAGTACCAGTGGCAGATGTTGCGGTCACCGCTGCTGCATTCGATACGTATTTTGGCGAGGCAATGGCAATGGGTGAACGTACACCTGTAGCGTTACTCAATCACGGTGCTTCAGCGAGACTTGCGGTTGCCGAAGCACTGACGAATTTAAGCTCCTCTTATATCGGTGATATCAAACGTGTCAAACTTTCGGCAAACTGGATGGCTGCAGCGGGTCACCCTGGTGAAGATGCAGGCTTGTACGAAGCAGTCAAAGCGGTGGGGGAAGAATTATGCCCGGCCTTAGAAATTGCAATCCCAGTGGGTAAAGACTCAATGTCGATGAAAACTCAGTGGCAAGATGATGGCGAAGATAAGGCGGTTACGGCACCATTATCATTGGTGATTACAGCGTTTGGCGCGGTCATGGATGTACGCAAAACAGTGACTCCAGAACTATCGACTGATAGCGATAACGTGTTGCTTTATGTGGATTTAAGTCGTGGTCAACATCGTCTTGGCGGTTCGTGTTTAGCACAGGTCTATGGTGAGCTCGGTGATGTGGTGCCGGATGTGGATGATCCCCAGGATCTAAGACATTTCTTTGATGCAATTCAAACCTTACATGCTGGAGATTTGTTACAAGCTTATCACGATGTGTCCGATGGCGGTGTCATAACCACCTTACTTGAAATGGCTTTTGCCGGTCATTGTGGTATCAATATCCAGCTCGATAAGTTGCCTAAAATTGATTCTAGCAATGCCTTAAATGCTTTATTCGCGGAAGAGTTGGGGGCGATCATTCAGGTCAGAAAAGGGCAGTTAAAATTAGTTGAGCAGGTATTTGAACAATATGCCTTGAGCGATGCATTAACCGAAATCGGACAAGCAATACCTGGCGACGAAATCAATATTACTTTAGAAAACAATGCAGTATTTGTCGATTCGCGAATGCGCCTCCGTATGATATGGGCTGAAACGACCCACCAAATGCAGCGTTTACGCGATAATCCAGTATGTGCAGATGAAGAGCATACCAGTAAACAACAGCAAGATGATCCTGGTCTAAACGCCGTTTTAACTTATGATATTGACGAAGATATCAGTGCGCCATTTATTGCTACAGGGGCTCGTCCTGAAGTCGCCATTTTACGTGAACAAGGTGTCAATTCTCATCATGAAATGGCTGCGGCATTTGACCGTGCTGGATTCACTGCAATTGATGTTCATATGTCAGATATTTTATCCGGACGCAAAACGCTAGACGGTTTTGCTGGCATGGCTGTTTGTGGTGGTTTCTCATATGGCGATGTTTTAGGTGCTGGTGAAGGCTGGGCTAAATCAGCATTGTACAATGAAGTGGCTAAGGCGCAATTTAGTCAATTTTTTGCGCGAGAAAATACCTTTACTTTAGGGGTGTGTAACGGATGTCAGATGCTTTCTAACCTGCATAGTATTATTCCAGGTACAGAGCACTGGCCTCATTTTGTGCAAAACCTATCTGCGCGTTTTGAAGCACGTGTTGCGATGGTCGAAGTACAAGAAAGTGCATCCATTTTGCTTGCTGGAATGGCTGGTTCACGTATGCCAATTGCTGTATCACATGGTGAAGGTCATGCTGAGTTTGCCTCTGAAGAAGCCTTGCAAGCTGTTGAGTCACAACAGCAAGTTGCTTTACGTTTTGTAGACAATCACGGTCAGGTTACGCAAACGTACCCTGCTAATCCAAATGGCTCAGTCAATGGCATTACTGGTTTAACCTCTGTTGATGGTCGTGTGACCATCATGATGCCACATCCAGAGCGAGTATTCAGAGCAGTTACTAACTCATGGAGAGATGCTAGCTGGAATGAAGATGGTCCATGGATGCGTATGTTCAGAAACGCACGACGCTTTGTTGGTTAGACGAGATTAGGTAAGTTTTTTTCCACAATTGTGATTTATTTTACAATTGTGGAACTTAAATAATTAAGTTTGGTCGTACTCTCATAAAAACAATCATAAACGAGTGTGTAATATGTTAAATCGAAAAAGAAAAATCAGCTTCACAGGGTTATTTGTCGTCGTATTAATTATGTCTGTCGCGGCAATAGTCAATGCGGGTGGTGGCGTTTAGTAAACAATCAATACCTTTTTTGATGCCGCTCGCGGTTAATGAGTTTTTGTTCCGGGTTCTTTTTGAGCAAAACATAACAAGCTGATAATCCACCATGACTTTGGTGTGCAGAATGAAAAGCGATCACTTGTGGCATACATGGTAACCACATATTTAGGAAGCTTTTTAGTTTACCAGGTTTTGGAGTACTTTTAAGTCCCATCCCATGCTGCAGTAAAATCACTCTCATCCCCCGTTTAAAAGACTTTTCAATTTGTTCAACGAGATATGTTCGTGCCTCTTCAACGCGTAACTGAGTCAGATTTAAGTTGTTCTCAATAGCGTATTTACCCATTCTTAAGTTTTTGAATACACCATCTTGGATCCCATCTTGCCGGTAACTAACAGGATCATATGGGTCAAGCCAATGATGGCACTCCAGTGAGAGATGGTATTTGTCGGCTTGTGTCTCTTTGAGAAGGGCCTCACGTTTGAGTGATTTGGCGAGCGTGTCAGTAGCATCCGATTTTGTCTGAACAATATCATCTTGCTTTAGAGGTTTAACATCACCAACCTCGGCCAAAAACAAGTTAAAGTCATCTTGTTTATCCATGTATCCTCCTCATTTTTGTAGCGCAATTATACACGCTAATATTAGCTGTCTTAACGCTAGTTTCAAGCTTTGCTTATTGTTTACGCACGAGTAGGGTATTTGGTTGTAAATTGAGAAGAGGTAGGGCGATATAGCAAATTTCCTACATAAGTTTAATTTTGATATTTAGGTAAATTATATTGAGCAGCGTCAAAATTTTGCTATAGTGTCATTATTACGTTGTTCCAAATACTTAGACACGGAAAAGTCAAGCTGTTGAATTTGGCGTTGCAACCTGCATCACACAAACAGCAGTTACATCATGTATTTAGATTCGAACAAACATCATTGCAGAATATCTGATCTCGCTGATCCGACAGAATATAAGAGCAAGGAAGCTATGAAAGAGTTTATCAGCATTACTGATGACATAAGTCGTCGCCAAAATTTACTCACTATCTTTGGTTTCATTGGTGAAAACTACCCACTCTTAGACTATGGAAAAGCTCTTGAAGCGATCCAAAGCAGTCGTGATAATGAAGGTGCAGTCACTGACGCCACCGACAGTTCACTAGCGTTTGACGTTTCAGATAAATTCCCACTTATTCCTTTTATTTTGGTGAACGCTGTCCAAGATGACGAATGTGTCGTCCCCAATATTAATGGAGAGCTCGTTGAGCCCGTCACCTATGCAGCGCTGACTAAGATGATCGAAAAATGCCAAGGTTTTTCACTGAGCAAACCCCAAAAATCTCGGCGCACTAACAAAACGATTTTATTTCGTTCCCTTATTGGCGAAAGCCCGCAGATTCAAGGTGTACGCAAGTTGATTGAGCAAGTGGCCCCGACCGAGGCCAATGTATTAATTCTTGGAGAGTCAGGTACCGGCAAAGAGGTCATTGCTCGCAATGTACATTATATGTCCTCCCGTCGTGATATGCCTTTTGTGCCAGTTAATTGTGGTGCGATTCCTGATGAATTATTAGAAAGTGAGCTATTCGGTCATGAAAAAGGCGCTTTCACAGGTGCTATTGCAGCTCGAAAAGGGCGCTTTGAGCTCGCTGAAG
>JALRKK010000039.1 GCA_023268935.1 Glaciecola sp.
TGGTCGAAGATGTGCGAACGCATTGGTGCCATACCAGCACCACCACCAACGAATACCATTTCAGCATCAGTATCTTTGGCAAAGAACTCACCAAATGGACCTGAAATCGTTACTTTGTCTCCTTCTTTAAGGCTCCAAATAAACGAGGACATTTTACCTGCTGGTAGGCTTAGGTTATTAGGTGGTGGCGTAGCAATACGCACGTTCAACATAATAATGCCTTCTTCTTCTGGGTAATTGGCCATTGAATATGCACGAATAGTTTCTTCGTCGACTTTTGACTCCACGTCAAAGAAGCCAAAGTGATTCCAATCTGGGCGATATTCTTCTGGGATATCAAAGTCTTTATACTTGACGTGATGAGGTGGCGCCTCAATCTGAATGTAACCACCTGCACGGAACGGTACCGATTCACCATCAGGGATTGCAAGCTTAAGTTCTTTGATGAAAGTAGCCTCGTTATTGTTCGAAATAACTTCACATTCCCATTTCTTAACACCGAAGATTTCTTCTGGTAACTCAATATCCATGTCTTGCTTAACCGCAACTTGACATGATAGGCGACAACCCTCTTTCGCTTCACGCTTAGAGATATGATCCAATTCAGTAGGAAGAATTTCGCCACCACCTTCTTTGATGGTTACATGACATTGACCACATGAGCCACCACCACCACAAGCTGACGATACAAAGATACCTGAGTCAGCTAGTGCACCAAGCAATTTGCCGCCAGGTGCTGCAACGATGGTTTTTTCTGGATCACCGTTTACTGTAATTTTGACATCACCAGAAGGCACAAGTTTTGACTTGGCAAACATGATGATAAATACAAGCGCAAGAACAATAATGATAAACATGCCTACGCCGAGGATAACTTCTATATTCATAATCTAGCTCCCCTATTAAATTGCGATGCCGGTGAATGACTGAAAGCCTAATGCCATTAGACCTGCGATCATAAATACCGAACCAAGACCACGAATACCATCAGGCATATCCGCGTACTTTAGTTTTTCACGAACTGCCGCTAGTAATACGATAGCAAGTGCCCAACCAATACCTGAACCAATACCATACACAAAGCTTTCGGTAACGTTATATTCGCGCTGTACAGCGAATGCGACACCACCAAAAATGGCACAGTTCACGGTAATCAATGGTAAGAAAATACCAAGTGCGTTGTACAACGCAGGGAAGAACTTGTCTAAGCTCATCTCCAAGATTTGTACCAAAGCTGCGATAACACCGATGAAAGTCAAGAAGCTTAAGAAGCTTAAATCCGCATCAGGGAAACCGGCCCAAGCAAGCGCACCAGGTGCAAGGATATTGGTATAGATAACTTGGTTAACTGGTACTGAGATCCCCAATACCACGATTACCGCAATACCTAGCCCCATTGAGGTTGCTACTTTTTTAGAAACCGCTAGAAAAGTACACATCCCTAAGAAAAGTGATAGTGCCATGTTCTCAACAAAAATTGAGCGCACTAATAATCCAACATAATGTTCCATGATTAGTCCTTAGGTTCGACCTGTTCAGGGCGAATGGTACGGATAAACCAAATCATACCGCCGATTAAGAAGAATGAGCTAAATGGTAGGATTAACAGACCATTTGCTTGATACCAGCCACCGTTAGTGACCAATGGTAAAATCTCAAAGCCTAAAATAGTACCAAAACCGAATAGCTCTTTGATGGTACCGATGACGATAAGGATAAATGAATACCCTAGACCGTTACCAATCCCGTCAAGCAAGCTCATCATAGGTGGTGACTTCATTGCATACGCTTCAGCACGCCCCATTACAATACAGTTGGTAATAATCAAACCAACGAATACCGAGAGTTGTTTGGAAATCTCGTATGAATACGCTTTCAAAATTTGGTCAACCACGATTACCAAAGACGCGATAATAGTCATCTGGATGATGATACGCACGCTCGATGGAATGTGATTGCGGATAATGGATATAAATAAGTTAGAAAAAGCTAATACAGAGGTTAATGCCAGTGACATAACCAAAGCCGTTTCTAGCTTCGTCGTGATCGCCAGTGCAGAACAAATACCTAGTACGTGCAGTGCAATGGGGTTCGAGTCGATGATCGGCCCAAAGAGGGCTTTTTTCATTTCTTTTGCGTTACTCGCCATGAGTTATGCCCCTTATGATTTCCAAGATTGTCTTTCTAAATATGGACCGAAACCGTTTTCGCCCGCCCAATACTGAAGTGTATTGGAAACGCCATTCGACGTTAGCGTAGCACCTGAAAGTGCATCAACTGCATACGGGTTATCAGAACCGGCTTGTTTTTTGACTTTGATAGCGACTTCACCATTATCAAAAATTTTCTTACCATTCCACTTGGCCATCCATGCAGGGTTTTGAATTTCGCCACCTAATCCAGGAGTTTCTTTGTGTTGGTAGTAGACTAATTCTTCGATGGTGTTGCCGTCCGAGCTCACCGCCAGGAAACCATACATTAGATCCCAAAGACCTGAACCATGAACTGGCAAAATGATGCGAGAAATTGAACCATCTTCCGCTTTTATATGGAAGACGTTTGCTACCGCAGAGCGACGAGAAAAGCCGACATTTCCTTCAACTTTTACACTGGTATTAGGATCCTTCGCTAACTTGCCATACATGTCAAAAGGCTTACCAGTAGCCGCTACAGGATTCTCGACATATTCACCTGTCGCTAGATCAACGAATTTTTCTTCAACTCGCGCTTCATAGCGTTCCTTGACTGCCGCTTTTGACATGCCGGCTTCATACAAACCGGCTGCGGTTAAAATATTCGTTTTCTTATCTACTGCTGCGTTTGACTGTTGTAGTGAACGCAAGCCAACCGCCGCACTTGATACAACAATTGAGCACACTAGACAAACGGCTAGGACAACGCCAACCGTTCTTCCTAAAGTTTCTTTATTAGCTGACACGTGCAACCCTCCGTTTGATGTTGCTCTGTGCAACGAAATAATCGAATAATGGTGCCCACAAGTTTGCGAATAGAATTGCAAGCATAATACCTTCAGGGAAAGCAGGGTTTAGAACACGAACGATGACTGTCATCATACCGATGAAGAAACCATACGCCCATTTCCCTGTGTCAGTAAACGAGGCAGAAACTGGGTCCGTCGCCATAAAGAACATACCAAACGCCATACCACCTATTACCATGTGCCAGTACCAAGGCATAGCAAGGTAATGAGATGGGTTATCTGCAGGAGCAACCATATTTAAGATTGTGGATAAGAAAATCACACCAAAAAGAACACCAGCAACGATACGCCAGCTTGCAATACGTAGATAGATAATAAATAAGCCGCCGAGCATAATCGCCAACGTAGACACTTCACCAGCAGAACCTTGAATATTTCCTAGGAAGGCTTGTGTCCACGCAGCCATATCTGAGAAATCCATTGTTCCAGAAGCAGCTTGGCTTAACCATGTTGCACCAGAGTAACCGTCAGCCGCCACCCAAATTGAGTCACCTGACATCTGCGCTGGATAAGCAAAATACAAGAAAGCACGACCAGACAACGCTGGATTAAGGAAGTTACGTCCAGTACCACCAAATACTTCTTTGGCGATAACCACACCGAAGGTAATACCCAATGCAACTTGCCATAAAGGTACTGTAGCCGGTAACGTCAGTGCAAATAGTACGGATGTAACGAAGAATCCTTCATTCACTTCGTGCTTACGCACTGAGGCAAATAAAACCTCCCAGAAACCACCTACAGCAAAGGTCACCGCATAAATCGGTAACCACCAACATGCACCGTAAAAAAACAGTGTCAATGCAGAAGCATCAGCGACGCCTAATTGACCGCCTAAAGCAGTAAATAACGCAGCTTGCCATGCGTCTGGTAAGGTAGCACCGGCCAAAATAGCAATATTTGCTTGATTACCGATGTTGTACATGCCGTAAAACATGGCTGGGAATGTTGCCATCCACACCATAATCATGATGCGTTTTAAATCAATGCTATCACGTACGTGGGTACTAGATTTATTGACTTTACCTGGCGTGTAAAAAATTGTCGCAACTGCTTCATACAGTGCATACCATTTTTCGTGTTTACCACCCGGTTCAAAATCCGGTTCAATTTTTTCTAAATATGCTTTTAAACCCATTGGTTAACCCTCTAATTCAATTTTGGTTAAACAATCACGCAAGATTGAGCCGTAGTTATATTTGCCTGGACAAACATAAGAACACAACGCCAAATCTTCTTCATCTAATTCCAAACAACCCATTTGTTGAGCTGTATCAGTATCACCTGCGATGATGTCACGCAATAACAAAGTTGGTAAGATATCCAACGGCATCACACGCTCGTAGTTACCGATTGGCACCATAGAACGATCAGAACCGTTTGTTGTGGAAGTCATATCAAACAGGCGCTTGCCTGCAAGATGACCAAGGTAAGCACGCGTTACTGAGTGTTTATCTCCACCGGGTGTAATCCAGCCAAACAAACGCTTTTCTTTATCTTCTTCAATCAGAGATACTTGCAAATGATAACGACCTAAGTACGCGTGGGGACCTGCTGCCGTTGTACCGTGCAGTACTGAGCCAGAGATAACACGAGTATTATCTAGCGTGGTTTCGTTTGCGATAAGTTGGTCTAGTGAGGCACCAATTACAGTGCGAACTAAACGTGGGTTCTTTGCAGCTGGGCCAGCCAAAGCGACAACGCGAGAAACATCAAGCTGGCCAGTCGTAAATAGTGCGCCAACCGCAATAACGTCTTGGTAGTTGATGTGCCAATTAAATTTGGTTGCGCCGACCGCATCAATCATATGAATGTGCGTACCAACCAAACCTGCAGGGTGCGGACCCGCAAATTCATGTGTCTCGACCTTGGCGTTGCCAGTATCCACAGAGGCATTTGCCGCTTTAGATACATATAGCTTACCTTCAGTTAGGTTAGACAATACATTCAAACCGTTGACAAAATCTTCGTTGCGCTCAGCAATAATAACCGCTGGGTCAGCGGCCAATGGATTGGTATCCATGGCATTGACAAAAATCGCGTTTGGCTTACTGCCTAGGGCTGGCACCTTGCTGTATGGACGTGTCCGTAACGCTGTCCATAAACCTGATTCAACCAGTTGCTGCTCGACTTTATCACGCGTTAAGCCAGCCAGTTTATCCGCTGCGAACACGTCAAAAGCCACAGCGTCATCACCTGCCACATCAATTACAACAGATTGCAACACGCGCTTTGCACCACGGTTTACTGCAGACACTGTACCACTTGCTGGAGCCGTGTATTTGACGCCTGGGTTTTTCTTGTCTTCAAACAAAACTTGGCCTTTTTTGACCGAGTCACCTACTTGGACATGCATGGTTGGACGCATACCCACGTATTCCTCACCCAAAATCGCAACCTGCGTCACGGCAACCCCATCGTGGATTTGCTGTGCCGGAGACCCCGAAATAGGAAGGTCTAGTCCTTTCTTTATTTTATGTAACATAAGCAATTGCACTACTCTGTTTGGATACTAATTAGCCAAAGCATCACGCACAAACCTGGAATGACTTGGCTAATCAGTATAATTTTATTGTCACGATGTTGTTAAACAAATCAATTTGTTGTTATTGAAGGTTTATTCTAATGCCCACTTTCTCTGTTCAGACCATCACCCACATCTCGAGGCTGAATGACTGCTTAGAATATTATTTTTGTTTTCACACGCTTGATAACAGTTATCTCGGTGCTTTCAGCAGAATCTTTCATGAGCATTTGTCAAACCCACACTTATACAAACAACAAATGCTTTAATTAAAACCCGCGGATTATAAAGGAAAAATCATCCTTAATCCATTATCTATCGACAGAATATCTAAGGGAATGATAGATTACTATACGACTTGTGTTCAACAAAACTGCCAGATCCCATATAAACCAATCTTTATACAGCAATAAACCGCCATTTCGGCGGTTTATAGAAGGTATTTCAGTCATTGCGACTTTGGTATAACCAATCTTCCTCACTACCAATTGACAATAGGATCCACATCCGCTGCGTAATCAACTTCGTCAAAGGCAAAGCCAAACAGGTGCAAAAACTCCTGATGGTACCCTGCATAATCGCTCAATTGATGGAAGGTTTCTTGCGTAACTTGATCCCACAACGTTGCAATTTTGGCTTGCGTCGCATCATTGGTTTCTTTGCCATCCATGCGATAGCGATTTACTTCATCCGTTTGGGCGTTATCATTTAGCAAACAATCTCTGTACAAACCCACAATCTGTTCAATACAGCCTTCATGTGTCCCTTCTTCTTTCATTACTCTGTAAATCAGCGATATGTATAACGGCATGACTGGAATGGCTGAGGATGCTTGCGTGACCAAGGCTTTAAGAGACGAAACGTGAGCCTCTAAACCAAGCCCTGCAAATTTTGTATTAAGTACACTTGCCGCACGATCCAAATCTTCTTTGGCTTTACCGATCGTCGCAGAACCATAAATTGGCCAAGTTAATTCTTTTCCAATATAGGTATAAGCGGTAGTTTTACACCCTTCAGCAAGCAAATCAGCGTCTGCTAACGCATTGATCCACAATTCCCAATCTTCTCCCCCCATTACCTTGATCGTATGCGCAATTTCTTCCTCTGATGCCGGCTCTAGAGAAACATCGTGCACTAAGTCTTTATCGGTATCGTAGGTCTTAGTCGTGTAAGCCTGACCGACAGGCTTTAAGGTCGATTTAAAGGTTTCACCCGTTGCTGGGTCGGTGCGACGAGGTGAGGCAAGTGAGTAAATCACCATGTCGACTTTACCCATTTCTCCAAGCTTCTCGATCACTTGTTCTTTTAACTCATTAGAAAATGCATCACCATTAATCGTGTGCGCCTCAATTCCAGCCTGCTTAGCTTGGGCATGGAATGCCGCAGTATTATACCAACCGGCTGTACCAGTTTTGCGTTCAGTAGGCGCTTTTTCAAAACATACACCTAAAGTTTTCGCTCCGTATCCAAATGAAGAGGTGATACGCGAAGCCAAGCCATATCCGGTAGAACATCCGATAACCAAGACATTTTTGGGTGCATCAGCACTTTCTAGTTGTTGTGATTGGACGTATTTAATTTGTTGTGCCACATTATGTGCACACCCAACTGGATGGGCGTTTGTGCAAATAAACCCACGAACTTTTGGCTTGATAACCATGTATTTCTCCTAAAAGCAATGTAGCCGTTATGTGTGTATTGTAAACTGACCAACCTGTAAAACTGGTCGGGCAAGTCAGTCTATTTTGTTTGTTACTCAATGAAAAATGCCCTCAAAAGAGGGCATTAAAAATAGCGTTTAGTTATCTATGTTTAGCTGATAATCTCGTGCAACTCGACCTCAAATACCAAGGTGCTGTATGGTGCAATCGCTCCCCCTGCGCCTTGTTCGCCGTATGCTAATTCACTTGGGATGGTTAAACGCCATTTATCACCAACTGACATGAGTTGCAAAGCCTCGGTCCAGCCTTTAATAACGCCATTCACCGGGAACTCTGCAGGTTGGCCACGATCGTAAGATGAATCAAACACTTGCCCATTGATTAAGGTACCGTGATAATCAACACGAACAACGGAGTCCGCGCTAGGTGATTCACCACTACCTGAATGAATGACTTCGTACTGCAATCCAGACGCGGTCGTAATCACACCTTCTTTGGCGCCATTTTCTGTTAAATAGGCTTCACCTGAAGCAATATTTTCTTCAAACGCTTTCGACTTTTCTGCTTGCATCCGTTTGTGGATTTCACTGAATGCGGCGCCTAATGTGTCATTGTCTACGGCACTGCTGTTGCCCAAGAAACCATCCTGTACACCTGCAATAATCGCTTCTAATGACAAACCTTCAAAAGGATTCGAGGCGATTTGCTTGCCCATCTGATAACCAATCCCATAACTCGCTTGGCTCTCAATAGTTTCGTATTTATTTGACATGTTTACTCCCTCGTAGGATATTACTTAACGTCCTATGAGCGATAATACCAATAGAACTTGCTTCAATCACTTACTATACCACACCGAACTGTCTGTATTGTGAATAATTTATAGCCGAAAGGTTTAGACAAACGTCTCATTGTTTTTTATTGTATATATCAGGTAAGAGATTTTAGGATAAATAATGCAATATGATGCAGAACTCAAATCCACTGTCCGTGGATTAGGTGAGTTATTAGGACAAACTATTCAAAAGGATTTAGGTCAAGGTTGGCTCGACAAGATTGAGCACGTACGCAAACTAGGACGCCAAGGCCATAAAGGTGATGTTAACGCCAACACCGACCTCGCTGCTATTTTTTCCAGCATGAGTGATGATGACCTAATGGTTATTGCCCGTTCATTTGCCCAGTTTTTGAACTTGGCTAACATCGCTGAGCAAGAGTTTAACGCATCGCAACAGATTGACGATTCGGTAGATACATTATTTGAACATCTCAAAAAGTCTCAAAAATCACCCGAAGATATCTATCAAGCTGTTAATGAACTGCATATTGACCTAGTGTTAACCGCACACCCGACGGAAGTTACTCGGCGTACTCTAATCCATAAGCACGCCATGTTGGCAGAGTGTATTCGACGCCAAAACCGCGAACAACTCAATGAACAAGATAAGCGCCAACTCGCTCATAGGGTAGCAGATTTGGTCGCACAGGCGTGGCACACTGAAGAAATTCGCAACCAGCGTCCGACCCCAGTGGATGAAGCTACTTGGGGCTTTTCAGTGATCGAAAACTCGCTATGGGATGCCATCCCTAACTTCATGCGTGATCTAGACCTAAGGCTGCAACACGAGTACCAAATCAAATTGCCAATTGATGCCAAACCAGTACAAATCAGTTCTTGGATGGGCGGTGACCGCGACGGCAATCCCTTTGTGACACACCAAGTCACACAGACAGTCTTGTACCTAGCTCGCAGAAGAGCCGCCAAATTGTTTGCTCAAGATATCAGTACATTGCAAGTTGAATTGTCTATGTCACGATGCTCAGATGAAATCCGTCACAAAGTAGGTGATGTGATGGAACCGTATCGGGCGATATTACGCCCTCTGGTTAAACGGTTACGCGCCACCAAAGATGGTATTGACGATATTTTGAATGACCGTCCCACTAATCCAGAAAAATGGATCCAAAATCAAGATGAACTGATTGAACCCTTGATGTTGTGTTATCGTTCGTTGGTGCAAAACGGTATGTCACAGATTGCGAATGGTGCTTTATTAGATACTATCAGACGGGCACATTGTTTTGGTATGCATTTGATCAAATTAGACATACGCCAAGACTCTGAGCGGCATGCCAATGCCATCGCCGAGGTATGTCAATATCTTGGTTATGGCGATTATGCACAATGGACAGAAGATGAAAAAGTCAGCTTCTTACTCAAAGAGTTGCAATCCAAACGTCCCTTGTTCCCCAATACCTGGCAAACTGATTGGCAGCCTTCCGCTGAGGTAAAGGAAGTATTAGATACGTGTCATACCATTGCTAATAATGATGCGAATGCTTTTGGCATTTATATCATTTCGATGGCTTCTTACGCATCCGATGTATTGGCAGTACAGTTATTACTACAACAATGTCGCGTCAATTGGCAGATGCCTGTCGCGCCTTTATTTGAGACGTTAGATGATTTGAATCGTTCAGCTTCAGTGATTGAGCAGCTACTCAAAATAGATGGCTATCGCAATCGCTTAACCTCCAATCAATATATTATGATTGGTTATTCAGACTCCGCCAAAGACGCTGGCGCTTTAGCGGCTGGATGGGCGCAGTATCAAGCTCAAGAAGCATTGGTTAATGTCACGCGTGAGGCCAATGTTGGTCTAACGTTATTCCACGGGCGTGGCGGTACTATTGGACGTGGTGGCCTGCCCTCGCATACCGCTATATTATCCCAACCGCCAGGATCATTGGATGGTGGCTTCCGTATTACCGAGCAAGGTGAAACTATTCGCTACAAATTTGGAATGTCAGCTATTGCCAAACGCAGCTTAGGTATTTATGCCAGTGCAATTATAGAAGCCAAGTTGTTCCCACCGCCACAGCCAAAATCTGAATGGCGTGCGGTCATGACACAAATGGCGGATTATGGACGAGATAACTATCGAGATATCGTTAGAACCGACCCTGAATTTGTGCCGTATTTCCGCCAAGCCACTCCTGAACAAGAGCTTGGCAAATTGCCACTTGGATCTCGCCCAGCGAAACGCAACCCTCACGGTGGTGTAGAAAGTCTGCGTGCAATCCCTTGGATTTTTGCTTGGGCGCAAACTCGTTTAGTTCTGCCAGCGTGGTTAGGCGTCATGCCAGCGATTATGCAAACCTATGAAGAGCACGCTGAAACAATTAATGAAATGTTGGCGACTTGGCCATTTTTTGCATCTCGACTCTCAATGCTGGATATGGTGTTTGCTAAAGCCGATTTGCACATTGCGAAAGCTTATGACGAACGCTTAGTAGAAGATAAACTGCGTCATTTTGGTGACAAGTTACGTGCAGAGCTCACTTTTAGCCGAGAAAAGCTCCTAGAACTGACCCACAAAGCGGATGTGTTGCAAGACGATCCGGTGGGTGCAAACTCATTGCATATTCGTGCAGATTATCTACAGCCTTTGCATTACTTGCAGATTGAACTGCTCGACCGCATTCGTAAAAATGAAGCCATTGATGGCATGAGTCCTGCTGAGCGAGCCATGATGGTGACGATTGCCGGAATTGCTATTGGTATTCGCAACACAGGATAGGCGAATATATTGCCAAAAAAAAGGGTAGCTACTCATCGCTACCCTTTTTAGTATTCTGCAACAAATTAACCGTTAACGAAATCAACACCTAGTTGAATATCGCCACGTAAGCCATCTAACATGTCCGCTTTCGCTTGTTGTTCAAATGCACTTAATTCGCCGTAGGATAAAATTTCTTCTACGCCGTTTTTGCCTAGACGAACAGGGTGAGCAAAGAATGCTGCGTCATCAGAGCCGTCAACTTGTACATAAGTGTACTCAGTAACTTCTTCACCTTGCATTGCTGCAACCAGTGATAAGCAGAAACGCGCCGCCGCTTGACCCATTGATAATGTAGCAGAACCGCCACCCGCTTTCGCTTCAACAACCTCAGTACCGGCATTTTGGATACGAGTAGTAAGCGCCGCAACTTCTTCATCAGAGAAAGATGCGCCTTCAACTTGAGAAAGTAAAGGAAGAATAGTCGTACCTGAGTGACCACCGATTACTGGAACATGAACATTAGCAACGTTTAAGCCTTTTGCTTCTGCGACAAATGCTTCTGCACGGATTACGTCAAGCGTGGTCACACCAAACAATTTGTTTTTGTCGTAAACGCCTTTTGCTTTCAAAGTTTCAGCTGCAATCGCAACCGTTGTGTTCACTGGGTTAGTAATGATGCCAACACATGCGTTTGGACAGTTGTCGGCAATGGCTTCTACTAAGTTTTTAACAATGCCAGCGTTGATATTAAATAAATCAGAACGATCCATACCAGGCTTACGAGGCACACCCGCTGGAATCAAAACAATATCACAACCTGTTAATGCGTCTGCTAAATTATCCGCACCATGACCGGTTACTGCAACAGCAGTTGGGATGTGGCTTAGATCAACCGCAACACCAGGAACCACTGGAGCAACGTCATATAACGCAAGTTCAGAACCCGCAGGTAATTGCGTTTTAAGTAATAAAGATAATGCTTGGCCGATACCGCCAGCAGCGCCTAAGACTGCTACTTTCATGTTTTTCTCCTAAACGATAGTAGATAGTGTGTTGTTGCCTTCCACCCTAATCGACATAGCTTGAGTAAGCAATTGTCCATTAGTTGTAGGTGATAGTTATATGTACGAATTGCTTTATTTCAAGCCCTAATGCAAAATACCAATAAAAATAAGTATTCTTGACTAAAGGATCATTATGCCTACCGCCAAACAAGAAGAGTTGATTAAAGCGTTTAAAGCGATTCTTACCGCCGAAACCTGTGGCTCTCAAAGCGATATTGTTGAACAACTCAAAGCCAGTGGATTTGACAATGTCAGTCAATCAAAAGTCTCTCGCATGCTGACCAAGTACGGCGCTGTGCGAACACGAAATGCGCTCGGTGAAATGGTGTATTGCTTGCCGCCCGAATTGGGCATGCCCACTGCCAAGAGCCCTTTAAAACAATTGGTGTATGATGTTACTCATAACAACGTGATGGTGGTTATTCGCACAAGCCCGGGTGCTGCACAACTCATTGCCAGATTACTGGATTCTCTGGGCAAAAAAGACGGCGTTTTGGGCACGATTGCCGGTGATGACACCATTTTTATAGCACCCGCTGACATTGCCAAAATAGACGACGTCTGTCGTTACGTAGAAGATTTATTTGAAAATGTATAACTAAGCGTCTAACCTCCCCACTGGGGAATCGCAACATCACGGAAAATTATGTTAGATAGACGTTTTTTTTATACTTTATTTTTAGCACTTTCATTAACCGCTTGTGGCGGCGGTGGCGGCAGTTCAACTCCTCCTCCCACCAACACCCCAGGTATCCCTTCACAGCCTACTGCAAGTGACCGAGACGTCATTAACAATGGTCTAAATCGCAGCCAAACCGAGCTTGAACGCGCAGCCAAAGGCCTTGTTGATAGCAGCTATACAGGAAGCCAATCCCCATCCACCATGAGCATGAGCAATGTGTTACAACAATACGATATGCTCATTGGGAATATGCAGATCAATACCGTCGATATTGCACTGGAAAATGCTTTGGATTTTGAAATTGGTTCTGCAACGAGTTTTTCTAGTGTCTGTAATTATGGTGGCAATATGGCCATCGCAACCAAGCTCAACAGTGATGTAGAAGGCAATATCACCATCAAATTTAATCGGTGCCAAGCTAACCTTGACATTATTATCAGCGGGCAAATGACAATCGTCATTACCCAGAACACAAACTCATTTATTAGTATGTCTGCTTACTTTAGCGATATTGCTGTGAATTACTTCGATGAAGTTGTCACCATGAATGGCTTCATAGACACCCGTTTCCCAACTTATGGCGTCACATCAACTGCTTCTGAAACACAAACGATGTACTTGCATTTTGCTCGAGCAGGCGAACCTGATATGTGGCTAGATAGCTCCGCTACGATGTCAGGCAATACTCAATATGGTTTAACGTATTCTGGAAATGGTCGATTGTATGTTGCAGACGCAGGATATGTGGATTTTAACTACAGCAACTTTGCTGATTTGAGTCCTTATTCCACTCTTGGCAGTGTTACATTTACCGGTTCACAAAAAGCCCGTTTCACCCATGAGATGGCTTCGAACGGTCAAAATGTCATTCGTTTAGAATTAGACGAAAATAACGACGGAACCTATGATACCGGTACTTACTTTAGCTCTCCAAACGCCTTAATAGAAGCTGATCCAACAACATTTGTTCTAGTGCCTGTCGCGGACATGTCGATTCCACCAAGTCCATATTATCCTAACTTTGTCAACTATTCGGCCACTGCTGAAACCCCTATTCAAGTCTATTCAAATGGAGGCCTAGCCAGCGACCCAGATACTCCAGAAAATGAATTAACATTCAGCTTTAGATGGTACCTGAATGGGCAAGAGCTCACCGAATATACTGGAGATACGTTACCAGCAGGCATCGCTGTTTACGGTGACACCGTCGCAGTCAGTATTGTCGCAAGTGATGGTGGTACTCCAATTGTTGGTCCTCAAAGCAGTATTGCCCTATCCGATACCCCACCACAAATACGCTTTAGTAATGCACCAACCTCTGCAACCTTGGGTGAAACTGTGATGTTTTCGGTCAGTTTGGTCGACCCAGATTTGGGCAGTAAGCAAACCATACCGGTACAACTTTCTGGTCCCGAAGGGGCTATCATTGGTGATGATGGTGCCATTGAATGGACGGTTCCAGAATCTCAACTGTTCCCGACTCAATTCTACACATTTACCGTTACCGCTCTAGGTTCAAGTTTTGTTGAAGGCGAATTTATTCATTCTATTGAAGTTCATTCGACAGAATCAAACCTAAACACTCTTTCCAAATTTAGCCTAATGCAAGACGCTTCTTTGATCGCAAAAGGCGATTTTGATGGTGATGGTAAAGTCGAATTAGCGATAAGCAGTTCTAACGGTTTGATTAATATCTTTAAGTATCAGAACGGCGATTTTACGTTGGCTTGGCACACAGCCTTTAACTACGGGGTACAGGACGTCAGTCGTATCTACGCAGCGGATATTGATGAGGATGGCGCTGATGAAATCATCGTTGCCAGTAGCAACAAGATTGTCATCCTTAATGCTTTTCAACATATTGATACTATCGTAAACACCATTGATTACAGCGACTATGAAAATCGCTTGTTAGCTGACATCAACAATGATGGTGTACCTGAGATTTTTTATGTAGAAGACGATTACAGCGCTTCCTCGTATCGCGGCAACCTCGTAATGGCCTATCTATCGTCCCCAGATAACACACAAATCATTGGCTCAGTTACCGAACGCGTCAATATGATTAAAGTTGGTAACGTCGATAATGACAGTGCTTTAGAACTCGTCACCAATACCGGCACCATAATTGACCTCGCAACCATGTCTAATCAATGGATGAGCAGTGTGCCATTTGGAGATAACTTGCTGGAGTTAGTTGATGTCGATAACGATGGGGTTAAAGAAATTATAGGTAATGACCGTTCCTTATACTTGTATCTATACTCGGCCACAGCACAAACCCAGACTCAACTTGATTTTAACGAGGGTTACTGTGATTTGATGGTGGCTGATGTAACTAACGATGAAAGACCAGAGCTGTTAATGTCTCCATGCTACGGTAACACACCTGTTATTGGAGTGGATTTAGCCAATGGTAATCTTGAAACGGTATGGGAATACACGCCACCGGGTGAACAATTTGAAAATGTCTATTTTATGGCATTGGATGATTTTGACAGAGATAATGCTGATGAGTTGATTGTCAGCATTAGCGATCGTTACTCTGCACCAAAAAGCTTTTACTCTCTGGACATCACATCTGGTAACAATGAACTAAGACAATACAATAACTTTGTTGAGTTTGAGTCCATCAATGCACTTGGCTGGCATTCAGCGGATGGAGTGAACGACAGCCCAGTTTTTGCCTTGACAACCAACGACTACGAATTAAATCGTCAATTCACATGGTGGGACATCAACAACCAAACCGTCAATTCGCCTCGTTTTAGTTCATCTTCATTTCAAGATGTCCATCACAGCCTTGCTGATATCAATGGTGATGGGGTCAGTGAAATTTTGCTCGGTGCCAATGGTTATGATTCAGGAATGGTTGCGAAGCAAATAACCGATGCTGCGGATCTTTATAGCTACCAGTCGTCAGGCTTTTTTAGTCCTACTGGTACACGTGTTGTTGATTTTGATCAGGATGGTCAACTCGAGTATCTAGCGCTCCATGACAATGTAATGGCCTTGTATGAGGTTATGGAATCGTCGCCTATCGCAACAAGGACATTATCATCTTACGTCAATGATTGGCTCATCGATGATGCTGGGGCTATCAGCTATGTGTATGTTTCTCAATACAATCGCATTTCAGTACTGACCCAAAATACCAATGCATTTGCTGAGCTAAGCTTTCTCGATGTGAACTGTCGCAGGATATTTCTGCTCAATGATGATACGGATCCCCAAGCAGAACTAGGCTGTGTTGAAGATAGTTATGGTGATGATAGTACGATCAACATTTATGACAATGATGGCGGTACATTGACTTTGAAACGACAAATGACTTTGCCTATTACAGGCATTGATGAGGTTATCGCTGATCCAACGAGTACAAATGAACAGTCGTTTTTGGTGTATTTTACCGTCAATGACCAGTCTTTCTCATACAACTCTCCAGCAACGCGCAGTATTGGCTATATCAGTCGAGATGGAAAGTTAATATGGCGCAGTGCTGGATTATTAAACGCCACTCAAGACGCTAATTTGCGCGCCAAACAAAACGCGTCTGGTAAGTTAGAGTTAATCTTCAACACCTTCACAATCGGCTACTGGGTCAAACAATAAACCTAGGGGCATGAAGGAGCTAACGCAAGTGCTCAGGAAAATCTTGGGCACTGTGTCTTTGGGCAAGTTGAACATTTTCCTCACCCCAAACCTTGTTGACTAAGCGCCCCCGCTTAACAGCTTTACGATCATTGAGTTGCTTCGCCCAGCGCTGCACGTGCTCGTATTCGTGCACCGACAAAAACTCAGCCGCTTCGTACAGTTTCCCCAAAACGAGATTGCCATACCAAGGCCAGATTGCCATGTCGGCAATCGTGTAGTCAGGTCCAGCGACAAACTCATATTGCGCTAATTGTTTATCCAAGACGTCCAATTGACGTTTTACTTCCATTGCATAGCGATTGATTGGGTATTCGTATTTTTGAGGGGCATACGCATAAAAATGGCCAAAACCACCTCCTAAAAAAGGCGCCGACCCCATCTGCCAAAATAACCAATTTAACGTTTCGGTTCGCTTCGCCCCTTTTGCCGGTAGAAACGCATCAAATCTCTCAGCCAAATGCATCATGATACTGGCCGATTCAAACACGCGAATCGATGTCTCACCAGAGTAATCCCATAACGCTGGAATTTTGGAGTTTGGATTGGCCTCAACAAAGCCACTGGTAAACTGATCGCCCTCTTGAATATTGACAAGCCACGCATCGTATTCAGCATCGGTAAAGCCCAACGCGAGCAATTCCTCAAATAAAATAGTCACTTTGACCCCATTCGGCGTCGCGAGCGAATACAGTTGAAATGGGTGAGTGCCTCTTGGTAAGTCAGCGTCTTTCGTCGCCCCTGAAATTGGACGATTAATGTTGGCAAATTTACCACCATTGGCACTGTCCCATGTCCACACTTTTGGAGGAGTATAGGTTGTCATTGCAATATCCTTTTTTAATTAATGAGTACGATAATAGACCTGATTTTGGCTCACTAATTTCACACATACAAAAAAGCCCTAGATTGTTTCCAATCCAGGGCCGACTTTACAACAAATGGTTGTTCAGATTAGAAGCGATAGTTAACACCTACACGCACTTCCCACTGAGAAGCGCCGTTTACCACACCATCGCGTTGTCCAGCAGGTAGATATGCTTCATACACATACTGACCCGCATCATTTACTGATGCCTCAACTACTTCTTCAGATACGAAGTTACCTTGTTTTAATACGCCCCACTCATCGTTAAGTAGGTTGCCAAGGTTTTCGATGACGAAAAACGCAGATGCTCTGTGGTCTTTGTGGAACGCTGGAAGTTCTTGAGAAATACGCACATCTACTTTGGTCCACCAGTCACCATTGACTGAGTTACGACGCATGATTTCACCGCGATCTAGACCTTCAGATGCAATAAATGCATTGAACGCATCCAAGTCGAAATCAGGACCGTAAACAACATTGGCATCGTTTTCAGTTGGGATATAAACCAACTGACGACCATTTGCGTTGCCGTCACCAAAGTAACCGTCGATACCTTCTTCAAACGTGTATGACATGCCGCGACCTTCGTTCGCTGTAGCAAACATTGAGAAGCGCGTGTCGTAACCCGCAATCAATTCCGCGCTGTACGATAAGTTCAACGTGAAACGATTTGGGATATTGTAGTTTGAAACCGCTGGACCAGGGTTATTCGGATCAAACGTAGCAAAGTTATTGTAGTTTGAACCGGCCACCGAGCTGGTCATCGGGTTAACGTCTTTCGAATCGTTGTAAGCGTATGCAAACGTCATGTCGATGCCGTTATCAAACTCTTTTGATACCGCTAGTGACAAGGTTGTCGCATCACCGCTGTTACCGTCTACGTTAGACAAGATGTAAGTGCTGTTGGAACCAGAGTACACAGGACGACCATCTGGTGCCGTACCCGTTTGCGTACGAGCGGTTTCAAGATAGATAGCCGCGTCACGCTTCTTGGTATACAACAAATCACCTTGGATCAAGTAGTCTTGATCAGACAGGTATGTAAACCCTAATGCATACTTTTCTTCAGAAGGCATATCGTAATCAGGGTCAATTGCCACTACGAAGCGAGATGAACCATCGGTTGGGAAATCTGCTACATAATCATATAGTGCTTGTGCTGGTGAGTAAATTGGGTTACCACCGCCAACGAGATCTAAATCAAAGATGCTTGTTGTACCTGCGTCAAAATCAGGGATATTACGCTCACGTGCAAATACTTGCACTACACCGTTATTAGAGTATGCATTAGATACCCAAACGTTCGGGTTACCACCAGAGTAGATACCGAATCCGCCGCGTACTTCCAATTGATCATCGAATGTGTAGTTGAAACCAATACGTGGTTGTACCAAGCTAATACCGTCTAAGTTATTCGTGTTTGCATAGCCGTAATCCGCTTCAAATGCAGAGTTATAAACAGGACGATCATCCGAAGTCCACTTGTCGTAACGCAGACCTAAGGTCAAGATCAAATCGTCCGTTGCATTCCACTTGTCTTGGATGTAGAAAGTCGTGTTGGCGTATTCAAAGCTGGCTGCAACGTCATTTGGATCGTTAGTGCCTGCGGCATTGTTATAATAAATACGCGCTGGTGTACCGTTAGCAAAGTCTTCGATTGAGTTGAAACGATATTCACCGATACGGTGCTGCATGAATAGGTTAAATACGTTCAAGTTTTCATACTCTACACCTGCAGTAATCGTGTGATCACCGTGGTAATAAGTACCTGCTAACTTAAAAGTATCTGCTTCCCAGTTAAGGTCGTTTGCTTGACGTGAATCATCCGGACCTAAATAAACTGTTGCACCACCCGGTACGCGAATTTGTACTTCACCAAAACCAGTTGCCGCATCTACAGAGATTTGGCGGTTATCTAACGTGGTGTTACCAATACGAAGTTCGGTTGAGAAGTCATCGGTCCAATCTGAGAATAAAGAAAGTACAGTGGTTTCAACTTCTGCGCCACGCTCATAGAAGTGGCCGTCAAAAGAAACACGAGTTGAACCTGAATCTGACTCACTGATCGTAAAACCATCATTCCAATTGTAAACCAATGATGCGCGATGATCATCGTTGATATTCCAGTCAATTTTGGCAATGATTTTTTCGTCAGTGACTGGCGAAGACCCTTTGAAACCACCCGGATCATAACCATATACATCACGAGAGATTTGTGCGATTTGGTCGAGTTCAGACTGTTCTACACGAGAGAAGTTATAGTTGTGTAGACGTACACCTTCTTTTTTCTCGTAAGCACCAAAGAAGAATAACTCATCTTTAATCAATGGGAAGCCTACAGTTACACCGTAACGCTCCTCTGTGTAATCCCCTAAGTTGATTTCACGACCGTCAACTTCATCCCCTTTGAATGAATCAGACGTGTAATCAAAGAATACTGAGCCAGAAAAGTCGTTTGTACCTGATTTAGTAACAGCGTTAATGTTGCACGCAGTAAAACCACCGTACTGCACGTCAAACGGTGCCAACTCAACTGCTACCTGCTCAATCGCAGAGTAAGAGAAAGGCATCGCTTCGGTTGGATAACCGTTTGAGTTCAAACCAAAGTTATCGTTTAGACGCATACCATCTAAGGTTAAGCTATTAAAACGAGGTGAAGCACCCGCACATTGAACCGCATCAGAGAATGACTCGTCGATATAAATACGTGGATCGGCACGAATGACATCTTTAATGTCACGGTTAACAGATGGCGCATTTTCAAGATCTTCAAGACTAAATACTGTACCAGGACCTTGTTGACCAAATGCAAGAGAACTTACTTGTGAAGCGGTAACGGAGATTTTTTCAATGGCTTGTTCTTCCGCTAGTTGGAAGTTAAACAACGCTGGCTCACCTAGTGACAAGAAGATATCAGTCACTAAAGCATCTTCAAATTTATCAGAATCCAAAATAATTTGATATGGACCACCCACACGAAGACCTGATAGGTTGATTTGACCGTTTGCGCCAACCACAACTTGTTTTGTTGTCCCTGACGGTAAGTGAGTCACTGTAACTTCGGTGCCTGCCGCTGGATTCCCTTGAGGGCCAGTAATAGTTCCGCGAATTGATGAGGTAGTTTCTTGAGCCATGACTGGAGCCGCAAGGCCAACAGACATTGCAACCGCGACCGCTATGCGGCTTAAGCGCTTATTTATAATCATAGTATGTATTCCAAATAGTCGTTATGTATAAGGTTTGTTACCGTGTTATGATAAATTATCATCCATGACGATGCATTTGTTTCTTTGGTATGCATTTGATTATTATCCTAATTGATTTGTGTGACAGTTCTATTAAACTGCTAATCACATACACACGAATCAAGTAATCAATAAATCAGATTATACTACGCAAAGACCATAGAAAAAATGTTTAACTTCACATCATCATCGAATATACATAGGCCTTATTTAATAAGGGTTTGTGGTGCTTCTGGTTCAGGGAAGTCACTTTTTACCACAAATTTAGTCAATAATTTTTTACAGTCACATTGCCAAGATATCCTTGTTTTGCAGGAGGATAGATATTATCGAGCACAGGATGACAAGCCAATGGCTGAGCGTGTAATTACCAATTATGACCATCCTGATGCGTTTGAACACAGTCTTTTGCGTAAACATTTACACAGCTTACAATCTGGAGGAAGCATCGACTATCCTGAGTATTGCTACAAAACCCACACTCGCCTACCCGACAGTACGACGCTCGATGCTAAAAAGGTAATTATCGTTGAAGGTATTATGGTGATGTCTGCACCAGAATTAGAAGGCGTGTTTGATTTGAGTTTGTTTGTCGATACACCACCGGACATTTGCCTATTGCGCCGAATGCAACGCGATATTAACGAACGTGGACGCACAGTAGATTGCGTTTCCGAGCAGTATCAAAATACCGTCAAACCGATGTACCACGCATTTATTGAACCGAATAAATACAGTGCAGACATGATTATCACTGGTGGAGGTGAAAACCAAACTGCTTTGCAAGTGGTAGCGCATCACGTACAATCTATTTTAGAACAAAAATAATAAAGGCTTCTTATGCTTGGAATCATCGGCATCTTTTTACTTTTCGCCATTGCGCTTATTTTTAGTAGCAATCGAACCGCCATTAATTGGCGTACCGTTGGAGGAGCGTTTGCGATACAAGCTGGCATTGCGTTATTTATTCTATACTTCCCCCCAGGTGTCGCAGCACTTCTTGCCGCAACCGATTTCATCGCCAATATAATCAGTTATGCCGATGCAGGGATTAACTTTGTTTTTGGTGCGGTTGGCAACAAATCTTTAGGCTTTATCTTTGCGTTTAATGTGTTACCGGTCATCATCTTTTTCTCAGCTCTTATTGCAGTGCTGTATCATCTAGGCATAATGAAAGTCGTTATCAATATCATCGGCGGTGGCTTGCAAAAACTGCTTGGTACCTCTAAGCCAGAGTCGATGTCTGCTGCTGCTAATATCTTTGTCGGTCAAACCGAAGCGCCATTAGTCGTTCGGCCGTTTATCCCTAAAATGACGGATTCTGAATTGTTTGCCGTCATGGTGGGTGGTTTAGCGTCTATCGCAGGCTCAATTATGGCCGGTTATGCAGGCATCGGCGTTGAATTAAAGTACTTACTGGCAGCAAGTTTTATGGCCGCGCCTGCAGGTTTGTTGATGGCCAAAATCATCTTACCTGAGACCCAAACCACTAAGAACGAACTTAGTGAGGTTGATGAAGATAACACCGGATATGCCAATGTGCTTGATGCTGCCGCATCTGGCGCCTCTTCTGGACTTCAACTCGCGCTAAATGTTGGCGCAATGTTGTTGGCATTTGTCGCGCTGATCGCATTGCTTAATGGTCTCATTGGTTGGGCAGGTAGTTTATTTGGCTACCCTGAGCTGACTTTTGAATTAATTTTGGGGTATTTATTGGCCCCACTTGCATGGGCGATTGGCATTGATTGGTCAGAGGCCGTGACAGCTGGCAGTTTTATCGGGCAAAAAATCGTCGTCAATGAATTTGTTGCTTACTTGAGTTTTGTAGAGGTAGCCGAAACATTAAGTCCCAAAAGCCAAGCGATTATCACCTTTGCTTTATGTGGCTTTGCTAACTTTTCATCCATTGCCATTTTGATGGGTGGAATTGGTGCCATGGCTCCTAATCGTCGACCTGATATTGCACGACTTGGACTCAAGGCAGTCTTAGCTGCAACGCTAGCAAACCTCATGAGTGCGGCACTTGCCGGTATCTTTATAGGATTAAGTTTATGAACCAATTAATTCCCGTTGATTACCAAGCACCTGATGCCAAGCAACAATTTGTCTCTTCATTACGTGAGACTGGCTTTGGCGTATTAACAAACCACCCAATTGAACAACAATCCGTTCAAACCATTTATGAGCGCTGGCAGTCCTGGTTCGACCTCAGCGATGCCGAAAAAGAATCTTATTTATATAACAAGGGAACGCAGGATGGTTTTTTCCCTGCGCGGATTTCTGAAACCGCCAAAGGGCATGTCAAAAAAGACATCAAAGAATACTTTCATTACTACCCATGGGGACAGTGTCCCGATACCTTGCGTGGTCAACTAGATGATTATTATCGCTCCACGACGGCATTTGCTGCCGAGTTACTTAGCTGGATTGAAGAATTATCACCTAAAAATGTATCGTCTGGCTATTTTGAACCGTTATCCGATATGATCACTAACTCGGATCAGACACTATTACGTGTATTACATTACCCACCATTAGATGGAGCAGAAGAGCCTGAAGCCATTCGTGCTGCAGCTCACGAGGATATTAATTTAATTACTATTTTGCCCGCAGCCAACGAGCCTGGGTTACAGGTAAAAGCCAAAACCGGTGAGTGGTTAGATGTGCCTAGCGACTTCGGCAATCTGATAATCAATATTGGCGATATGTTGCAAGAAGCATCGGGAGGATATTTTCCATCCACATCACACCGAGTGATTAACCCTGAAGGTGCGGACATGAGTAAATCGAGGCTCTCTCTACCGCTATTTCTGCACCCTAGACCAGAGGTAAAATTATCCACAAGGCATACGGCCAAATCGTATCTCACAGAGCGCTTAACGGAACTTGGCGTAATATAGTATGTGAATTAGGGCGTATCTAAGCGCCCTACTTCTAAGACTGGTGCAGCATCAATCTCGGCCGCGTCCATCATAGTTGCGATGCGCTGCATCGTGGAGACCATCAAAGATTTCTCCCATTCTTCTAGGCTATTAAAGCGATTGAGAAAATGTTCTTGCAATGGTAATGGTGCGGCAGCTAAGGCGGCCTGTCCCGTTTCACTCAAAAATACGCCAACCTTGCGCTTGTCTTCGGTACTCCGGACACGGTTGACCAAGGCGCGAGCTTCCATTCGATCTAGAATACTGGTAATGGTTGCCGGACTAAGATTAATACTTTGTGCAATTTGTTTGACCATGACCCCTGGATTTTTGCCGACTTCTTGCAATACGAGTAACTGCGGACCAGTAAGCCCTACGTCTTTGTTGAGTTGGCGTGACCGCATATCGATTGCTCGGATCACCTTACGTAAAGCAACTAAGAGTTCTTCGTCTTTTTGCATACTCAAATATTCTGTTTAAAGTTGTTGTAGAAAGTGCACGTGTTTTTGGTACTGCTCAATCACGTCGTGAATGATGGCATCTTTTGACCAGCTCATCACACAATAATCTTGGCCACCCTGAGAAAGATGAACCTCTGCGCGATAATACTGATTTTGTGTGCTGTTGTCATCTTGAGATAGACCGTCTGGCTGATGTGCAACTCGAACTTGAACACTGTAAACAAAATCAGGCTGGTCACCATGACTTATCATTAGACTAATACGCTCTGCACTGGTAGTGAGTTCTGCATCGAGAGATTGAAAAATCATCTCTTGTTGCACGTCAGTCAACGCGCTTTTTACTTTGGATTGAAGGAATTGCTTAACGCTATGCTGATTAGGAAAAGCGACGACCTGTGCGAGTTTTTCGCGCCAATCAACCGATTCAACGCCAGTCATCGCAGGTGATAACTCCAAACTTTGCTGTTTAGTCGCATCGATACTCAAAGCGCGATATGTGCCAAACAATGCCATCAGTAGGACTATCGTAAAGGGTAAGGCTGAAGCTATCGTCAACGTTTGTAATGCACCAAGACCCCCAGTAAACAAGAGAATTCCTGCCACAACACCAATCATTCCAGTCCAGTATAAGCGTTGCCAAATCGGTGTGTTATTTTCTCCATATGAGGCTAACATATCGACGACCATCGCCCCTGAATCGCATGAAGTGACAAAGAAAATCACCACCATAATCAGCGCAACACAAGACATCGTGAAGCTCAATGGATATTGCTCTAAGAAAGCAAACAACGCCAAGCTAGTATCGGCTTTCACCGCCTCTGCCAAACTGGCTAGATTTTGGTTATTGATCAAATCAATAGCGGAGTTACCAAAAAACGTCATCCACATAAAGGTGAAAAAAGACGGTACAATCAATACCCCGACAATAAATTCTCGAATAGTTCGACCTTGTGAAATACGAGCGATAAACATTCCGACAAAAGGCGACCATGCTAGCCACCACGCCCAGTAATAAATCGTCCAGCCACCTAGCCAGTCCGTTTGTTTGTAAGCAAAGAGGTTAAATGTGTTGTACACCAGCTCGGATAAGTAGGCCCCAGTATTTTGAACCAGTGCCTGCATCAAAAATAAACTCGGTCCATTAAGTAACACGAACAACAATAAGGCAACAGCTAGCAGCATGTTAATTTGCGATAGTCGTTTGATACCCTTATCCAAGCCGGAAGCAACAGAGACCGATGCAAGTGCGACGACCACAAACATAATTACTAACTGAATCGTCTTACTGACACCAATATCAAACAACAAATTCGCCCCCGCATTAATTTGCAAGACGCCAATCCCCAAAGAAGTCGCAACACCAAATACGGTCGATACCACAGCAAATGCATCAATCAAATCACCACGCCATGAAAATATCTTGTCTCCCCAAACTGGATGTAAAGCCGAGCGCAAGGTCAGGGGTAAATTGTGACGGAAAGAAAAGTAAGCCAGAATTAAAGCCACCGTGGCATAGATAGCCCAACCGTGGAAACCCCAATGAAAAAAGGTCATCTTCATTGCTTCTTTCGCTGCCTCAACCGACTCTGGCGTGGCAGTAGGTGGGCTGAGATAATGCATCACCGGTTCAGCGACGCCATAAAACATTAAGCCAATGCCCATACCCGCCGAAAATAACATCGCTAGCCATGTACTAAAACGATACTTAGGCTGTTGATGGTCTAAGCCAAGTTTTATGTCACCATATTTGGAAAAGCACAAATAAATAGTCGTTACTAAAATAAAGGCAACACACAGCACGTAAAACCAACCGGCGGTATCGACAATAACAGTCTGCAAACTTTGAAACCTTTCAGTGACTTCTTCTGCATTCCACAGTGTTAATGCAACCAATAGCGCGATGATGATGGAAGCCGAAGCAAATACACCATAATTTAAATCATTTTTATTCTTATTAATTGATCCAAACACGAATCTTAACTCATAAAACCAAAACGCTTATAAGATACGCAATATCGCACCAAAAATCCATGAATACACTCAAAAACCCAACCATTCGAACAAAAATCAATCACAACGAACATTCAAAAACCAAGTAAGAACCAAAGCCAATTAGTTCGAGTTCTAACTAATTTGCATAATTTTTTTGTTTTGCATACAATGTGTACGTTTAAATTAAATTGAATTAAAACTATTAGGACACACATGCAATACCCTAAGTCACACTCAATGCCTTTAAGTGCATTATCTATTGCAGTTATCACTGCTTTTTCTGGTCAGACTCTTGCTGATGAATCGAAGAACAAAATTGAAACGATAGAAGTCACTGCAACCAAGCGTTCGCAAAATATTCAAGAAACACCAGTGGCAGTGTCAGCATTAAGCGCTGAAGCGTTAGCCGAACAAAACATTGGCAACTTTGATGATTTTGCACGTTATGTACCTAATTTGACTCTGGGTGGACGCGGTCCTGGTCAGAATGATGTATTTATTCGTGGTATGGCAATCCAACCGATTACCGTAATGCTTTCAGGGGCTCAAGGCACCATGCCCAATGTGGCACTGTACGTTGATGAACAACCGGTTACCGCACCTGGCCGTAATCTAGATTTGTATGCAACGGATTTGCAACGTATTGAAATTTTACCTGGCCCACAAGGCACACTCTTTGGTGCAAGCTCTCAAGCGGGAACCATTCGATATATCACCAATAAACCGACGACCGATGGGTTTGCTGCAGGATTTACAACACGTTTGGAAAGCACTAAAAACGGCGAGATGTCGACGACAGGTGAAGGCTTTATCAACCTCCCATTGTCTGATGATTTGGCATTCCGCGCCGCGATTTATTCTGTTCAGCGTGGCGGTTACATTGACAATGTTGCAGGTGAATTTACTCTTGACCCAGCATTGAACCCAAATAGCTCGGTTGATCTTGGCCCAGATGCAACCTACGAAAGCACTAGCAACTTACCATTAGTCGAAGAGGACTTTAATGACTCTTCATACGAAGGTGGGCGTTTTGGTTTGAAGTATTTCATCAATAACGATTGGACTGTGCTTTTGCAACACACCACACAATCATTAGTTGCTGACGGTGTGTTTGATTTCGATCCTGAAGTGGGTGACTTGCAAGTACAGCGTTATTTTCCGGACTCGCTAGAAGACGATATCAACCTGACAAACATGGTAGTCGAAGGGGACTTGGATGATTTGAACATAGTCTATGCTGGAGCTTTCTTAGACCGTGATGTAGAACAAAATATTGATTACACAGGTTACAATAACTCAGGTGGCTATATCGCGTATTACACCTGTACGTACACTAACCCTGATTACATCGTT
Source organism: Glaciecola sp. (assembly GCA_023268935.1). Taxonomy (GTDB): domain Bacteria; phylum Pseudomonadota; class Gammaproteobacteria; order Enterobacterales; family Alteromonadaceae; genus Opacimonas. The sequence continues at coordinate 26,987 of JALRKK010000039.1, forward strand.
AACTACAATATCGATCCTCAATTCATTACTGAAAATCGTGAGTGTAAAGACCCAACAAAGGGCTTTATGGGCAAACAAGAACACAAACGCATGACACATGAATTACGTGTTTCTGCTGACGTATCTGAACAAGTCAGTATTACTGCAGGTGTGTTTTATGATGATACCGAGCTAAAAACACAAGATGACTATGTATATCTTGCGGTTGAGGAGCTTGGTTTTGCCCCTAATGCACCAATTAGTATTTCAAACAGCATTAACCCAACTACTCGTCCGGCGGGCGTAGCATTCTTCAATGACATCACTCGATCAGAAGAACAAGTTGCAGTATTCAGTGAAGTAAATTGGAAATTCTCTGAGCAATGGGCCGCGACGTTTGGCTTGCGTTGGTACGAAATAGAAACTGACTATACTGGCTCATCTAACTTTGCTGATGGCATTTTCCAAGGTTCACAGAATACCGACCGTGGCCGTGATTATGATACCTCTGGAGGACATTCAACGGATCCATTGTCTGAATCTGGTGTCATTCCAAAATTCAATCTTGCCTACACAAGTGACGCCGGTGATTTGTTCTATGCAACGTATTCTGAAGGTTTCCGTCCAGGTGGATTCAACCGTGGTGGTGGTATTCCTTCATCGAATCCAGAGTTTCCAACAGTTGGAGTTACTTACGAAACGGATGATGTCAAAAACTACGAATTTGGTTGGAAAATCCTAGACTGGGATGCGGGTTATAAGTGGAACGGTAACATGTATTACATCGATTGGTCGAATATGCAGACTTCTCGTTTTGACCCACAAAACGTATCGATCCTAACCTTTATCGAAAATGCAGCTGACAGTGAAATCCGTGGTATTGAGACAGATATTGAATATCTCGTTAACGACAACACTACCTTGTATGCAGCGTTCTCTTACAACGATACTGAGTTAACTGCAACCAACGCACAAGTTATTGAAATGGCGCCTGTGGGTTCCGAACTGCCCCTCACGCCTAAATTCCAGGGTAACATTCGGGTGCGTTATGATTGGGAAGCCAGTGGCTATGACATGGATATACAACTAGGGACACAATTCGCTGCCAAAAGTTACAGCTCGATTGTAGCAAGTGAACGAGAAGCACAAGACAGTTACAGCATCTTTAATGCCTCTTATGGTGTCACTATGGACAGCTGGCGTATCAAGTTCTATATCGATAACATTACGGACGAGCGTGCAACATTATTTATTAATAATATGGATGACATTCGTCGTATTAGCACCAACCGTCCTCGTACAGTTGGTATGAGTGTGAACTACTCTTATTTTTAAATTACGATAATTAGATTTATAACCCCGTCTATTTTCAATATGCGGGGTTTTTCTTTATACTAAATTCATGACTGACACGATTCGACAAGCTGTTGCCTTGATGCAACAACAACAATTTGAAAAAGCTTATGACGTTTTGTCTGCGGATTCAGTTGCAACCGACTCTGACCCCAAAATAAAATTTTATCAAGCCGTTTGTCTGCGTTATTGTGGGCGATTTAATGAAGCTTTGGATGTCTTGTCAGCTTTGTTAAACCAATATCCTGACTACGCTAAAGCCTATCAAGAAATCGGTCATTGCCATCGCGACCAACACGAAAACCATCTTGCGCTAAGTGCATACGAACATGCCGTTCAACTCAACCCAATGCTCAACGCGAGTTGGACCAATATCGCCCAACTCCTCAAACAACAACATTTACATGCCGGAGCACAACAAGCCCAAGACAAAGCGATCTTCAACGCTTCGTTACCGGTGCCTGTGCAGCAAGCTTACCACTGGTTTTATGAAGGCAAAATCAAACAAGCAGAACACCAGATCCGCAGAGTTTTGCAAGAACAACCTCATCATATACCTGCAATGCGTCTCCTCGCTGAAATTGCAGTAAAATTATATGTATTACAAGATGCAGAGACGATTTTGCGCAAAGCGGTAGATTTAGTACCAAAGGAGCGTGATGTTCGTCTTGAATTAATTCATGTATTACAAAAACGGCAAAATCACTCTGATGCCATACATGTGGCCCTCGAAGGTCTCAAGCAACATCCAAATGACCCCTTTTTGACTTTGTCTTTGGCCTCTCAATATGCTGGATTGAGTGATTTTAACCAAGCAATGCCGTTATTTGATAACGCATTGGATATGTTACCCGACTACGCATTGGGCTTTTTACAACGAGGACATCAACACAAGACCTTAGGCAATATCAATGAAGCCGTTCGTGACTATCGTGAAGCAATGCGCTTAAAACCCGACTTTGGCGATGCGTATTGGAGTTTAGCCAATACCAAAACCTATGAGTTTACAGATGCTGAAATTACACAAATGCACACTCTACTTGCTTCTGGGCATATCATGAAAGTCGACCAATATCACATTGCTTTTGCCTTAGGTAAAGCCTACGAAGACCGTAAATCATTCGATAATGCCTTTCAGTATTATCAGCTTGGCAACGCGACTAAACGCCAGATTTTACGCTACGATCCAGATATTGTGACGGCTGAAATGGATGTGCAAAAACGCGCCTGCCCACCCGCATTTTTTGATACAGTTTCTGGATGCACAGATCCTGATCCAATATTTATTGTCGGTCTTCCACGTGCAGGGTCGACCCTTCTTGAACAAATTTTAGCTTCGCATTCGTTAATCGAAGGCACCAGCGAATTGCCCTATATTATTGGTCTATCACGATACATTAAACAGAAATATGGTGAGTATCCCGACGTGCTTCACACCTTATCAGAGGATGAGTTGACAGTACTCGGAGAACGGTACTTATCACAAGCGCGTGCCCATCGCATTACGAACAAACCGTATTTTATCGATAAAATGCCCAATAACTTCAGGCATCTAGGCTTAATCAAAAAAATCCTGCCCAACGCCAAAATCATCGATGCGCGAAGAGAGCCTTTGAGCTGTTGTTTTAGCGGTTACAAACAGCTCTTCGCGGAAGGTCAAGAGTTTAGCTACGACTTAGACGATATTGCTCAGTATTACGAAGATTACCTAGAGCTCATGACGCATTGGCAATCGTGTTTTGGTGAAAATATCTTGTTGGTTAAACATGAAGACGTGGTATCTGATTTAGAGGGTAGTGTACGAGGGATGCTGAGGTTTTTAGGCGTTGATTTTGAACAAAGCTGCTTACAGTTTTATCAAACCGACCGCGCTATCAAAACCCCAAGTGCCGAGCAAGTCCGACAACCTATAAACCCAAATTCAAATGAGGCATGGAAACGTTTCGAGAAACATCTTAGTTCCTTAAAAGAGCGTTTCTTTATTTCAACTAATTAATACACCTTGACGGCATTAGTGGCACTTTTTAAGTCTTTTAGGCGCATTTCACCTTTGGGGTCTATGTCATAAAGCTGCGCATAGAATAACTCCAATGTGGCTTGAGCATCCGATAACGCATTGTGCAATGGCGAAGAGAGTAATTCAAAGCGTCTACGACAGCTATCCAGTGTTGCTGCATCGTGTTTGACACCGTATTGTCCCGTGCCTTTACTTAGCTTATGCAGTGCAAGTTGCATCGTATCTATAGTAGTGATTGCAGGCATTGCCTCGCCAAACCGATACGCTAATTCTTTGAGCATATTCATGTCGAGATACGCATTGTGCAATACCCAAACATGGGTAGTTGCATATTGCATGAGTGAGCTATACATCTCTTTGGCATGTACCCCTTGAGCAATATCACGCGCTGTCAAACCATGAATGATTGGTGATTGCTGCAAATCGCCTTTAGCCCGAATTAATCGATAATAACTTTGGTCGTAATCAATTTGGAAATGCTGACCTGTAACCCATCCAGCCGACATGAATTTAACTTCTTTTTTGTGTAACGAATTAAACTCAAAATCCAGAGCAAGTAATGGCAAATCAGCCAAAGGTGAATGGACGTAATCTGCCAACATCCCTTTACCCACCATATTTGCCAACCAGTTTTTCATCTTAACTCAATCCTCCAGAGAAGCGATTGACTGCCACATCTTGAGCGCGCTGAATACTTTTGAATGCGGCTTTTAACTGATGCCTTTCGATGGATGATAAGTCTGAAATACTGATGATGTTATCCGTCGCATTATTGCGCAGTTGATGACGCCAACGCAAACGATTGAGGAATAACCAAATATCTCTGAGGTTGTCTGCATCTTGCTTATTTATGGTTCCGATTTCACCTAAAATATTAAGCCTATCCACCGTCCCAGGAATGGTAATACCGGCAGACAATGCGTACAAACGAGCTAAGTCATTAATCAATGCTACCCCGTTGTTTTTGATATTGATGCAGTCTTTTTTGCCGTTGTGTTTTTGATAAACAAACTTATTAAAAATCGATAAAGGCACCGCTTGGCTACTAGCTGTGCGCGCCACTGCAGCTAAAAACATGCTTTCTTGGAAAGATTTTTTGCGCTCTTGCTGTAAAGTTTTAAATAGCAATCTCTCTCCAGCTACCGCTCTAGCGTCTAAATAGATGTTAAACTCTAAAATTGCCTCAGGCGTGAACTGGCGTACCCAGCCTCTAGCCTGTTTAAGTGCCGCCCCCACACTTAAACGCAACTTGGGGTTCGAGGCCATGATATTGCCTGGGCAAAGTTTAATACCGCATTTCCCCAAACTCTTGCAGACGTATTCGGACATTCTGGCAAAATACTCAGCTTGTGCTTCGTCGGGTTCTTGGGCGAGTAAAAGAGCATTATCTTGGTCTGAACCCATCGTCTGGTCTTGTCTAGCCTGAGAGCCGTAGACGACCCAACAATAATCAAGTGGAGGTTGACCATGCTGATCGATAAAAAATTCAATGAGCTTTCGCGTCATAATATCCGTTGCTTGAGAAAGCACTTTACCCGCAATATCAAAGTCCCCTGCACGTTTCGCATTAGCCGCAAAATACTGCGGCATTTGCCACGCGAGACGAGTGAGTTGATACAAGTTTTCCGCTTTGGCAATTTCACCAATCATGAATACGACGTTTCCGCGTTGTTGCCTCACTACATCGGTAGTCGTTACCATGCCCATCGGCTTGCGATCATCGGAATGCAAAATAGGAAGGTGATGGATATTTTTTTCACTCATCAAAGCGATGGCTGAGAACATATTCTGATTGTGCAAGATATACGCAGGCTTTTCAGTCATTATGGTATGTACCGGCATCTGAATGTCTAACCCTGTGGCCACCACTCGGTTCCGCAAATCTCGGTCGGTGACAATCCCAATCAAATGATCGTACTCGGTAATAATGATTGAACTCACACCGTTTTCAGACATGACTTCAGCCGCTTTTTGTATCGAAACATCCTGCTCAATGGCAATAGGTGGGCGCTCTAAAATTTCGCATAAAGGACGATATAACCACATGGTATTGGATTCAGATACCGCCTGGTTCTGTAACACATCGTCTTTGGCTGCTTTAAAAAAACTCAGAAATTGCCGATTCTCACAGCTTTCAATAAAGGACGTTTCAGAAATAGCATAAACAATCCCAGGGCTATCCACATCAATCTTGATATTACCCACTTGTTTATCGAGTAATTTTATATAGCCAAAATAATCGCCTTCACTGAGAAATCTCTCGTTGCCATTTTCATCGTGAATCGTAAATTGCCCAGATTGAATCAAAAACAGACTCGGCATCATCTTCATGAGTGTTGCTTCGCAGTTTTGCGGGGTCACATAAACAACTTGAACATGCCTAGCTATTCCATGCAAAGTATCTTCATCAAAAACATCAAACGGAGCAGATGCACCTAAATACTGCACGACTTGTTGTGGTATATCTGACATAACGATCCTTGACTACAAAACAAACAACTGCTTGAAAGTATAAAACAAATTTATTTAACAAATATTGATCTAAGCCTAAAAGCGTAAGATTGAGTTTTAAATACTATTCGTGATAATCTGCTGTAACGAGAATGTAACACAATCAGCAAGTGAGTTCCTATGGCCTTCGGATGGGTGGCGTTAGCCATTACCTACCTTTTGATCCTATTTTGGATCGCACAATGGGGAGATAAAAATACCCCTCTCGCTCGACGCATTACTTCAAGTCCTTATGTTTACTCACTTGCACTTGCTATCTATTGTACCGCTTGGACGTTTTTTGGGGCAGTGGGCCAGTCTTCTCGTGATCAGTGGATGTATTTGCCGGTTTTACTCGGCCCAATTCTCGTCTACCTATTTGGTGCACCTCTTATTCGTAAACTGATCCTAGTCAGTAAAAAACAACACATCAATACGGTAGCCGATTTCATCGCCTCGCGTTATGGTAAACGTCAGACGGTTGCTTTGGTGGTCACTATCATTGCACTGTTAGCCACCATTCCATATATTGCCCTGCAACTAAAGGCCATTGGCGCTATGTTCTTGGTTATGTCGGGGCAAGGCAATGGACAGTTAGTCGTTTTGATCGCAACAATATTTATTGCGGTGTTTGCGATTTACTTTGGTACCAAACAAACCGATGTCACCGAGTATCGTCGAGGTCTGATGTTAGCCGTTTCGTTTGAATCACTGATCAAACTCATCGCCTTATTAGCCATTGGGTACATTGCCTTTACCTTGTGGTATAACAATCCACATCAACCTTTTTTGCAAGATTATTATACTCCTGAGGCACTCGGCCAATTTACTTCCTTGTCATTTTGGGCACAGACGTTAATGGCGGCGGCTGCCGTAATATGCTTGCCCCGACAGTTTCACGTTGCGATTATTGATAATTTGAACATTGAACATGTCAAAACGGCTCGTTGGTTATTTCCTTTATACCTAGTGCTCATGTCCGCGACGATTCCGGTGATTGCCATGGCGGGCAGTAATATTTTTGGTGCAGCGGGCACTGAACCCGACCAATATGTTTTAGCCTTTGCCGTTTTATCTGATTCGTTATGGATTCAGATATTAGTATTTGTGGGCGGATTATCTGCAGCAACGGCAATGATCATTGTCGCAACACTCACCTTATCGACTATGTTGGCGAATGACGTCGTCTTGCCTAAATTATTATCTATTAATTCACAAACTGGGCAAATCACTAACTACAGCAACAAAATTCGTGTTATTCGGCGGATTATTATCGGAGTGGTTTTGCTCCTCGGCTTCATCTACCAGCAACAGATGACCGAAACGAGCTCTCTTGCATCCATTGGTTTAATTGCCTTTTCACTTGTGATTCAGCTATTACCGTCGATCATTGGCGGGCTCTACTGGAAAAAAGGCCACGCGCATGGTGTCTATGCTGGCTTACTGATGGGCTTTGTATCATGGGTATTTTGGCTGATTTTACCCCTCACCGACATGACTATTAGCGGTTATACGCAAACCGAGATTTTAAGTCAGGGCGCAATAGTAAGCTTATTGGCAAATACCATCGCTTATTACACCTTTTCTCGGATCGCACCTGCACGTCTGATTGATAAAATCCAATCGGAAGCATTTGTTCACCCTTTGGACACCTCGCGTACCAACCACAAATCCACTCAGGTCAACATTACTAACGGCGATTTGGTCACGTTACTGACGACATTTATGGGCCAAAGTCGCTGTGAGCAATTACTGTCAGAGTATTCTCGGCGCAATAATGTCAATGTTGATTTGTCGGATAAACCCAATATTCAAATTTTGTCATTCTGTGAACGCGCTTTGGGCGGGGTTATTGGTTCATCGAGTGCTCGTGCTCTTGTGAATAGTGTTGCTGAAGGTAAAAAGCCCGACTTCAGTGAAGTCATAAACTTCTTTGATGGCACCACACAAGCAATGCAGTTCAATATGACAGCACTGTTAACTTCATTGGAAAGCATGGAGCAAGGGATCAGCGTTATTGATAAAAATCTCAACCTTGTGGCTTGGAATAAACGTTACACTCAGCTATACGAATATCCTGAAGAATACCTAGCTGTCGGTACCCCTATTGAAAAACTAATGCGTTACAATGCATTAAAGGGAGAACTTGGCCCTGGTGACGTGGATCACATGGTTATCAGACGTTTAGAGCACCTTCGCAACGGTACGCCGCATCGTTTTACTCGGCAACGAGCTGATGGTCACGTAATCGAAATGGTAGGCAATCCACTGCCTGGTGGAGGCTTTGTTACCAGTTTTAATGACATCACTAGTCACGTAGAGATCCAACAAGCACTTGAAGAAGCAAACATTGATTTAACCACTCGCATCAAAAAACGCACCGAAGAGGTCCACTCAATCAATGCTGACTTGCGCTTAGAAATTGAAAAACGCGCCGAAGTTGAACAAGAGCTCATTCGCGCACGCAAAATCGCTGAAGAAGCTAATGCCAGTAAAACTCGTTTCCTAGCATTAGCTAGTCACGATATTATTCAACCTCTCAATGCGGCTAAGCTTTACTTATCAGCATTACAAGACTCTACGTTAAGTGAAAATGCCAGAGAGATCCTCTCTAAACTGAACCATTCAGTGAATTCGTCCGAACACTTAATCAGTACATTACTGGATATCTCTCGACTTGATCAAGGTGAAATGGCACCGACTATCAGTCATATACATTTTAAAGACATCATTGAGCCACTGCTCTCTGATATGACGCTTAGAGCACATAACAAAGGCTTAGAATTCAAGTATGTCGTTCGTGATCTATGGATTAAATCGGATAAAACGTTTACCTATCGAATTATTCAGAACTTAATTTCCAATGCAATTAAATACACTGATAAGGGTAAAGTACTCGTCACAACTCGAGTAGCAAAGGGCCGTGTTGAAGTACGAATTTACGATACAGGCATTGGTATACCTAAAGATAAACTGAATGCTATATTCAGCGATTTTTACCGAGTCCAAGAATCCAATGAATCGGGAGTGGGTCTTGGTTTGGGTGTGGTGCGCCGTTTAACTCAACAAATAAATGGCACAATTACAGTGGACTCCGAAAAAGATAAAGGTTCGTGTTTTACATTGTCCTTACCTTTAGGAGAAGCACAAGCGGCTCAAAAGACCGATGCGCGGACATCAAATAGCACTTTAAGCGGTCTGAAAGCACTGTGTGTGGATGACAAAACAGAAAATCTTGATGCGCTTAGCTTATTATTAAAAAAGTGGGGGATTGAAGCTGAACTTGCTAATACTTATGAGGCCGGATTAGCCAAAATAGCAGAATTTGATGCCGATATCTTACTGATCGATTATCAGTTGGATAAAGACCAAAATGGCGTGAATCTGATTCAAGAATTACAGGTCGCTGCGCACAAAGAAACCCCCGCAGCGATTCTGACCGCACTGCATGACGAACAACTCAAAGAGCAATGTAAGTCGTTAAATATTCAGCACCTTAATAAACCATTAAAGCCCGCAAAACTGCGAGCTTTAATAACGACAATGGCCAAACAGACCAAGAATGTGAACCGCTATTAGTTATTAACTGGCGGTTCTAATTCAAGCTGAGAAGCGATCAGTACTGCTTGTGTGCGGTTGTTAATACCTAACTTGCGGAATATAGCAGTAACATGAGCTTTGACGGTTGCCTCAGCGATATCTAGGTTATAGCCAATTTGCTTGTTCAATAAGCCATCGCGCATATAACATAATACTTTGTACTGTGACGGCGTTAAACTCGCAACACTGTCTGCTAGCTTAGAGAATTCTTCATCCACTTCTTCAATCTTGTCAGAAATACCTTCAGGCAACCAAACATCACCATCGAGTATTGTTTGAATGGCCGTGGCAATTTCATCAGAGCTTGCTGTTTTAGGAATGAACCCTAAAGCACCTACACCCACGATTTTGGAAATGATATTAGCGTCTTCTGTGCCAGAGACAACAGCAACTGGAAGATCAGGATAGAGTTTTAAGATGTGTAATAAACCGAACAGATCATTACTACCCGGCATATGCAAGTCGAGTAGTAATAGATCAATATCGGTTTCTTCAAGCACCTTGATGGTGCTAGGAAGATCTTCGGCTTCGAGTAGCTTCAGATCTTGGAGCGACACTGACAACGCTCCCCTTAAAGCATCCCTATACAACGGGTGATCATCTGCGATAAGTAAGGTTGCCATGCTTGCTCCTTTTTATTGTTACTTGTTAAGGCGTTCCTCAATCAATGAATCAACAACTGAAGGATCGGCTAATGTAGACGTATCACCAAGTTGCTCGTATTCATTGGCGGCGATCTTACGTAAGATACGACGCATGATTTTACCAGAACGGGTCTTAGGTAAACCGCGAGTCCACTGAATTAAGTCAGGTGTTGCGATTGGGCTCAATTCCTTGCGAACCCATGCACGGATCTCTTTGGTTAAGGCTTCATCCGGTTCAACACCCTCAATTGGTGTGACATACACATAAATACCTTGCCCTTTAATGTCGTGAGGATAACCCACAACCGCTGCTTCTGCAATCACTTCGTGTGCCACCAGTGCACTTTCAATCTCAGCGGTACCTAAACGGTGACCAGATACGTTTAACACGTCATCTACCCGACCAGTAATCCAGTAGTAACCATCTTCATCACGACGACAGCCGTCACCAGTGAAGTAAACGTTGTTGTAAGCTGAGAAGTAAGTTTCGATGAAACGCTTGTGATCACCGTAAACTGTACGCGCTTGTGAAGGCCAGCTATCTTTTATAATTCTTTGAGTGCCTTTTATAGTGAGCCCATCTTCGTGCAGAAGTTTTTTAATTCCTCCAATAATTAACATGTCCTTGGGCCTATAATAACGCCTACCTCCAGCTCTTTTAACAGGCTTAATTTGGCTGAATTTACTCTCCCAAAACCTTAGAACATGAGTTTCTGTATCCAGCCATTCAGCTACCTCACTAATCGTTCTGAAAGCGTCCGCGGATTTTGTCATTCAAATAACTTAAGAATTTCCAGTTGCCACGCGTTCCTTCAGCAAATGTGATGGGCGAAATGTAAGTACTCTTCTTGGGGCGATTGGGGCTTCATCACCTGTCTTTGGGTTTCTTCCTACCCTTGCGCTTTTATCTCTTAGGCTAAAGGTGC
>JALRKK010000071.1 GCA_023268935.1 Glaciecola sp.
ACATTATGATCTTACTCGGCAGTCGTTAGTGAAGCAAGCGCCACTGATTTGGTGCGAGCAAGATTGCTTGATGTATGTTGCAGTTCCGTTTACAGATAGCCTGGGTCAGCGCTACATCGTCTACGTTGCACAAAATATGACGCAAATTATGGCGGATTTATATTTGACGACTGGGGCATTAATTTCACAAGTCAGTGTGATTTCGGATATGCAATTACGGTATCGTTTGAATCACCATGTGGAAACATCGTACAACACAAAAAAACTTTACACCCCAGTGACCGAAGCCTTAGCGAAAGTGAAAGATGACACGTTTTTGCAAAGTGGCCTTACACTAAACCATCAAGGACAGATATATTTTATCAGTTTTGTGCAACTCAACCCGACTCAAGAGCACCATCATCAGTATTTGGTCTTTATGCAAGATGTACAGTCGCAGGTTCAATCCCTCGAGATTTTTGCGACCAGCATCGTAATTATGGCATTAGTGATTCTCATGTTGTTCAGTCTTATCTTTTACACTTTTACAGCTAAATACCGCAAGCGTTTAACCAATCTAGTTGAGCGCTTCCCTATGATTAAAGGCAATAAATTTGAAGCATTCAATTCGCAGAAACTGAAACTGCATCACTCGTTCGCTGATGAGCTAGACATGTTAGACGACGCAGCAATGCAACTGGCAAAAGAGCTAGCGGAACTCCATCAAAAAATGTCTGATAATGAATCTCAACTGCGCTCACTGGCTATGTACGATGGGCTCACTCAGCTGGCAAACCGCAACAAATTGAATGATTTTTTACATGATTCGATCATTCGGATGCGCCGGGATAACAAACCTTTTGGTGTGATCTTGATTGACTTGGATGACTTTAAAAAAATTAACGACGGACAAGGTCATACGGTCGGTGACCAACTCCTTCAAGAAGTGGCAGAGCGCCTCCGAGGGTTAGTTCATGAAGTCGATCTTGTATGTCGCTTTGGTGGTGACGAGTTTGTGATTGTAGTAGAAGACATTGCCCATGTGCGCGATGCGAATATCGTTGCGGATGAAGTGTTAGCACTATTTGAAGAGCCTTTTGCGATCAATGATTTGCAGTTTTTTGTTTCGGTGAGTTTGGGGATGACAGTGTGCAACTCAGCCGAACTCAATAGTGATGAAATTATCCGTCAAGCGGATACGGCAATGTACAGATCCAAAGAGGTAAGGGGAAACAGCAAGCGCTTATATGACGCCGTACTCAATAGTGAAGTGATCCGTAAGATTGAATTGGAGCATGAAGCGCGAGAAGCGCTGGAACATGAGCATTTTTACCTCGCTTTACAGCCGATTATTGACATCCGTACCAATGATTTGCATGGATTTGAGGCTCTATTGCGTTGGCGTCACCCTGAAAAAGGGTTGATATCACCAACAGAATTTATCCCGATTTTGGAAAACTCAACCTTTATGTTTAACCTTGATTACTATGTGCTTGAGCGCAGTATGAAAGCGTTACAGTTTTTGAATACACTGGGTTATGAAACACAAACCATTGCGATTAACCTGTCAGCCATGCAATTTTTGGATGGTAATTTAGCCCCGTATCTTGAGCGTATGTTCAATAAGTATCAAATTGAACCTGAGCGCTTAGAGTTAGAGCTAACGGAACGCACCCTAGTGTCAGACGTGAAACCTACGTCAAAAGTCATACGCGACTTGCGCAAAGTCGGGGTGAAGATTTCCATTGATGATTTTGGCACGGGCTACTCTTCTTTGAGCTATCTCAGTACCATGCCGGTGACAAAAATCAAGATTGACCACAGTTTCATCCACGGTATGCTAGATAACAAAACCGACGAACAAATTGTGATCTCGACCATCGCCATGTTGCGCAATATTGGAATGACGGTTGTGGCAGAAGGCGTCGAAACGCTTGAACAATATGTGTTTTTACGAGACCAGCATTGTGACTTGGTGCAAGGCTTTTTGATCGCCAAACCGATCCCAGAGCATCAATTACGACAGAGCCTAGGTCAATGCATACTCAATCAAAAATGGGTCCCATCCAAAGAGCAAGTTAACTCCTTGAATTATTTACCTTAGCATCTGTACTGCGATGGCTGTCTGAATTACACTATTTGCATAAAAAGAAAAATCAACGACAGAGATACATAAGTATGAGCAATGCATTCATAGCGCATCTGCGTGCGCAAATAGATGAAGTAAAAGCTAATGGGCTATACAAATCCGAGCGGATCATTACCTCTCAACAACATGGACAAGTGGCGGTTGGCGAACGCGACGTTCTGAATTTTTGTGCGAATAACTATTTAGGCCTTGCTAATCATCCCGATATAATCGCAGCCGCCAAAGAGGGTTTAGACAGTCATGGCTTTGGTATGGCATCAGTGCGATTTATTTGTGGTACCCAAGACATTCACAAACAATTAGAACGGCAAATCAGTGAGTTTTTAGGCATGGAAGATACCATTCTGTATCCATCCTGTTTTGATGCGAATGGTGGCTTGTTTGAAACCATTTTGAGCGCAGAAGATGCCATTATTTCAGACAGTCTCAATCATGCCAGTATTATTGACGGTGTGCGCTTATCGAAAGCACAGCGTTTTCGCTATGCCAGCAATGACATGGCTGCGTTAGAGGAACAACTAAAAGCAGCCGACGCTGCGGGGGCGCGCTTTAAGCTTATAGCTACCGATGGTGTATTTTCGATGGACGGTGTGATCGCCAACCTGAAAGGGGTCTGTGATTTAGCTGAGCAATACAATGCGATGGTGATGGTGGATGATTGCCACGCAACGGGGTTTGTTGGCAAAGATGGCCGAGGCTCACATGAACATTGCGATGTCATGGGGCGGGTAGATATTTTGACTGGCACCTTGGGGAAAGCGCTCGGTGGTGCTTCCGGCGGTTATACCAGTGGCAAAAAAGAAGTGATTGAATGGCTACGTCAGCGTTCTCGTCCGTACCTATTCTCTAATTCAGTGGCGCCACCGATTGTGGCTGCAGCACAGAAAGCCTTTGCGATGATGGCAGATGGCGCTGAGCTTCGTGCGTCATTAATACGCAATGCCAAACATTTTCGTGCGCGGATGTTGGCAGCTGGATTTACCTTGAGTGGTCAAGATCATGCGATCATTCCGGTGATGTTAGGTGATGCCCAACTTGCGACGACGATGGCCGATAAAATGCTCGAAAAAGGCGTGTACGTCGTTGGGTTTTCTTACCCAGTCGTACCGCAAGGCCAGGCACGGATCCGCACGCAAATGTCTGCAGCTCATTCTCTTGAACAAGTTGATTATGCCATTGATTGCTTTATTGACGTCGGTCGTGACCTTGGAGTCATCCAATGAAAGCGCTGGCCAAATTAAAATCAGAACCGGGTATTTGGTTAACCGATGTACCTAAGCCTGAGGTCGGTCCCAATGACCTACTGATTAAAATTCGCAAAACCGCAATTTGTGGCACAGATATGCATATTTACAACTGGGATACTTGGTCGCAAAAGACCATTCCAGTACCCATGGTGGTTGGCCATGAATACGTGGGTGAAGTGGTGGACATGGGCTCAGAGGTCAGAGGATTCGCCGCGGGCGATCGCGTCTCTGGTGAAGGCCATATCACCTGTGGGCATTGCCGAAACTGTCGTGCTGGTCGTCGTCACTTGTGTCGTAATACTGAGGGGGTTGGGGTGAATCGCGCTGGAGCGTTTGCAGAGTACTTAGTGATCCCTGCATTTAATGCGTTTAAGATCCCAGACAATATCAGTGATGATTTGGCTTCAATTTTTGACCCGTTTGGCAATGCGGTGCATACTACATTGGCGTTTGATTTGGTTGGCGAAGATGTTCTGATCACAGGGGCCGGTCCCATTGGTATTATGGCGGCGGCGGTTGCCAAACACGTCGGGGCTCGACATGTCGTGATCACCGATATCAATCCCTATCGTTTAGCGTTAGCTGAACAAATGGGGGCAACACAAGCGGTGAATGTTGCGCAAACCAACTTGTGTGATGTGATGGCTGAACTAGGCATGAGCGAAGGCTTTGATATTGGATTAGAGATGTCAGGTGTCCCGCAAGCCTTTACCAGTATGCTCGATACCATGAATCACGGCGGTAAGATTGCCATGCTGGGCATACCTCCAGACTCGGTCGCGATTGATTGGAATCAGGTGATTTTTAAAGGGCTGACCATCAAAGGCATTTATGGCCGTGAGATGTTTGAAACCTGGTACAAGATGGCCAGCTTAATTCAAAGTGGCTTAGACTTATCGCCAATTATCACGCATCAGATGCCTGTAGAAGAATATTTATCAGGCTTTGAGACCATGCAATCAGGACAATCGGGCAAAGTCATATTAAACTGGCAAAGTTAACCATTTAAGTTAGGATTAGATTAATGACCACCTACAAACATATTGACGTTGCCCAAACCAAAGCTAGACTGGCGAATGACGAAGTCGTTGTTGTCGATATTCGCGATGAAAACAGCTTTGCTCAAGCTCATATTCCGGGCTCTCGCCATTTGGATAATGGCTCTCTGAGTAGTTTTTTGGCTGAAGTGGATTATGAGACACCAGTGGTCGTCACTTGTTATCATGGGATCAGTTCACAACCTGCTGCTGCCTATATCGCCGAGCAAGGTTTTGATGAGGTATATAGCATGGACGGTGGGTTTACCTTGTGGCAATCTACATTTCCAGAGGATGTCGCATCAGACAAGGAATAAAAAATGGATGACCCAGTGCGCTTAGTCTGTTTCCGACAAGCGTCTCACGGCCAAGTATTAGTTGATTACTTATGTGCGCAACAACTGCCTTGTGAACTGATACAAGAGGCTCAGCAGTTTTGCGTCATGCTTCAGCACGAGGCAGACCTGGCCAAAGCGCAAGCTATTCTCAATCACTATCTTGATGCGCCCCACGATCCCCGCTACCAAGCAGCAAGCTGGGACTCAGGTAAAGTGCGCTCGATTCGTTCAGGCTCTGTGACTGTGCCGTCCGGATGGTTTGGTGAAGCACTTAACACCCCACTGGTGACAAGTGTATTGGTGCTTTGTTCGGTTATTTTTATGTTGATGCCGTTGCGCGATGCGGGCATGTGGGTCTATTCACATTTGTTTATCGCTCCGTTAAATGAGTTAGTGGTCACCCATGAGTGGTGGCGGTTACTCACACCGGCGTTTATTCACTTTTCGTTTATGCACATTGCGTTTAATTTGTTGTGGTGGTGGATCTTAGGACAGCAGATTGAACTGCGAATGGGGCGTTCTACTTTATTGCTTTTACTGATGTCGATTGGCGTGATTGCTAATGTCGGACAATTAATGGTGTCGGGACCTAACTTTGGTGGTCTTTCCGGTGTGGTTTACGGTTTACTCGGATTTTACTGGATATTGGGCTGGCTCAGACCGCACTGGGGCTTTGTGCTCAACAAAGGGGTCATTGGATTCATGTTGGCTTGGTTGGCCTTAGGCTATGTCGATATTTTACCAGTGAATATGGCCAATACAGCGCATACACTCGGATTGCTAACGGGTATGATCTGGGCGGTAGTTTT
>JALRKK010000104.1 GCA_023268935.1 Glaciecola sp.
TATCTTTCGAAACCATTGATCTTGATGGCAACGGTGCAAACTATGTAATCATTGATGCTGCAACACTGGCAGCGCTAGCGGGTTCAGCATTGACCATTGCTGGCGGTAGCGACGATATCGTATTTACCGAGAACGACTTAAGCGGTTCACTCACTGTCACGGGCGCGACGACGAAATCAGTCATTACCGATGATGCAGACGTGAGCTCAGCAGACGACACACTTACCGGCACAGCGGGTATCGATGCGATCAAGTCTGGCGCGGGGTAAAGGTTAATTCTTTGGAGGGGCACACCACCTCACAGAACCCACATTCGATACATTTGTCGACAATTTCATTAGCAGCTGGCAAGGCTTTGAGGTTTTTAATGTGGACGTTGTTATCATCATTCAAGATCACACCGGGATTAAGCACATAGGTCGGATCCATGATCTGCTTGACTTGTTGCATCACGCGATAGGCTTTTTCGCCCCATTCGAGTTCAACAAACGGTGCCATATTGCGACCCGTACCATGTTCGGCTTTGAGCGACCCACCAAAACGTACTGCTACGAGCTGAGCCACATCTTGCATGAAGGCATCGTAACGCGCGATTTGCTCATCCGTATCAAACGCTTGAGTAAACACAAAATGCAGATTACCGGCCAATGCATGTCCAAAGATGATGGCTTCATCGTATTGATATTTGACAAATAATTCATGCAAGCCTTGTACACCTTGCGCGAGGGCTTCACTGGGGAATGAGACATCTTCGATGATAACGGTAGTACCCGTCTCACGCACAGCGCCTACAGCGGGGAAAGTCGCTTTGCGAATGGCCCATAGCTGTGTCGCAAGCGTTTTGTCGGTGGTAAAAGTCACTTGCTCGATGGGCGCAAAGCCGGCCATAATTGCTTCTAGCTCTTCAATTTGAGAGGCCAATGTTGCGGCATCCGGTGCTGCCGTTTCAATTAATAAGGCAGTACATTGTGGGTCGCGATCGCAAAAGCTCAGTGGTAATCCTGGTTTGCCTTTGACACTATCCAACGCGCGTTGGTCGAGAAGCTCAGCTGCATCCACGGGAGCCGACTGCAGGCGAGAGGCCAAATCACAGGCCTGAGTCGCATTGGCAAACAAATATAGGCCAGTAGCACGATGAGGGTGTTCGACCACTGTGTTGTAAGTAATGTCAGCAATAAAGCCAAGGGTGCCTTCCGAACCCACCATGAGATGCATCAATATATCAATGGGATCGGTAAAATCGGTCAACGCATTAACGGCATACCCAGTGGTGTTTTTGAGGCGATATTTGTGCGCAATCAGTTCACATAGTTCGCTGTCCCCTTGCACATCTCTAGCAAGGACGCTTAGATTTTCAAGCAAACCTTGATGGGAAACTTGAAAACTGGCGACGGATTGCGGATCAGCGGTATTTAATATGGTGCCATCAGCCAGCACAATGGTCATCGCCGCGACAGTATAAAAGGTATTGTTCGCAACACCACAGCACATACCTGAAGCATTGTTTGCGGCAATACCGCCAATTTTGCAGCTGTTGATTGATGCGGGGTCCGGACCAATTTTGCGTCCGTACGGGGCTAAGTATTTATTGGCATCTGCACCGACGACTCCGGGTTGCAATGTGATTTGGTTACCTTGATTATGGATCGTGTGACCACGCCATTCTGCACTCAATGTAATTAAAACGGAATCGGTGATCGCTTGCCCCGACAAACTGGTGCCAGCAGCACGAAATGTCACAGGCACATTGTGCAAAAAACTCAGTGCCAACACATCTTGGACTTCTTCAAGTGAATCAAGATGAACGATCAGCAACGGGGTCAGCTGATAAAAACTCGCATCTGTGGCATAGGCTCTGCGTCTTGAGATATCTTCAATTAACTGTTCAGGAGTCAGGCGTTCCCGAAGCGCGGCTAGATAAGACGGATTGAGAGATCGTTGCGTTTGCATATTAGCCCCCGTGCTAATAAGACTGGTTGATATCACTCATATTAGATGGTGGAACCGGTTAAATAAATAGTCTCATAGTCATAGATTAGTTTCCATTTTTGATATAATCTCGAGACATATTCATTCTTTTATTGAGGGAAAAATGAGTAAAGTCAAAGCGGATGACATATTTTTGTTTGTCCAGGTGGTTGAAGCGGGTTCTTTTGCCAAGGTGGCGCAGCAGCTTGAGATCACCAACTCCGTTGTGAGTAAACGCATTGGACGCCTCGAGTCAGCCTTAAATATGCAGTTGCTATATCGTACTACGCGCAAGTTGAGTTTGACTGATGGTGGTCGTACGCTTTATGAGAAAGCCAAGTTGGCCAAAATCGCTTTGCAAGATGCCCAAGACGCGGTGACTGGTTATAGCAATAATTTATCTGGCACCATACGTTTATCGGTGCCATCGGTGTCTGCTTCGGTACTCATCAATAAAGCTTTGGCTGAGTTTACGCACACCTATCCTGACATCAGTATTGACCTGTTGGTCGCTGATCATTTTGTGGATATGTTAGAAGACGGCTTTGATTTGGCGATACGCACAGGAGAGTTGGCGGATTCTAGTCTGATTGCGAGGCGTTTGGTGGATTCTGATTGGATCTTGGTCGCCAGTCCGGAATATTTGCGCCACAACGGTGTACCACAACATTCAAGACAACTACAATATCACAACTGTTTGACGTATAAATATGAAAGCTCTGGCGCCGATACGTGGCGCTTAGCGGTCAACGGAATAGATTACTACGAGAGAGTCAGTGGTAATTTTCAAGCAAATAATTTGTTATCACTTAAAACCGCTGTGTTGTCCGGTGTTGGTATTGCGTATTTACCCAAAGTCGCAGTCCATATAGAACTCAATGCACAGTCGTTAGTTGAATTATTGCCTGATTATGAGACGAAACAAGTGGGTATATTTGCGGTGTATCCCAATATGCGACAACCTGATCAGAAGCTCAAATTGCTGATTGAACATCTTCGTGACATGTATCAGCAACATCAACATTGGTTCATCAGACAGAAAAAAAGCTAGGTCGAAGACCTAGCTTTGTGTTTCTATGTTTAGCTGTTTTGGGGTTCTTAGAACGCGTAAACCGCAGAGAACATTAAGTAGTTAGAGCTTAAATCAGTTGCTTCGTCTTGTGAATATTCACCAAACTCAACACCTGTTTTTAATTTAGACGTTACAGAAGTAATCACGTTAACACCCCAATGAGTGCGGTCACGATCGCCTAGATCAGTTGTAGAGTTACCGTAGAAGAATGTTGAACGAGTTGCATCGTTCCAGAAGTGACGGTATGCAAGAGTGAAAGAAGTACCTTCTTCAACTTTAGTTTCGCCATCTACAGTGATGATATCAGGAACAGCAACGGTACCTACATAACGACCATATTCACCTTGAGCTACAGAGATACGAAGGTCATTTTTGCCGCCCGTTTTGATTTTGGCTGCTGCATTGAAGCCTACTGCCGTTTCGTCGATACCAGATTGGTCCACTTTACGGAATAATGCGCCAACGTTTGCTTGACCCCAGTCACCTTTAAAGTCGTAACGAGCAATGATATCAGGCATAGATTGCTTAGATTCATCGCGGTCACCGCCGAATGTATATGGGTTTTCAAGAGCGAAAGAGAAACCACCATTGGTATAACGGATTTGGCCTTGACGGATAAACGCTTCACCTACGTGCGCACCACCAAAATCTAAAGTTTCAGCAAGTGCGTGTAAAGGCATGAACGTTGACCAAGTTTGACCCACTAACCAGTTGTCCCACTTGATGAACGCGTGACGGATACGAATACCAGAAGAGTTAGAAATGATTTCGTTACCTTCCGCAGTGTCAGCGTCAACTTCAAATACACCTGTTACTTTACCGTGTTGAACTTTAAACTGTAAACGAGACTGGTTAGCATTGAAATCAGTTTGGCTGAAGTCACCTGCGCCAGCAGAACCGATCCAGTAACCGTCGCGATATAAATCACCGTTTACATGACGCGCGTCCATTTTGATGAAACCGCCAAGAGTGACTTTAGTATCACCGTCTTCTGCAAGAGTTACGGCAGCATTCGCTTGTGATGCCAAGCCAAGAGCAACAGCAGCTGCTGTTAAAGATAATAGTTTTTTCATAGTTGTGTGTTCCCATTTGTGTTAACAAAAAACAAACAGAACATTAATATTCAATTAGCGAATGATAAATACGACTTTGGCACAAGACCCTTGCACAAAACCGCACAATCGGTTTTAACGACAAAGGTCGTGAATAGAATAAAATTTGATGAAAAAACAAACGCAGTTGTAAAAAATACGTAAGTAAGAGTTGAAGGTTTGTGTTAATTTTGTTGTTTTCCAGGGGTAAGAGATTCTATCTCAGCCCAGATTTTTTCTGCTTCTGCAGTGATCATGGCATACGCCTTCATATCGCCGTTACGTTGTGCGTGCATGCCTTTTTCAAGCAGTGCATCGTATTTTTTACGAAGCTTTTTCTCGGGATTACTCTTGAACAGTCCAAACATAAAAGGTCCTTTTGTTAGAAAACCATCTAATACTATAATCGTATATGCAAAGGTTTATAATTTTAAAAGTTGATAAACATGATTACGTAATGGTGTTGGAAAAGGGACAAGTTTTTCTGAAAAATTACTAACCTGATCCACAATTGTTAACAGTTCTTGTACTTTTTCAGGCTCAAGTCGAGGTGACTGCTGTTCTAACCAGGTAATAAAATGTTCTTCATCCGCAAAAGTATCAGGGATCAGTTTTGAGAGTTGCGGTAAACAATAGTGTAACCATTCTGTTCGATAACTGCCGTATAACCTTTCTGGGAAGCCAAATAAGTCACGAATATCTTGTTCAATATCAACCAAATCATAGGGTTTATCCAATACGATCCTCAGGTAAGTTAACAAGCCGATGTCTTGTGATAACTGAGTTTTTAGTTCAGTGTAAAAAGTTTGCATTTATGTGTGAACCTTTTTTGAACAGCCTGCGTAACTATTATGCACTGTTGAAGTGTGTACGCGTTCTTGCTGTTTAGCCCACCTTTTGGTGGGCTTTTTTCTGCGCTAATTTTGCCTTTCTATACGCTTGTGCCGATACCCCAAACCATTGCACCGCCTTTGCTGATAGCTGGCTTTGATGTTTCAAGCCAACCATATGGCTGATGGTTAACATGTCATAGTGGGTATCCAATAACAAATGCTCTGCATGCATGCGCCGTACCCCATCAATGATGCTTCGTAACGTCAATCCTTGTGCTTTTAGCTGTCGTTGTAATG
>JALRKK010000049.1 GCA_023268935.1 Glaciecola sp.
TGCGCACTGCGCCAATCTAAGCCAAAGCTCAATAATGCCTGACCATGTGCGGTAATCTGCCCATTACAACTGATAGCTTCTATTCTTTGCAAACAATCACGCGCATAAGACAAATGATGATTCGGTGGCGCTTCAAGCCAATCCACCTCAAGCCATGGAGCATCGGCTAACACTGGATAGCCCCAAGCCGCTAATTCTAAGAGCACGTCACTTGGATCAACTCGCGCAATCTCTACCGGCGTATAGGGCACTAATGATTGTGATTGTGCCCATAAACGAATGCAGCGACCGGCTTGAACCCGACCAGCGCGACCCGCTCTTTGGGTAGCATCAGCAGCACTGATTTTTTGGGTAACTAATCGGGTAAGACCACTTTTGAGGTCAAACTGAGCAATTTTGTGTAAACCCGAGTCAACCACACTGGTGATGTTAGGAATAGTTAAGCTCGTTTGCGCAATATTCGTGGCCAAAATCACTCGACGCGTATTCGTTTTTTCTGGTTTCATTAAGCGCTGTTGCGCATTGAGTGCCATTGCACCATACAAAGGCAAGCATTCAACACGCGTGTCGATGTTGTCTTCACACCACTGCAGAAGCCGTCTGATCTCGGTTTGTCCAGCCAAAAACACCAAGATATCGCCTGAGGTGTTGTTAAGTTCTTTCGCGATGAGCTGGCCTACTTGAGGTGTCAATGGTCGATCGGCAAGGAGGGGTTGATAATAATACGCCACTGGATACATCCGGCCTTCACAAGTGATGACCGGTGCACCACCTAGATAGTCGCTTACTTGCGCTGTGTCTAATGTGGCAGACATGACGAGCACAGCCAGGTCCTCACGCAGTCCTTGCTGAATTTCTCGACACAGTAACAAACCCAAATCCGCATGCACGCTGCGCTCGTGAAATTCGTCAAAAATGACACATCCAACTCCTGTAAGTTCTGGGTCGTTTTGGATCTTACGTGTCAAAATACCTTCGGTCACTACCAGTAACCGTGTTGCCTCACTGTGTTTCGCTTCATTACGCACTTGATAGCCGACGGTTTTACCTATTGGCTCCCCTAAACACATTGCGAGATGCTCAGCCAATGCTTTGACTGCAACCCGACGAGGCTCTAACAAGATAATTTGTTGCTGACCAAACCCAGGCTCCCTTAACAAAGCCAATGGAACCTGAGTTGATTTACCGGCACCCGGTTCTGCGCTCAGTACCAATCGGTGTGTATTGACAAGTGTTTGACAAATTTCGGGTAATTTGGGCGTTATGGGTAACTCACCCCATGGCGCTTTATTGAATGTCATTGGGCAATTTCACATCAATTAAAAAGCCATCCGTATCACTGATCATACAGACCCCATTCAGAGCAGCAATACGACTGTGAATCCCTTCCAAACCAAATTTACCCGTATTTGAGGCACTCGAAGGATGTTGTTTATCGCCATCGTCTTTTAACGTCAACCGGACGGAGTCATCTTCTTGAAACAAACTCAGTCTAAAGGTCGTCGCATTAGAATGTTTAATCGTGTTGGTAACCGCCTCTTGTACAATACGAAAAATAGCGGTTTCCATTAATGCAGATAATGCCAACTCCTCGAGACGATCGACTTGATATACTATGCCAACACTGTCTAATTTTTCACTAAAATAGGTTCCTTCCAGCGTGTTGTACAAGCCAAAATCATCTAAGACGACCGGTCTAAGCCAATGCATCAGATGATAAACACTGCTGTAAATATCATCCGCTCTGACCTTGAGTGTATCAATGGCTTTTTGGGGATGTGGGTTGTCTACCTCTAGCATCCGAATGGTGGTTTTTAATGCGATGATATTTTGCCCAACTTCATCATGCAGCTCTTGCGATAAAAACTGCCTCTCTCGCTCCTGATTATTCAAAATATTACGCCCTAACACCTGAAGGCGCTCAGTCATTCGTTCTAACGAGCTGTTTTGCTTTTCTAATGCGTGCTGCGCATTATCCTTTTCATATAATACTGCACTTATCAGCAAGGCAACCAAGCTGTAACTGAGCATATAAGGCTGATATTCAATCAGCAAAGCCCCTTCTGCTTGCCATAAAAACACCAATAGACTGGTCTTAACGACTATAGAGGTCAACATCACGCCATACCATCCAAACCGCGCGGCCATCAGAATGAGTGGAATAAACAACGCAATTCGTAACAGATAATCTAAGTGCGGCGTGATATGCAAAAAGCCCTGGATGGATAACGCCAAGATACTGACAACGACAATCACGTTTTTTTGTGAGGAGCGATGTCGTGTTTCGTCGCATTGTGAATGCCACAACCAAAGGAGATGACAAGTGAAAAAATAAAAACCCACCAAGTACCCAGAGAGTTGCTGCGCGATAAAATATTCTATGTACACATTGCTAGGGATGTTAGCATAAAATCCAAGCTCCAACAGTGCCGCCGCTGAAAGGTACATCAACCGATACGCAAGCGTCAGCAATATAAGCCACATAATGCTGTGTAAATGAAACCATGAACCTTTGACAAAATACCTTGCTAACTTACTGATGACGACACCGGTAACCACCTCCAACAAGGTAAAGCTTATTGCGCCTTGCAACCACGTCACCATAGAGTTTGTGGCGGCATCCACAACCATATATAAATAGGTGTTGTCTCCGGTATTACACCCAAGTAAAAAGATTAACCAATAGCGAAATGGCAAAATAAACAACGCAACGAGCTTTATTCCGTGAGGCACATACCAACTCACCATGCCTGGAATGAGTTCGTATTGTAACGTGATGAAATAACCTATGAAGCCAAACAGGCAACCGAGAATAAAAAGTGCAATTGGGTATATTAGCGTCCGCATTACTCAGCCATTGATTTGTTGATTGGAAATCAACACAATTCAGTATGGTGAATAATACCGTGTTTTAACGCAAATTTGGTCAATTGAAAGGTAGAATTGTAGTGAAATTTGTTCATGATATTACGTCGATGCGTGTGGACCGTCTTCACCGCGATATCCAAATCACTGGAAATGTGTTTGACTTCATAGCCTTTCGCTAGAGCTAAAAAGACTTCTTGTTCGCGAATGGTTAACTCATAAAATTGTTGTAAAGTGGCCACCGCTTTCGGCATCTGTTCTTTGATGCCTTCGCTAAAATATACTTTGCCTGCATTGACCTCTTGTAAGGCATGAATGAGTGTATCAGAAGCCTCCCTCTTGCTGATGAATCCTTTGACACCTAAGGTGCGCGCTTGATTAATGTAATGGGAGTTCTCATACATACTGACCAAGATGGTTTTGCAATACGAATTATGTGCATTGACGTATTCCACCAAGGTAAAGCCATTGTCTTCTGTTTGCATCGATATGTCAGTCACCAAAATATCAGCACTCAACAGCGTATTCGACTCTAATGCTTCTGCCACAGAACCATAGGCACCCACGACATCAAATTCTGGTGCCAACTCAATTAACTGATAAAATCCATCCCTGACCATTTGATGGTCATCTACTAAGACTACAGAAGCCACATCTTTTCCTAAACAAACAATCTTTATACTATCAAGCAAATCACAAATAATACAACCAAGTTCTTCTAAGTATTTTTCTTACGACCGTGTCGTATCTACCACACAAACAAAAAACCCAGCACGATGGCTGGGTTTTTATATGATATTGTCGAGCTTATTTGCGTAATTGTGACATCTGTTTGATCAGACGTAACTGCGCAATGGCTTCTTCCAACTGCAACGCTGCAGTTTGATGGTCGAAGTCAGCACCCGGATTCGCAATTTGTTCTTCTGCGTGACGCTTAGCTTCTTGTGCTGCACCTTCATCTAGATCTTCTGCTCGTACCGCTGTATCAGCGAGTACCGTCACAGCTTGTGGTTGTACTTCTAACGTACCACCAGCGATATAGATAAACTGCTCTGCACCGTTCTCAACTAAACGGACCATTCCAGGGCGCAAGGCTGTCAATAGTGGCGCGTGACCAGGATGAATACCTAGCTCACCTTCACTACCTGTCACTTGAATTGCAGAGACATCGCCGTGGAAGATAGCGCCTTCCGCCGATACCACACTCAAGTGTACTGTTGCTGTTGCCATATAACCCCCTTATACGTGGTGTCAGTAGTTAAGCAAAAGCCTTACGCTTTTGCTTTTTCTACTGCTTCTTCGATTGAACCAACCATGTAGAAGGCTTGCTCTGGTAAATCGTCGTAATCACCGTTTAGGATGCCCTTAAAGCCAGCAATGGTGTCTTTAAGAGAGACGTACTTACCAGGAGAACCAGTAAAGACTTCTGCTACGAAGAATGGCTGAGATAAGAAACGCTGAATCTTACGAGCACGTGATACCACTTGCTTGTCTTCTTCAGATAATTCATCCATACCAAGGATCGCGATGATGTCTTTT
>JALRKK010000014.1 GCA_023268935.1 Glaciecola sp.
ACACCTCACACCTCAGTCATTACACCTTGGTTAGATACTGGTGTGTAACACAGCGCCGATTTTAACATAATAAACATATAAAGAAATCGGCGCTGTGTTTATTCACCAAGGTTCGAGGTCACCTGAACGACTACGTACCAAGTACCTGTAGAAGTTCGCCCAGTTCGTCGTAATGCACTAGGTATGCGTTGGTTAGTAGAAGCGTCTCGTAAACGCGGTGAGAAATCAATGGCTCAGCGCTTAGCGGCAGAAATGCTCGATGCCTCTGAAAATAAAGGTTCTGCGGTTAAGAAGCGTGAAGACGTGCACCGCATGGCTGAAGCGAACAAAGCGTTCGCACATTACCGCTGGTAAGCTGGTAATAACCAACCTAGGGAATAAGAGGACTATATGGCTCGTCAGACTCCGATCGAACGCTATCGTAATATTGGAATTTGTGCGCACGTTGATGCGGGCAAAACCACTACTACAGAGCGTGTTTTGTTCTACACTGGACTATCCCATAAAATTGGTGAGGTGCACGATGGTGCGGCTACCATGGATTGGATGGAACAGGAACAAGAGCGGGGCATTACCATTACCTCAGCTGCGACGACTTGCTTTTGGGCAGGGATGGAGCAGCAGTTCCCACAACACCGCATCAACATTATTGATACGCCAGGACACGTTGACGTCACCATTGAAGTGGAACGTTCACTGCGCGTATTAGATGGTGCGGTTGTCGTATTTTGTGGTTCTTCAGGTGTTGAGCCACAATCTGAAACGGTATGGCGTCAAGCTGACAAATACGAAGTGCCACGTATGGTATTTGTTAACAAGATGGATCGTGCCGGAGCAGACTTTATGCGTGTTGTCGGTCAAATCCGCAAACGCTTAGGCGCACAATGTGTGCCAATTCAATTGAACATGGGCGCAGAAGAAAACTTCGTCGGTGTCATTGATTTGATCAAAATGAAAGCCATCAACTGGAACCCAGATGATCAGGGTATGACGTTTACCTATGATGCGATCCCAGAAGAATATCTGCTTGAGGCCGAAGAACTTCGCACTGAATTAGTGGAAGCCGCAGCCGAAGCAAATGAAGAGTTGATGGACAAATACTTAGAGGGTGAAGAACTCTCTGAGAGCGAAATCAAAGCCGCTTTAAGACAAAGAACAATTAATAATGAAATCGTCTTAGCTACGTGTGGTTCTGCATTCAAAAACAAAGGCGTGCAAGCCGTGCTTGATGCCGTCGTCGAATATTTACCTTCACCTACAGAAGTCAAAGCGATTACCGGTATCTTGGACAATAAAGACGAAACTGAAGCGTCTCGCGAATCAGACGACAAAGCACCTTTTTCGGCATTGGCGTTCAAGATTGCAACCGATCCGTATGTCGGTACCCTGACCTTTTTCCGCGTATATTCTGGTGTCGTCAACACTGGTGATACCGTGTATAACCCAGTAAAAGGCAAGCGCGAACGTTTTGGCCGCATTGTACAAATGCATGCAAATGATCGCGAGGAGCTCAAAGAAGTCCGCGCGGGTGACATTGCAGCAGCGATTGGTCTCAAAGACGTGACCACGGGTGATACTTTATGTGACCCGAGCAATATTATTACGCTTGAGCGTATGGAATTCCCTGATCCGGTTATTTCTATTGCTGTAGAGCCTCGTTCAAAACCCGATCAAGAAAAGATGGGTATTGCTTTATCAAAGTTAGCAGCTGAAGACCCTTCTTTCCGCGTGCACACTGATGAAGAATCTGGCCAAACCATCATCTCTGGTATGGGTGAATTGCACTTAGACATCATTGTCGATCGTATGAAGCGCGAATTCAGTGTTGAGTGTAATGTTGGTAAACCACAAGTTGCTTATCGTGAAACGATACGTTCAACGATTGAAGTTGAAGGTAAATTTGTACGTCAATCTGGCGGTAAAGGTCAATTTGGTCATGTGTGGTTACGTTTAGAACCACAAGAAGAAGGCGCAGGGTATGAATTTGTTAACGAAATCGTTGGCGGCGTCGTACCAAAAGAATATATTCCTGCTGTAGACAAAGGTTGCCAAGAACAGATGCAATCAGGTGTGTTAGCAGGATACCCCATGTTGGATGTCAAAGTGACATTGTATGATGGTTCATACCATGATGTTGACAGTTCTGAGATGGCGTTTAAAATTGCAGGCTCTATGGGCTTCAAAAAAGGTGCACTTGATGCATCTCCAGTGCTCCTAGAACCAGTAATGAAAGTCGAAGTAACCACTCCGGAAGAGTGGATGGGCGATGTGGTGGGTGATCTCAACCGTCGTCGCGGCTTGATTGAAGGAATGGAAGATGGTGTTGCGGGGATTAAGATTGTCCGTGCTAAAGTGCCTCTTTCTGAAATGTTTGGGTATGCCACTGATTTGCGTTCAGCAACGCAAGGACGTGCATCCTACTCGATGGAATTCTTTAATTATTCTGAGGCGGCAGCGAATGTTGCTCAGGCGATTATCGAATCTCGTCAATAATTTTTATTAGCAGGTTTGGTCCGGTCTTGTGTGGTCGGGCTTTTCAAAAAATTAGGAAACTTAGCAATGGCAAAAGAAAAGTTTGAACGTACGAAACCGCACGTTAACGTAGGTACAATCGGCCACGTTGACCACGGTAAAACGACATTAACCGCAGCGATCACTACTGTACTAGCAAAGACTTACGGTGGTTCAGCGCAAGCATTCGATCAAATCGACAACGCTCCAGAAGAGCGTGAGCGCGGTATCACAATCGCAACGTCACACGTTGAATACGATACACCTACTCGTCACTACGCGCACGTAGACTGCCCAGGACACGCTGACTATGTTAAAAACATGATCACTGGTGCTGCGCAAATGGACGGTGGTATCCTAGTTGTTGCTGCAACAGATGGTCCGATGCCACAAACTCGTGAGCACATCCTACTAGGCCGTCAGGTTGGTATTCCTTACATCATCGTATTCATGAACAAATGTG
>JALRKK010000089.1 GCA_023268935.1 Glaciecola sp.
CGGGGATCCGCTACCGCAATATCAAAATAGCCTAATACCCCACTCAACAACACGATAAAAATCGATAAGATAGCAAATAAGGTTACAGGATGAGGTAAGAGATTGCCCAAACGCTCAACGCCGTTGAGAAATCGTGCAAACCCGCCGGTACTGGCTTGTTTGGAAAAAGAGTCTGTCGGGGAGGCCATGAAAAGTCCTTATTATTATGCTTATACTTCTTGGTCTGAACTGAGTCGGAAATGTTATCACAGATTAATACTGTAATTAAGATTGGCGAATTAAATTCTAAACAAACAAAAACGCCAACCCAAGGGTTGGCGTTTAGATTTACTACTCAGGTGTATTATTCGCCACTGTTACCTGTGCCTGATTGAGCATTGAGATAACGGAAGAAGTCTGAGTTCGGCTCTACGATCAACACGTCTTGCTTAGAGTTAAAGCTGCCGCGATATGCATCCATCGAGCGTAAGAAGCTGTAAAACTCAGGATTCTGTGAATATGCTTCTGCATAAATGCGTGCGGCTTCCGCATCACCCTCACCGCGAAGCTGACGTGCATTACGTTCTGCATCAGCTAACATTACAGTGACACGAGCATCGATGTCAGCACGAATGATGTCCGCTTGCTCTTGACCTTCAGAACGGTGCTCACGAGCAACTGCTGCACGCTCAGCACGCATACGTTGGAAGATTGAGTTAGATACTTCTAACGGTAAGTTAATTTGCTTCACGCGGACATCGATAATTTCGATACCCAACTCATCAGAGCTTTCTGATGCTTGCGCCATTGCCTCATCCATTAGCTCGGAACGCTCACCCGAAACAATCTGAGAAATCGTACGTGTACCAAACTCAGAGCGTAAGCCGTTGTTTACTTTTTGCTTCAATAGCGCTTCGGCTTGCAAAGTGTTACCACCGGTTGATAAGTAGTAACGCTCAAAGTCATCAATGCGCCATTTGACGTACGAGTCAACAATTAAGTCTTTTTTCTCACTAGTAACAAAACGGTCTGGGGCATCATCCAAGGTTTGAATACGCGCATCTAACACCCGTTTTGAATCGATGAATGGCATTTTGAAATGTAGACCCGGTTCATAAATCTTAGTCAGTCCAGTATCGTTATCCTTTTTGACCTTACCAAATTGGATCACAATGGCACGAGTGCCTTCGCCAACAAAAAAGACGGCTCCAGACAGAATGAATGCCACTGCAACAACAATTGCAACAATTAAATTTTTCATCAATTATCTCCCTGTGCGACCGTTGTTATTGCTACGTAAACCACCGTTCGGAGACGACGCATTTTGACGATCTACCGTTGCCGCATTACGCAAACCATCTAGGGCATTTTGCGTAGCATTCATCGGTAACTGTGACGAATTTGATGTATTTTGACGCTCAAGAATCTTATCCAATGGTAAGTACATCATCGAACCGCCGTTTTTATTATCAACCATGATCTTAGACGTGCTTGAAAACACTTCTTCCATCGTCTCAATATAGATACGTTGGCGTGTTACTTCTGGCGCCGCCTCGTACTGAGGTAATAACTTCGCAAAGCGCGCCACCTCACCCTGAGCTTCTAACGTTACTCGAGTTTTGTAAGCCGTCGCTTCTTCGTTCATACGATTCACTTGACCACGTGCACGAGGTTCAATCTCACGAGCATAAGCCTCCGCTTCACGAATGAAACGAATTTCATCTTCTTGGGCTGCAATCGCATCATCGAATGCGTCTTTTACTTCTTCAGGAGGACGAGCGTCCTTAAAGTTCATGTCAATGATCGAAACGCCCATGTCATATGGCTCGATGATAGCTTGAAGCTCATCCCACACGCGCTGACGGGTGACTTCACGGCCTGATGTCAAGACGCCATCCATAGTCGAATGGCCGACCACATAGCGTATCGCTGAATCTAACGCTTGTGACAAGCTTTGCTCTGGGTTGACCACGTGAAACACAAATTTCTTAGGATCAACTACGCGGTATTGCATTTCCATCTGAACGCGAACCACGTTCTCATCTTCGGTGAGCATAGAACCCGCTGAAGCCTGATCACGAATGGTTTGCACGTCGACAGGAATAACGCGATCAATAAACGTCGGTTTCCATTGTAAGCCTGGTTGAACCAGGTTGTGGTAGGCTCCAAAGCGCAATACCACGCCACGTTCTGCTTCGCGAATGGTATAAAAGCCACTTATCACCCAAACGACGACAAGGATAGCCAATAAAATAGAAATCCCTACACCACCAAGGTTGATCGAGCTGGAGCCACCGCGATTGCCACCGCCATTGCCGCCAAACTTACCAAATAGCTTTTTGAATACTTCGTCAAGATCAGGTGGGCCTTGGTTATTGCCCCCTTTATTCTTCCACGGGTCGTTATTATTACCGCCCGGCTCATTCCAAGCCATGTCTACTCTCCGTTATTCAATGTTATTAAAATGATACGTATCAAATCTGCAAATAGTCTAATTGTATCGACCAGTTTTTGTTTATTTAACCAGAAAGGCGTCTAATTGCCCATCTAATCTTTTGTTTAATTTGTGCCAATCTGTTACTGGTAAGCGTACGTTCACAATCCAGTTACCATTTTCGTCGTAATGTTGTTCTGCAATACAATCATATTCATGCATCGTTGCAGCGACTTTACCCGCATATGGTGGGATGGTTAACTGGCAGATTTGCATGCTTTTTCTTAGGCATTCAGTAAGGGCTTTTTGTAATAATTCAATGCCTTGCCCTTGTTGAGCCGAAATCCACACTCTCTCTGGACGCCCTTCTTCGTTGTAATCTATATGCGGTTTGACGCCCTCTAATCGGTCAATTTTATTACAAATAATCAGTTGCGGTATCTCATCCGCTTCAATTTCTTGGAGGACATCATTGACCTGTTGCATATTGTCGCGATACTGATCGTCTGCAAAATCCACGACGTGTAATAATAAGTCCGCTTCTTGAGTTTCCTGTAAAGTCGCTTTAAACGCTGCGACCAAATCATGTGGCAAGTGTCTGATAAAACCAACCGTATCCGCCAATATAACAGGGCCAACGTCTTTTAAATCCAACTTGCGCAGGGTCGGATCGAGCGTCGCAAACAACTGATCCGCTGCATATACTCCAGCATCAGTAATCGTATTAAACAACGTTGATTTTCCTGCATTGGTATAGCCGACTAAAGACAAGGTTGGAATTTCAGCACGTTTTCGTGACCGTCTACCTTGTTCACGCTGTTTGGCTACCTTGTCTAGGCGTTTTAAAATAGTTTTAATTCGACCTCTTAATAAACGCCTATCGGTTTCGAGTTGAGTCTCACCTGGCCCCCGTAGACCAATCCCGCCTTTTTGTCGCTCTAGGTGTGTCCAACCTCGGATCAAACGAGTCGAAATATGGCGCAGCTGAGCTAATTCAACTTGTAGCTTACCTTCGTGCGTGCGAGCACGTTGAGCAAAAATATCCAAGATTAAACCCGTTCGGTCTAACACTCGACACTTACAAATAGTTTCTAAGTTACGCTCTTGAGAAGGCGAGAGCGAGTGGTTAAAAATGACGACATTGGCTTCATGCGCTTGCACCATAGCGGCAATTTCGTCTGCCTTACCAGAACCGACAAAATACTTTGGGTGAGGCGCACTGCGCGAAGCGGTAATGATCTCACAACTTTCAACACCGGCCGAGCTGACCAACATCTGGAGTTCATGAATATCTTCTTGTGCAGATTCTGCGGCGAAATCGACGTGGACAAGCACAGCTTGTTCACCACCTTGATAGCGGTCAAACAAGCTTAGAACTACCTCGTTGTAATACGAAGAATGATATAGCTATCAAGAAAGGCTTACTCACTCGGAGAATCACCATCCTGAG
Organism: Glaciecola sp.; assembly: GCA_023268935.1. Taxonomy (GTDB): domain Bacteria; phylum Pseudomonadota; class Gammaproteobacteria; order Enterobacterales; family Alteromonadaceae; genus Opacimonas. The sequence goes on from JALRKK010000089.1 coordinate 3,864, forward strand.
TTGGCATTTGAATTGCCTTAGAAGGAACTACAGTTGAGATCGCATGCTTATATACCATTTGGCTTACCGTGTTTTTAAGCAAAATAACAAACTGATCGAACGACTCAACTTGGCCTTGTAACTTAATACCGTTAACTAGATAAATCGACACAGGAATGCGCTCTTTGCGTAATATATTGAGGAATGGGTCTTGAAGTGATTGCCCTTTAGCCATGCGTTTTTCCTTACTTTTCTTATAATTGTAACTGGTTCATCAGTTGAAAATAGAATACACAATAAGATACAAGGTGTACACCATTAAAGTCGACTAATTTTTAATCAACTTTAGTATTAGGGACAAATTCTCAGCGTCAAATGTATTGAGCCAAGTCACATTATCCCATCCTCTGAGCCAGGTTAATTGGCGCTTTGCGAGCTGCCGAGTAGCAATAATGCCACGTTCCTTTGCCTCATCAAAGCTCAATTCACCTTCCAAAAATTGCCACGTTTGTCTATATCCTACACAACGAATACTCGGTAGTTCTGGATGCAAATCTTTACGTTGATACAAGTTTTTGACTTCTTCGATTAAGCCATACGCTAACATTTGTTCATAGCGAAGTCTTATTCGCTCATGTAACACACCTCGATTTTCAGGTGCGATAGCAAATTGGGCAACACTGTATGGAATCGGTGGTGAGTTTTGTTGTTGCAGTTCAGATATAGGTCGACCTGTTAGCTCAAACACCTCCAATGCTCTTAATAAGCGTTGAGGATCATTGGGATGAATGCGCTGTGCACTTTCTGGATCACATTCTGCTAGACGCTTGTGCAAGGCTTCCCAGCCTTTTAATTCCGCCTGCTCGGTCAAGTCCGCACGAACACACTCATTCGCAGCTGGCAAGGCTGAAATACCTTTAATCAAGGCATTAAAATACATCATGGTACCGCCGACTAAGATAGGCATTTTGCCCCGCGAGCGAATATCTTCAATTAAACGCAATGTATCGTTGCGAAATTCAGATACAGAATACGTTTCAGACGGGTCGCGAATGTCTAATAAATGGTGCACAACACCGTCTTGTTCTGCAGCATCGGGTTTTGCCGTACCAATGTCCATCCCCCGATAAATGAGGGCTGAATCCACACTGATTATTTCACCATCGCACACCTTAGCTAATTCGATCCCTAACGAGGTTTTTCCTGATGCCGTTGGCCCCATTATAAATACGACTTCTGCAGGAATCGTTGGATCTGCAACTTGATATTCACCCATCGCATACCACTCGACAAGGGTGACTGGCTCGTTGTAAAACATCTAAGTGTTCATCTGATATAGAATGCAGCCAAAGGTTGACTGCTGTAAACAGGTCGTGATTATGCGTTAACGAGTGTGCCAAGGCTGATAGATTGATCGTTTCACAATCACCTAAAAGTCCAACTATTTGTGACCAAGGCAGACTCCGCAAACGACTGGGCACACGTTTAATAATGATTTTTTGTTGTACGTATTGAATATCAAAGCCATCGGCCAATTCAATCGAAGGTGCATATGCCGCCTTTATCGAAACCGGTAGTAATAATGGCGTTGAGCCTTCACTCTCGTCACATTGAATCTGCAAATACAGCATTAAGACATCAGCAGCATTAACGACCTTGAGATGATCATTAATCCACAATACGCGCATATCTGGTAATAACACGCAATGAGTCTCAATACGTTCTGATGTGCCACTTGAAGTCGTAAGCAATTCAGCATAATTATGCAGCGCTTTGCGACTGGGATGATGAGCAGAGTATGGCCCAAATGATGTCTCTTTCCCAGAAGAAGCATGAGTGTTGGCGCTTGTCTCTTGTTGCAGTGGCCGAATATAGTCGTGTTGTACGGATTGCTCAGCAATTTGGGTATAATCAGGGGTGTCGACAAAACCGCCTTGCAATACATCGCTAATAGCTTGGTAAATAAAATCATGGACGATGCGACTTTCAACAAAACGTACCTCATGCTTAGCTGGATGTACATTAACATCAAAACCTTGCGTAGGTAAGGTCAGAAAAACAACATAACCTGCGTGTTGCTGAGCGGGGATCATGCCCTCATAAGCTTGCCTAATCGCATGCATTATCAACTTGTCCCGCATCATCCGTCCGTTCACGTAAATAAACTGCAAACTGTTGTCTGTAAAGCCATCCATGGGTTTGCTGACGAAAGCGTGCAGCTGATAATCCTGATATTGTGTTTCAACGCGTAACGCATTTTGCGCAAAGGCCTCGCCACATACATCTTTGATACGTCGTTCTCGTGAGTCTCGCGCCGGCAGTTTTAAAACGGACTTTTGGTTATGCGATAAAGTAAAGCCGACATCATAATGCGCCAAAGCAATGCGTTTTATCAGAGTCTGAATATGTTGAAACTCTGTTTTAGCGGCTTTTAAGAATTTTCTTCTCGCTGGCGTATTAAAAAACAAATCGCGGATTTCAACGGTACTGCCGACTGGATGCGCCACCGGTTCAAAAGTGACAGCTTGCTCTTTGCCTTCAGCAAACACCAGCCACGCCTCTTCTTGATGGTCCGGACGGCTCGATAATGTCAAACGAGAAACCGAACTGATACTCGCTAATGCTTCGCCACGAAATCCGAGTGATTGAATGTTTTCCAAATCATCTAACTCAGAAATTTTGCTTGTCGCATGACGTGCTAACGCGAGCGGCAATTCATCTTTAGCAATACCACAACCATCGTCTTGGATGCGAATAACTTTTGCTCCGCCTTGTTCAATGTCGACGGATATCTGAGTAGCACCAGCATCAAGGCTATTTTCAACACATTCTTTGACAATCGATGCGGGGCGTTCGACCACTTCACCAGCGGCAATCTGGTTCGCTAACTGTGGGGGTAATATTTGGATTGCCATGCTTATCCTTGAGGGATCTTGATGCGCTGTCCGACTCGTATAATATCCGATGTTAGACCATTGTGTTGTTTGATTGCACCCACGCTGACGCGATAGCGTTGAGCAATTCGAGATAGTGATTCTCCGCTGGCAACACGATGCTCTACAGGTTGGTTGTTTTTTTGCATCGCCCACAGAGTGCCTTCAGGCGGATACACGCGGAAAAATTTAACAATCCCTTCATAAATTGAGTCAGCTAAACGTTCGCGATGAGTGGACCAGTTTAAGTTTTTTTCTTCTCTAGGGTTCGAAATAAAGCCCACTTCAACCAAGATTGACGGAATATCTGGTGCAGTCAACACGGCTAGTGATGCGTGTTGTGGCGATTTTTTATGAAGTTTAGTCACTTTGTTGAGTTCTAAGAGCATTTTTTTGCTAATTTGATAACTCGATTGCTGAGATGATTCGGTCTGCATGTCTAACAACGTACGCATCAAAAACTCATCTTCTTCCGTTTCTTCCAAAATTTTGCCCGCACCACCGAGTAGTTCAGAATGTTTTTCTGTGTTGCGTAGCCACTTTGCCAGCTCAGAATTAGCACGACGATTATTCAATAGCCAGACCGAAGCACCTGATGGTTGAGGGGTTGTGAACGCATCCGCATGAATTGATATCAACAAATCCGCCATCTTTTGCCTAGCAATCTCGGGGCGTTGTGACGGCTTGATATAATAATCATCAGTTCGAGTTAACACGGCCCGTAGGCCTGGAGTTGCATCGATACGCTCAGCGACCTTCTTGGCAATCGATAATACAACATGCTTTTCATAGGTGCCCGTCGGACCAACTGAGCCCGGATCACGGCCACCGTGACCCGCATCCAAAGCGATAATGATGTCTGTTGGTCGGTCTGGTTGCTGACCAACAGATAACTTAGGCACCGAAGGAGGAGGGTCCGAAAACTGTACCCACAGTATGGTGCCGGTCCACCCAAGGGTAAAATCCTCTTTGCTACGAGTTTCTATAACAACACGAAAATCAGAGGCTCTTTTGGGTTTGGACGTTCGAACTTTGTGAACGAGCTTATCTGAATTTCGTTCAGTGATTGTAGCAAACTGTCCCTTGGTGTTGGGTAAATCAATGACTAGCCGATAAGGCTTTTGCAGAGTAAAGTAGGAGTGTTTAACCGTCTCTGAAAAGGAGAACTCAATGCGCGTGCCCTGGGAAGTCTTTTTGAGAGTCACATCTGACAGTGTGGTTTGCGCGATAGCGGTCAGACAAAAGCACCAATATAAGGCACTTGCTAACACATACACTTTCAACTGTCGCATACTAACGCTCACTCATGTAAGGTTTGAATAATGCGCAATCCATGCGAGTCGTGGGCGGTTAACGTCGCAGCTCGTTCACACGCCTCAGTACCGTGTACTAATTGAATAT
>JALRKK010000017.1 GCA_023268935.1 Glaciecola sp.
CAGCGCAGCCACGGCGTCACCTGAGCGAGAGGTGCATTCCAGACTTCGCGCACCACGCCGAGAAGGGCACCGAGCGTCGCAGGATCGTCCTCGTCCGGCTTCAAGTCGTCCAGCCGAAACCAGTCGGAACGGACGTGTTCGGCACCGATTGGCAAAGTGTACTGTGCGATATGTTGTGAATCGACTGAAGTGAGCATTTTTGCAACGGGACCGGAATAGTTCATAAATATGTCTCTTGAAATTCTTCGTAATTGAGAGGTGATTGTATCATTATTGTTGGGCACGTTTCGGCATAAAATACTGAGTATTTTGATAAAACATCGCATCTTGACCAGGGTACCAACCCGGTACACCAAGTATCGGTAATGGGGGCATTTTGCTCGAAAATTGCCAATTAGATAAATGAACCAAAAGCCGACGATCAATGTCTGTTATATGTAATGAAGTAGACTCAGTAATCACGTTCTGTGGCACTTCAATTGGGATGAATTTCGCCGTCAAACCGATGAACGGGTTGAGTAGACTTTCATACATGGCATGACCAAATATCACCGCTTTACATTGCACTCCCCACTGCGTTTTATTGCGATAAAATGCATCTACCCACTCATGCTGTGCAAGCAAGTTTGGTATGTTGCATTCTTTGGTATGCAACACGATGACGCCACATTCATCCCAATGCGTAATCCTATCACGGTATCTTGAACGAGGGGACAATCCGTTGACTTCAATGTCTTGGATATGCCATTGATTAAGTTGGTATTTAGTAGATGGAAATTGAGACCAAATAAAAGCATTAAACCAATCGTGGTAATTGCTTCGGGTTGGCACGCTACGCGTTTTTTCGATGAAGCCTTCGTAGCCAAGTTGTTGCAATAATATACCGTTTTCACTCTGAGGTGATGGGTCATCAATTAAGTTCAATGGTAGTGTGAAAATTTTTTCAAGCTCTAAAGCAGTCGGCCAATCAACCTCGGTGTTGGGTAATAATCTTCGACAATCATCAAAACAAGGGGAATTTATCGGGTGTTTATTCATGCATGTTATCTTACCTGCTTCAGCCAAATATAAAAAGTCGTACCAACACCTTCTTCAGTGTTGACTTCAATTCGTCCCCCAAAGCTTTCAATTAAACTATAGCTAATATACAAACCTAATCCAGTGCCCTCGCCTTGTGGTTTTGTTGTGTAGAAAGGTTCAAAAATTCGCGCGGCAGATTCCTCTGACATACCACAACCACTATCACTGACAGAAATGCACACTTCATCGTCTAGCGAGCTTGTCGTGATGGTCATTTCGCCTTTCCCAGACATAGCATGTGAAGCATTCACAAATAAATTCACCAACACTTGATTAAATGGCCCTGCACTTCCTTTTGCTAGAAGTTCATTCGTCAAATTCAAGATGACATCGATATTTTGAAATTTAGAGTTCACCACACGCAATGAATCTTTGATGCAACGGGTTATGTCTACGAATAGGGCATCATTATCGTCACCTTGGCGCACAAAAGACTGCAGACTATCGACGATATCTTTAACCCTTGCCACACCATCCACCATTTCTTCACACAGATCATCATATTCCTCTATCAATTCATCGCATTGAAAATATGGAAAGAGCTTTTCTATAAGTTCTAATTTGTTCTCAGGCGAATCATGTCCCTTTAAAATTCGATGCAACTCTGTAAAAAATCCTTTTAACTTAGGGGCATAACTGGTTAGATATTCTACATTGGATTTGACAAACCCGATGGGGTTATTGATTTCATGCGCAACGCCTGCTGCAAGCAAACCTAAAGAAGCCATTCGTTCAGATTGAAACATCGAACGTTCAACAAGGGCTTTCTCTTCTCTTAACCGTTCTGTGGCCAGAGCCTCTAGCTTTGCTTTGACAGATAAAATCGTCTGCTCTATAAAGTCGCGATATCGGGTCGCTATGCTGACATGTTCTTGAGTATAAAAGCCAATCTCTGTCGCGCAAAATACCATTATAGAGGTGTGTCCTTCTTCTTTGAGCGGACAATACATAACAGACTTAATGTCGTTATGAAAAATATCTTGATGTTGCCAAGCTGGCTGGATCCCAATATTAAAAATTGCACTCGGCTTACCTTCCATCACCGATGCTAACACCGGATCCATCTGCCACACGGTTTCAGCAAAGCGGATATCAGTGGTATGCATACAAATTAACTGTTCGCAATCAGATGGCACAAGAATGAAACAGTCACGATTAGGGATGATTTTGCCAAACATTCCGAACATTTTGTCATAGAGTTCATCACGTGATGACGCTTCTAAAATATCGCGCATACCATGCAACAAAATATCACTTTCTTTACGGAGCGACTCCGCTTGTTCTTTCAAGCGATAAATCAAATTCAGGTTTTCGAGCAAGGACTCTTTTTCAAGACTCATCGTGCAAAGGCTACCGCTGAAATCATTAAATTACCATGTCTATTTTGACCATCCAAAAATGCACCTTGTTCACCGAATGTATAGGCTGCACAAATTGGGATGTGAGGTAAAGATGATGCTAAGACAGTTTGCATTTGGGTTACATTATCGCCAATGGTAAGCATACATCCACCGCAATAAATCATGAGTACACCGGCACATTCACTCCCCTCTGGTAATAAATCAATGGCGTTCTTGGCAACAACAGTTGCTCTTTGCACGAGTCCTTCTACACTTCCTGTCATTAAAGTTAACTCTTGACCTTCATCAATATGCGAAAACAAAGTTAATTCACCTTTGGTCGTCACCGAATCGGGGTGCGATAAAAGATACTCAGGTATCCCTATCGTATTGGGAATGGCTCGGCCTAAAGGAAAAAGAGTGCTATGGCCAAGCACATTTCCACCTAGAATAGCGTGCTCAATGGCCCCTTCGGTCAGTTCGTTGTATCGCTTAGCAGCAGTTTGACCGTCAAACTTTGCAACGACTCTTTCTGAACAACCTTGAGCAATAATCGTCGTATCGGTTGGTTCATAACCAGAGCTATAGGAATACCCAATAGCATGGCTTGGTTGTAATGTTACAACCACGACCGATGATGTACCATTATCAGTATGTGAACCTTGCTGCCATTGCCCGGAAACATCATTGTCAGCAGAACTACCACCAAAGACAGGAACGTTTGGACCAACAATATCAGCAAAGCCCTGAATCAGCTCTTCTTCTTGGCCAGGAGGCATGATGGACCAAATAAGCGCAGGCGTTTCATAAGGATTTGCAGAAGTACTTATCGCTTGAGTTAACGCATCCTGAGCGGCTTTTCTTGGATTATCTGAAGATACATCAGCAATACCAACACCATAACTGCCAGAAGGATCAGAGATGCCAAAAACCACAATTTGCGCTTTCGCATCTGCCACAATCTTATTAATGCCCAATGCGCCTTGACATGACGAAGACAGTGCAATTGGACCTGAAAAATATTTAAGAAGATACTGACTTATCAAGCTGACATTGTGATCGGTATTGAAATAAACAATTAACAAGTCGTAATCATCATGCTCAGACTTAAGCTGCTTAATGATGTCCGTGAGTGCTGTGTCAGTGTTGGAGTGGCAAGTGTGTGCGTTAACAATATCCATATTACTCTCATATTTACAATATCAGTAATAATATATCCGCACACTACATGAAATATTTAAGTTTTTAACGTTAACAAAAAAGCCCACGCTACTGCGTGGGCTCTTTTGTCTATAGGAGCTCCGTGCCGGCGAGGTCTACCGACGGTGGACAATGTGCTACTTTACTTCGGGGATCCTGCCCTTCGCGTTCAAGTAGCACATAACTAAACCCCAGATACACAAAAGGCCCACCCGTTAGGGTGAGCCTTTTGTGTATAAATAGGAGCTTGGCGATGTGCTACTCTCACATGGGGAAGCCCCACACTACCATCGCCGCTAATACGTTTCACTACTGAGTTCGGGATGGAGTCAGGTG
>JALRKK010000010.1 GCA_023268935.1 Glaciecola sp.
CCTGCGGGAACAGGTAAAACCTATTTAGCCGTGGCCTGTGCCGTAGATGCTTTAGAGCGTCAAGAAATTCGTCGTATATTGTTGACTCGCCCCGCCGTTGAAGCAGGTGAAAAACTTGGTTTTTTACCCGGTGACTTATCACAAAAAGTCGATCCTTATTTACGACCGTTATACGATGCATTATTTGAAATGCTTGGTTTTGAAAAAGTCGAAAAACTCATTGAACGCAACGTCATCGAAATTGCGCCTCTTGCCTATATGCGTGGCCGAACCCTAAACGATGCTTTTGTCATTTTAGATGAATCACAAAATACCACCACCGAACAAATGAAAATGTTCCTTACTCGGATTGGCTTTAACTCTAAAGCTGTCATTACAGGTGATATTACTCAAGTGGATTTACCCAGAGGGGTGCGTTCGGGATTGCGTCATGCGATAGAAGTATTGCAAGACGTAGAAGATATTTCGTTTAACTTTTTCAACGCACATGATGTCGTACGTCATCCAGTAGTGGCTCGTATTGTGCAAGCCTATGAAACCCATGATGCTGAAGTAGCCAAACGCAAAGCAGTAGAAAAAGCGCAAAAACTTGCCCAGCAAGCTGCCAAAGATAACGATGCAAATTGATTTAGATGTGCAAATTGCGGTTGATGCCTTGCATTTACCTCAACCAGAGCAAATTGAGCAATACATCCAAACCACTTTAGAGCAAATTCAGCATGATTGTGTTGAAATGTCGGTTAGGTTCGTTTCTAATGCCGAATCACAACAGCTCAATCGCGAGTATCGGGGCAAAGACAAACCGACAAATGTCTTGTCGTTCCCTTCTGATTTGCCTGATTTTATTCCCTCCAATCACATTGGCGACTTGGTAATTTGTCACGATGTGGTTGTGTCTGAAGCGGCTGCTCAGCACAAGTCGATAGCGGCACATTATGCTCATATGATCGTTCATGGCACCTTGCATTGTTTGGGCTTTGACCATATTGAAGATGATGAAGCTGAGATAATGGAATCACATGAAATTGCCATATTAGCGCAATTAGGTATTGACGATCCGTACAACACAGATTAATTTAGACATTGTATTTTTGCTAAGGTAAACAAAATAAAGTCATGAACGACGACAATCCCCACTCTAGTAACGGTTCTGCGCAGAGCAAAAGCTTTTTTGAAAAAATAAAAGACACGTTTAGCCCAGAACCGCAAAGCACGGAAGACCTGGTAGAAGTCATCTCCGAAGCCCAACAAAATGACGTCATTGACCCACAAACACGGGAAATGATAGAAGGCGTTATCAGTGTAGGCAATATCAAGGTTCGCGATATTATGATCCCTCGGGCGCAGATGATCACCATCAATATTGAAGATAAAGTTGAAGACTTTTTACCCCAAGTACTTGAATCCGCACACAGCCGTTTTCCAGTAATCAGTGAAGACAAGGACCATATCGAAGGTATTTTACTTGCTAAAGACATGCTCAGTTATGCCTTTAACAGTGATGCCACCTTTGAGCTAAAAGATGTATTACGCGATGCCGTGATTGTCCCTGAATCCAAACGAGTGGATATTTTATTAAAAGAGTTTCGTCAGCAGCGTTATCACATGGCGATTGTGGTCGACGAATACGGCGGTGTTTCGGGTCTAGTGACCATTGAGGATATTTTGGAACTCATTGTTGGCGAAATCGAAGACGAACACGACGATGACGAAAATAGCATCGATGGTATTCGCCCTCTTAACAAGCATACTTATTCAGTCAAAGCACTCACGCCTTTGGATGATTTTAATGCGTTTTTTGAAACCCAATTCAATGAAGAAGAAGCCGATACTATCGGTGGCATTGTCCTAAAAGGCTTCGGTCATATGCCCGATAGTGGTGAAAAGGTTAAAATAAACGGCATTGAATTCAAAGTCACTCATGCTGATAAGCGTCGTATCGTACAACTCAAAGTCACTTTACCAGACGTTCCAAACGAGACCACGGCCTAATGCCCAAGCATTTGCCACAGTGGTTAGCGCCTCTGTGGCGTCAAATGATTATTGCCCTACTCTGCGGTGTCATGATGACACTGATTTATGCGCCATTTGAACATGGGCTATTGGTATTTTTTATTTTACCGGTTTGGTTTTACCTCATATTGCGTTCTCAAGCACCTGGCAAAGTGGGCTTTGCTTTTGGCTTGGGCTGGTTTGGTGCCGGTATTAGCTGGGTACATGTATCGATTGCTGATTATGGTGGAGTGCCATTATTAGTGTCATTGGCTTTAATGGGATTATTATGTAGCTATCTGGCACTCTTCCCCGCGCTATTCGCTCGCTTGTTAGCTTGGGTGAATAAGCACAGTCAACAACAGCTGTTGCCTACCTTATTGGCCGCCCCCATCTTTTGGTATGCCGTGGAATATTTGCGCGGTGTCTTATTGACAGGCTTCCCATGGCTATCACTTGGTTATAGTCAGATAAATGGTTCGGCACATGCGACGCACCTCATTCCCATCTTTGGCGAATTAGGCACTAGTGCGTGGATAGTATTGGTATGTATTTGTTTAACACCAGCGACCAATCGTTATCTTTGGCGTCACGCTATTGAACCCAAATCAAATGGACTCTTTGCACTCGGCTTGTTTTTGGCTGTCTTTATGAAATACACCAATTGGCAGTGGGAAATTGAGGATCCACAACAATCTGTCAATCTCGCCTTAGTCCAAGGTAACATTCCGCAATCTTTGCGCTGGGTACCAGAAGAAGACGCCAATACCATGAATAAGTATCTTTCCTTGACACAAGCATTATGGGATACACATGATGTCATCATTTGGCCTGAGGCAGCTATTCCGCAATTAGAACCGCTTGCTGAGGATTATCTCGCTGCATTACAACAACAAAGCATGGCATCAGATACACCCTTGATCACTGGGATCCTCAATTATCGGGTGCAAACGAATGAAGCGTTTAATAATGTCATTGTCATTGATAAGCAATATGCCTATGAGCATGCTAATCGCTATGCCAAGCATCATTTGTTACCCATTGGTGAATTTGTACCGTTTGAAGCGGTGTTGCGTGAATTGGCGCCTATTTTTGACTTGCCTATGTCATCATTTACTCGCGGGGCGTATTTACAACCTAATTTACAAGCTGGGGCATTGTCACTCACCACCGCACTTTGCTATGAAATATTATTTGCCAGACAAGTGCGTGATAATCTCACCCCCAAAACAAATGCCATTTTGACGTTGAGTAATGATGCCTGGTTTGGTGCCTCTCATGGTCCTCATCAACACATGCAAATCGCACAGATCAGAGCACTAGAATTAGGGCTACCAGTCATTCGAGCGACCAATAATGGGATCACTGGCGTTATTGATCATTATGGGCAAGTGACAGCACAACTTGAGCAATTTTCAACCTCACACTTAAGTTACGCGTTACCATTAAAAAAGCGGCGCACCCCTTATTTTCACTTTGGTGAGTCAATAAATATGATTTGGCTAGGGATCCTACTCATGATTGCGGTATACTGCATGGTATCAACACGAAAACAGACGTTACAATCACAATAATCACCTCATTTTAGGGAATACAATGATTAAAATAACCAAGCATCTTATCATCGGTCTCTCTTCATTTTGTTTGTTTCATTCTTTTGCCTTCGCTGATTCCATAAAAGTCCTAAAAGCGGATAAACTTATCTCGGTAAGCGATGGCAAGGTTTATCAAAAACCGGTAGTGATTGTTACTGATAATGTGATCACGCAAGTGGGTCAACAAGGCGATATAAGCATCCCTACTGATGCTACTGTGATTGATTTAAGTGGGCATACCTTGATGCCAGGTCTAATGGATATGCATGTTCACCTAACCTCTGATGCCAATATTCATGGTTATAAGCGATTGCAACGCGATACATCACGTGCAGCCATTACGGGGGTCGTCAAAGCCAAGCGCACCTTGATGGCCGGTTTTACAACAGTGCGCAATGTGGGTGCACCAAACTATGCCGACGTTGCCTTGCGTAATGCAATCAACGATGGTGATGTACTTGGCCCTCGAATGTTTGTCTCAGGTCCGTCTATCGGCGTCACTGGCGGTCATTGTGATAATAACTTATTGCCGTTCGAATACGCTGTCACCTCAGAAGGTGTGGCTGACGGTCCTTGGGCGATGAAGGCTAAGGTCCGTCAAAATATCAAATACGGCGCTGATGTCATCAAGTTTTGCGCGACCGGCGGGGTGTTATCCAAAGGCACCAAAGTTGGTGCACAACAGCTTACCTTTGAAGAAATGAAGGCGTTGATTGATGAAGCACATTTACGCGGCCTGACTGTTGCAGCGCACGCACACGGTACGGAAGGGATCAAAACCGCCATTCAAGCTGGAGTGGACTCGGTTGAGCACGGTTCGTTTTTGGATGAAGAAACCATTGCCTTAGCAGTCAAACACGGTACTTACCTGTCTATGGATATCTATGTAACAGAATACATCCTTGGTGAAGGTGAGAAGGCTGGTATTTTAGAAGAAAGTCTTGCCAAAGAAAGAACCGTGGGCAAACGTCAACGCGAAAGCTTTACCAACGCGTTGAAGGCAGGTGTAAAAATGGTTTTTGGGTCTGACGCAGGCGTATATCCACATGGCGATAATGGCAAGCAATTTGCGCGCATGGTGCAATTTGGTATGACGCCGATGCAAGCCATTCAATCCGCAACGATAGCCCCTGCGACCTTAATCAAAAAAGAAACCACACTTGGCAGTATTGATGTCGGTAAAGTTGCTGATATTTTAGCCGTATCAAATGATGTTCTTAACGATATCAGCGTGTTAGAAAATATACCATTCGTAATGAAGGACGGCATTGTAGTCAAGGATTACATAGAAAACACCGTGGAATAAGCATTTTACGACCTTAGTCGCACAGTGGTCGGTCTTGTTGCACCGAACATGACTTGGGAAAATAATCAACGTTAATACCGCAATAACTAGAGAAATACATGCTCGCACTGAACAAACTTTCGCTTAATAATCTACGAGGCGATCTTCTAGGTGGTTTAACCGCTGCCATTGTCTCTTTGCCCCTAGCCCTTACTTTTGGTGTCGCCTCGGGCGCTGGCGCTGAAGCAGGTTTGTACGGCGCTATTTTGATCGGGTTATTTGCCTCACTGTTTGGTGGCACATCCACGCTTATATCGGAACCTACAGGCCCTATGACGGTCGTAATGACCGCTGTCGTAAGCTCGCTCATCGCGTCTAATCCCGATAAAGGTATGGCGATGGCATTTACCGTCGTAATGATGGCTGGCGCTTTTCAAATATTTTTTGGTTATTTAAAACTCGGTAAGTACATTACTTTAATGCCCTACTCTGTGGTGTCAGGCTTTATGTCTGGGATTGGGGTTATTTTGATTTTACTCCAACTGGCACCTGCCTTAGGCCAATCAGCGCCCGCTGGAGGTGTGATTGGCACAATCAGTCATATCCCTGAACTATTGAGTAATATACGATTGTCCGAGTTAATGCTGTTTAGCATGACATTGATCGTGTTGTTTTTGACCCCCGCAAAATACAAAAAATACATTCCCCCCCAACTCATTGCACTCGTGTTTATTACATTGTTATCCGTATTGTTTTTTAGTAACGGAGGCATCAATCGAATTGGCGAAATAGATGTATCTTTACCGTCGATGGTCATGCCCTATTTTACGCAAGAAGAACTGCGTATGATGCTCATTGATGCTATGGTGTTAGGTATGTTGGGGTGTATCGACTCGATGCTGACATCTGTTATTGCCGATAACGTAACCCGTACCGAGCACAACTCCAACAAAGAACTTGTGGGTCAAGGTTTGGGGAATATTATGTCTGGCCTCTTTGGTGGTCTACCCGGCGCGGGTGCTACCATGGGTACCGTGGTCAATATTCAATCTGGAGGACGCACGGCTCTCTCTGGCGTGATCCGAGTGGCGGTGTTGGTTGTTGCCGTGTTTGGCGCAGCGTCCCTCATTGAAACCATTCCGTTAGCCGTGCTGGCAGCCATTGCCGTAAAAGTGGGTGTGGACATCCTTGATTGGTCGTTTATCAAACGTGCCCATCGCGTGTCTCGCCACTCTACCCTAATCATGTACGCGGTATTACTATTGACGGTGTTTGTCGACTTAATTGTGGCGGTAGGTGTCGGTGTATTTATTGCAAATGTCATCATCATTGAAAAGCTTTCTGCCGTTGAAGCACAGAAAATCAAAGCGATGTCGGATGTGGATGATGAGATCCCATTGAATGATGAACAACGCGAATTGTTGAACAGTGCTCAAGGTCGTTTGTTGTTTTTCTATCTGTCTGGGGCGATGATCTTTGGCGTTTCAAAAGCGCTTGCGCGTGAACGTAAAAACATTGAAAGTCATGATGCTGTTATCTTTGATATCAGTCATGTTTCTTTGCTCGATGACACAATGACGCTTTCTCTAGAAAATGTCATTCTTGAAGCATTAGATATGGGAAAACATGTGACGATTGTGGTGCGAACTAATGAAGCTAAGGCCAAACTGATGCAAGTAGGATTAGAAGCACATCTTACGGATGAACATTTTACTAATTCTCGTACCGACGCTTTAGAGCGCAGCACTCTGTTTCTAAACAGCCATTAAAAAAGCCACCGCGTTAGGTGGCTCATGCAAATATCAAAATTTCTAGTTTAGTTGTGCTCAACTTCTAATATTTCAAACTCCACAACCCCTTTGGGCGTTTGAATATTGACCACATCATCCACCATTTTACCAATCAAACCTCGGGCAATTGGCGAATTAACAGAAATGAGATTATTTTTAATGTCGGCTTCATCATCGCCCACAATCCGATATGTAATCTCTTCATCCGTATCGCAGTTCAATATAGTCACGGTCACGCCAAAAATGACCTTCCCGGTATTTGGAATACTGGCAACGTCAATCACTTGGGCGTTCGACAACTTACCCTCGATGTCCTGAATACGACCTTCGCAAAAACTCTGTTGCTCACGCGCAGCATGATATTCGGCGTTCTCTTTTAAATCGCCGTGCTCGCGAGCTTCCGCAATCGCTTGAATAATTTGTGGGCGCTTAACCGACTTGAGTTCGTTCAGCTCTGCACGAAGTGCTTCTGCACCTTGCACTGTCATTGGAAATTGTGTCATGGCTAATTCCTTGTTCTTTTGATTTTGTCATAGCATTAGAACAAAAATGCGCCCTATCCTTGTTAAGCATAAGGCGCATTTGTTATTTTGATGGTATTTTAAATGGCTTTAAATCATTTGTCACCTGTGATTTAGGCGTTGTTCACCTGCTCGTGAAGCTCTTGAACTGATGTCACACGTGCCCGATCATCCGCTTCTTTAGAATTGATGGTCGCAAACGCCGCATTCAATGTCGTCGTATAAGTCACTTTATTTAACAGTGCTTCTTTACGAATGTACACCGAATCAGTGATCGCTTGACGCCCTTCCGTGGTGTTAATGATATAGGCATATTCACCGTTTTTGATGGCATCGACGATATTAGGACGACCTTCTGATACTTTATTCACAACGGCCACGTCCGTCACACCAGCATCATACAGTGCCGTTGCAGTACCACGAGTCGCTTCTAACTCATAACCACGTTCCAGCATTAATTTTGCAAGTTCGACCAAACGGACTTTGTCATTGTTACGCACGGATAAGAGGGCTTTGCCGCCGGTTGGAATTGGGCTAGATGCGCCCAAATTCGCTTTGGCATACGCTTCTTCAAACGTTTCACCAACACCCATTACCTCACCAGTAGAGCGCATTTCAGGACCTAGTAATGGATCAACCCCTTGGAACTTAGCAAATGGCAAGACGACTTCCTTGACCGAGTAAAACGGTGGAATGATCTCATCTGTGACACCTTGGCTCGCCAGTGACTGACCAGCCATTGCACGTGCTGCCACTTTGGCACAGGCTCGACCGGTTGCCTTGGAAACAAATGGTACCGTACGCGCAGCACGAGGGTTTACCTCAATTAAGTAAACTTCATTGTCTTTAACCGCAAACTGGGTATTCATTAAGCCAACAACACCCAACTCAAGCGCCATCGCTTTGACTTGGTCACGCATGACCTGTTGTATCTCAGGTGATAATGAATATGGAGGCAGTGAACAGGCTGAATCACCAGAGTGAACTCCTGCTTGTTCGATGTGTTCCATAATGCCGCCAATCACGACATCAGTGCCATCGCAGATCGCATCGATGTCAATTTCAATCGCATCATCTAAGAAGCGGTCGAGTAATACGGGAGAATCATTTGAGACTTTTACCGCTTCATTGAGGTAACGCTTCAAATCTTTAATGTCATAAACGATTTCCATGGCTCGACCACCTAATACATAAGATGGACGCACAACTAATGGAAAGCCAATATTTTCTGCTTCGGCTAACGCTTGTTCCATATTTGATACGGTGGCATTTGCAGGCTGTTTTAAGTTTAGCTTATTGACCATCTGCTGGAAGCGCTCACGATCTTCGGCACGGTCAATGGCATCCGGTGACGTTCCGATAATTGGCACACCATTGGCCTCAAGCGCTCGAGCGAGTTTAAGCGGAGTTTGACCACCGTATTGAACGATGACACCTTTAGGTTGTTCAACGCGCACAATTTCAAGTACGTCTTCTAACGTCACCGGCTCGAAATATAAACGGTCAGAGGTATCATAATCAGTTGAGACAGTTTCAGGATTACAGTTTACCATGATGGTTTCGTAACCATCTTCACGCATCGCTAGCGCTGCATGCACACAACAGTAATCAAACTCAATGCCTTGACCGATGCGGTTAGGACCACCACCTAAGACCATGATTTTGTCTTTACCCGATGGGTTCGCTTCGCATTCTTCATCATAAGTAGAATACATATACGCTGTGCTAGTAGAAAACTCCGCGGCACAGGTATCAACGCGTTTGTAGACAGGTTGAATGTCCATTTTGCGACGGGTATCGCGAATATCATCCTCAGCCACATTGGTTAAAGCGGCCAAGCGTGCATCAGAAAAGCCTTTGCGTTTCAATTTACGCATCAAATCAGGTTCAATACCCGCAAGACCAATACGCTCGACAAGTTGTTCAAGTTGAATGATTTCTTCGAGTTGCACCAAGTACCAGCGGTCAACATTGGTGTAACTAAATACTTCATCAACCGTCATTCCCATACGGAACGCATCACCAATGTAAAGGATTCGGTCTGCACCTGGCTCGCGTAATTCATACATCAACGTCTGCTTTGCATCAGGGCTTTCTGGATCAAGAATGGGATCAAGACCATTGATGCCTACTTCAAGCCCACGCAAGGCCTTTTGTAAGGATTCTTGCTGATTGCGACCGATGGCCATGACTTCGCCAACCGACTTCATTTGCGTCGTCAAACGATCGTTCGCACCGGCAAACTTTTCAAAGTTAAAACGCGGGATCTTGGTCACAACGTAGTCGATGGCCGGCTCGAATGATGCAGGCGTTAGACCACCGGTAATATCATTAGCAAGCTCATCTAAGGTATAACCAACGGCTAATTTGGCCGCGACTTTGGCGATTGGGAAACCTGTGGCTTTTGAAGCTAACGCAGATGAACGTGACACACGGGGGTTCATCTCAATGATGACCATACGACCGTCTTTTGGATTCACGCCAAACTGTACGTTTGAACCGCCTGTTTCTACACCAATTTCACGTAATACTGCCATCGCTGCATTACGCATAATTTGAAACTCTTTATCCGTCAGGGTTTGCGCAGGAGCCACCGTGATGGAATCACCGGTATGCACGCCCATGGCATCAAAGTTTTCAATGGTACAGACAATGATGCAGTTGTCAGCCTTATCACGGACAACTTCCATTTCATATTCTTTCCAACCGATGAGTGATTCATCGATTAATAACTCTGAAGTCGGTGACAAATCGAGGCCGCGTGCACAGATTTCGTTAAATTCGTCAATGTTGTATGCAATACCACCGCCGGTTCCCCCCATGGTAAACGATGGGCGAATAATACACGGAAAGCCAATGCGACTTAATACATCGTGAGCTTGTTCCATTGAGTGGGCGATTTCTGCACGTGGACACTCAAGGCCTATACTCTTCATCGCCTTATCAAAACGTTCGCGGTCTTCGGCTTTATCAATCGCATCTGCCGTAGCACCAATTAATTCAACACCGTATTTTTCAAGTACACCGTATTTATTTAAATCAAGTGCACAGTTTAGTGCGGTCTGACCACCCATGGTAGGTAATACGACATCTGGGCGTTCTTTTTCGATGATCTTTTCGACTACTTCCCAATGAATAGGTTCGATGTACGTTGCATCGGCCATTTCGGGATCGGTCATAATGGTAGCAGGATTCGAGTTCACCAAAATGACTCGATACCCTTCTTCACGCAATGCTTTACACGCTTGCGCCCCTGAATAATCAAATTCACAGGCTTGGCCAATCACAATAGGACCGGCACCTAAAATCAATATACTTTGTATGTCAGTACGTTTTGGCATCTCAATTCCTACTTGTGTTGCTCAATGAGTTCAATAAAGTGGTCAAATAACGGCGCTGCGTCATGTGGGCCAGGGCTTGCTTCTGGGTGCCCTTGGAAGCTAAACGCGGGCTTATCGGTTAAATGAATGCCTTGTAATGAGCCATCAAATAAGGATTTGTGGGTCACTTTGATATTGGCTGGTAAGTTGTCTTCCTTTACCGCGAAACCGTGGTTTTGCGAGGTAATCATCACGACATCACGTTCTAAATCTTTGACTGGATGGTTTGCACCGTGATGACCAAATTTCATCTTTTCAGTTTGCGCGCCACTGGCAAGGGCTAATAATTGATGCCCCAAACAGATCCCAAAAATGGGTAAACCCTTATCTAGGAACGTTTTAATTGCCTCAATGGCATAGGTACATGGTTCGGGATCTCCTGGGCCGTTGGATAAGAAAATACCATCAGGATTCAATGCCAGTACATCTTCAGCAGGCGTTTGCGCAGGCACAACCGTTAATTTACAACCACGTTCGACTAACATGCGCAAAATATTGTGTTTTGCACCAAAATCATAAGCCACTACGTGATATGGTAAATCTTGAAGGTCTTTGGCGTAACCTTCCCCTAATGCCCACACACTGTCGTTCCAAGTGTGCGGCTCAGAACACGTTACTTCCTTAGCTAAATCCATGCCTTTCAAACCAGCAAAGGACTGAGCGTGTTCTAACGCTTGGCCTTCATCAATGTCACCTGCCATGATACAACCGTTTTGCGCACCTTTATCGCGTAATATACGAGTCAGTCGCCGCGTATCAATATCAGCAATGCCAATGATGTTGTTGGCCTGCAAATATTCTGAAAGGGTTTGTTCGTTACGGAAATTTGAAGCAATTAACGGTAAGTCGCGAATGACCAAGCCTTTTGCCCAAATACTTGTAGATTCTACGTCTTCGCAATTCGTACCAGTATTGCCAATATGAGGATAAGTCAGCGTGATGATTTGTTCAGCGTAGGATGGATCAGTGAGAATTTCTTGATAACCTGTCATCGAAGTATTAAACACTACTTCGCCAACAGCGTGGCCAGTGGCACCGATTGCGGTACCTTTAAAGACAGAACCGTCTTCTAACACCAAAAGGGCAGAATGAGCCAAGTCAACCTCCAGTCGTAGGATAACTAGGTGCAATACGTGGATTGCACATACAAAAAACGGGATAAAACATAGTGACATGCCCATCCCGTATAACATTCTTCGCACTACTACTCGCCAAATCCATGAGGCGATTTCGTTCTTGCAGGCAAATTAGCGAGATTATATATGCAGACTCGCAAATGATCTAGTAAAAATATGAAAATTTAGTAAAACAAAGGCTTTCATTAATTTTTTATACGAAGCTTGTAAAAGTCATGTTAAACCCTTGCTAAATTAACCGTTTTTAACTGCTTTTATTTCTTATAAACCAAGCACATCCATCATTGAATACAGTCCTGGCGGTTGCTTTTTTACCCATTTAGCGGCTCGTACTGCGCCTTTCGCAAAAGTCATCCGGCTTGATGCTTTATGGGTCAGTTCAATGCGCTCGCCAATGTCTGCAAACAATACGGTATGATCCCCTACTACGTCGCCGCCACGTATCGTCGCATAGCCAATCGTTTGTTGGTCACGTTCGCCTGTGTGTCCCTCGCGCCCGTAAATAGCAACTTCATCATGGTTTCTTTCGATGGCATGTGCAATACCTTTACCAAGGGCCAAGGCTGTGCCCGATGGTGAGTCAATTTTGTGTCTGTGATGCGCTTCTATGATCTCGATATCTGCACTTTCCCCCATAACCTGAGCCGTTTGTTGGGCGAGTTTAATAAGCAGATTAACACCGACGCTGTAATTGGCAGCAAAGACAATCGGAATGTGTTCCGACGCCTTATGCAAAGCGGTTTCTTGTTCTGGACTTAGGCCTGTGGTGCCAATTACGATAGGTAAATTATGCTGAATACACCAATCCAAATGAGTCGACAACACTGTCGGCAAGGTAAAGTCGATCACAACATCTAAGCCCATGATTTGCGTGTTATTTAACGTGTCTAGTTTAACGTTTAGGGGCGTGCCCCCAACTGCCACACCCGCGTCAATACCTAACAATGGTGATGCTTCACGCACTGTGCCACTGTGCAATGACGTTTGCGGATCTTCCGCTACGGCCGTGATCAAATTCCGCCCCATCCGACCATTGGCACCTAACACACTGATACTTAACATAAACCCTCTTGATACAACTGTTTACAAAACCCAACCTTGAGACAGGTTTTTTTTTACAAAATTTGCGCCATAATAACATGAATAACGATTGATATGAGAGCGGATGTGTCTGCAATCATATATTTGTAAGGAAGGCTTGATGACGACTCACACTGACGTTGAAACATTTGAAACACCAGATCTAGAAATCGGTTTTAGTAATCGTGTGATTGCCAATGCTGATGGAACCACTATTCATTCTCCTGATATCACACATGTTTCTGCAGATTACCCAGGTATCAGCCTGCTAGTAGGTCTGTCGGTAGTCGCAGTACTCAGCGTTGTCATACTTGGCCTCATTTTTCAGCCCTACTTCGCTCTACCGGAAAAGCTTGAATATTGGGGCATTCGCATCTGGGGAGGAATTGCATTGCTATGGTGTCTGCTTGAGGCTTATGAATACGGTGCCAACAAACGGTTAGGCTATTGTTTACGGGAGCAAGACATTACTATGTTCAAAGGGTGGTTATTTTGCAAAATCAGCACCCAACCCATATGTCGTATTCAACACATTGAAGTGAAGCAAGGCCCTATTGACCGCAAAATCGGTTTAGCTAAATTACATGTGTTCAGTGCGGGGGATTTGACTCAAACCTTTATCATTCCTGGACTAGAAAAGGACAAAGCTGAATTCATTCGCAACACCATTTTACAGCACAAGGAGTTACACCAACGTGGCTGAATTATCGCAACCCTTACCTGAGGAAAATTCTCAAGCACAAGGTGAATGGGCTCAAGTTGCGCCGATTGGCATTTTGTATTTCATTCACAATTTCATTGAGATAGTGGTGAACAATGTCTTTTACATGTTGCCCATATTATTTGTGCTGTGGGATAAAATCAAAGCAAACCCGTGGATTGCCGTATTTATTTTTGCCGGAATTTTGGGGTTCGTGATTGGTTTTGCGGTGCTCTCGTTTGTGTTTTTTCGCTACCGTTTATTTGATGGCTCAGTTGAAGTAAAGAGCGGGATCATTTTTAAAAAGCACATTAACTTGCCATTTAATCGTATTCAAAATGTCAAAATTGAACAACCATTCTACTATCGCCCGTTTGGCTATGCGTTACTAGCGTTTGACTCTGGTGGTTCACTCAATCAAGAAGCTCGTTTAATCGCTTTGCGCCTGAAAGATGCGCAACATCTTCGCAAGCAAATCAGTGAGGTGGCCACCGAGACAGATAATACGGAAACTTATAGTGAAAATAATACAAACACATCACACGTAGGATCGCCGTTGGATGAAACAGTGATCAACACTCGCACCGTTGGCGATCTCGCGATGCATGGTGTGACCTCTAACCGCGTATATTTGTTGCTGGCTTTCATAGCGCCTTTTATTGATGAAATCATTGAGTACTTTAGCGGCAAATTTGCAGGCTGGGGCCTCAATATTCAAAGTCACATCGAAAATGATCCGACTTGGCAGATAGGCTTGTACATGGTTGGTCTCTTTTTGTTATTTTTAGGGATCATGACCGTTCTATCAATCATTGGTGCGGTCATCCTATTTTGGGGATTTACGTTGAGTAAAACTCATGAAAAATTTATCCGTCGCAGTGGATTGATTAATCGACATGAGGTGGCAGTACCGATCAGCCGCATACAAGTTGCCATCATGAAGCAAGACTGGCTGGATACGATATTTGGTAGGATTAATTTGCGCCTGGATCAACTCAACGCTCAAGCCAATGTCGCGAATCCGGAAGCATTAGCCAATAAATTGATGGTGCCTTCTGTTTTTGCATATCAATGCAGAGATATCCTAGCGCACGTTTTTCCTGAGCATCGCCTGCACGACATGCCATTTTTGGCGATTAAAAAAATGTTTATTTTTCGCTTTGTCTTATGGCTTGTCTTGCCTATCACCATCGGCTTAGCCATTTTATTTATCTATCATAACGACCCAAATTGGCCTGCACTACTGATGACGCCGATGGTTTTAACAGCATTAATTTGGCTGCGTTGGAAACGCTGGGGATTTGCCTATACCGATGATTATGTGTATATCAAAAAAGGCTTGTTTGGTGTCGATAGATACTGCATTCCAGTACATAAAATACAACGCGTCGCCATATCTCAAAGCTATTGGATGCGTCGCAGTCAGGTAGCGTCTATCAAGTTTTATCTTGCATCCGGTAGCTATAGTATTCCATTGATCGATGAGACAGTTGCCAAACAGCTGCAATCTGTCATTCTATATCAAGTAGAATCACAAGCACGTTCATGGATGTAAAATAATGGGAACAAATCATTCGCGTGTATGGGACATCTATACCCGATTATTTCATTGGTTACTTGTCAGTGGTATTGCATATCAATACTACTCTGCGGAAATATCAGATACCTCAATTGATAACCATGCGTTGGTTGGATATGGGCTCTTAGGCCTAATCATATGGCGAGTAATATGGGGTATTGTTGGCCCTGAGCCAGTTCGATTTTCTGCTTTTGTACCATCCCCGAAAGGGCTACTTTATTATTTAACCGCTAAACCAAGGCCTATCTTTGCCACGCACAATCCACTAGGGGCTTGTGCCGTGCTCATGTTTTTGCTGATGATTGCACTGCAAGCTATCTCAGGTTTGTTTATGACTGACGATATTTTGTTTACTGGGGTCTTACACAATTGGTTATCAAGTGCCATCACCGATTCCATTATATGGTTTCACAACAATGCATTTAACCTGTTACTGGTTCTGGTTGGCGTTCATGTATTTGCAGTAGTGGTGCATGCCAAAACCAAAGAGCCATATCTCATCAAAGCGATGTTCGATGGGAATAAACCAAACCAACAATTTGCCGTAACACACGACTGGCACATGCACATGAAATGCTTGATATGTGTTGTAATAAGCGCGGTAAAGGTCTACTTGCTTGTCAACCATGTGCCGGAGTGGTTGGGGGTGGAGGCTGAAGATCTACTTGATTTTTAGCTTGTAAGGAAAGCCTACTTATTTATCAATCCGCCTTATAATCGTCATGACAAGCTTTACAAGTGCCAAAAATTGCGCGCATTTTACCAACATACTCATCTGATTGTTTGTTTTGCACAGCATCGAGTAATTCTTTTGACTTAGTCGTCATATTTTGGGCTTTGTAGTTAAAGTCGCCTTGGTTATCCCATATTTTATCTAACGCACTGGTTTGTACATCATTACTGCGTGTATCTGCAACAAAATAATCAGGGAGCATTAGTGACAGCTGATGTAATCGCGTGGCATTTTTTTCAATTAATGCTTCATCAATTGGCATTTGTCCTTTGACCATTGCGCCAAAAGGCCCTACATTGCTTTTGACAAGTTGAAAAATACTTTTGCGAAACTCAACGGCGTTTTTAGCTTGTTTATCGCTAAGCGCTGCACTAGTCGAAAAAGAGGCTAACAATATAGTGGATGCAGCGATAAGTGTTACGGATTTGAGCATGAAGTGTTCCCTATTCAAGGTGATTTGTTATTTTATACAGTCTAAAACAAAAAACGGTGTGATTTCTAGAGAAAATCACACCGTTATTACATTTTTAAAGACAACGTCTAGTTGGTTAAATCGTCAAAAAACTTTTTAACCCCGTCGAAGAAGCCTTGCTCTTTTGGACGATGCTTAGCTGCTGTGCCATCCATTGATGCCTCAAATTCTTCAAGCAACGCTTTTTGTTTACTCGACAGATTGACTGGTGTTTCGATCACCACTTTACACATCAAGTCGCCAACAACATTCGAGCGAACGGATTTAACCCCCTTACCACGCAGGCGGAACATCCGTCCAGTCTGAGTTTCTGGTGATACTTTGAGTTTTACTTTGCCATCAAGTGTTGGGACCTGAATATCGCCACCAAGAGCCGCAGTAGTAAAGCTCAAAGGCACTTCACAATACAAGTTATTGCCATCGCGCTGAAAGATTTCATGCTCGCGCACATGAAC
The DNA here is from genome assembly GCA_023268935.1 of Glaciecola sp. Lineage (GTDB taxonomy): Bacteria > Pseudomonadota > Gammaproteobacteria > Enterobacterales > Alteromonadaceae > Opacimonas. The sequence continues at coordinate 16,719 of JALRKK010000010.1, forward strand.
TTGCACATATAAGTCACCTGGAGGTGCACCCATTTCACCGGCTTCACCCTCACCAGATAAACGAATGCGATCCCCAGTATCTACACCAGCAGGGACTTTTACTGATAAGGTTTTGGTCTTTTCTTTGCGACCGCGTCCACGACACTCGCCACATGGATCGCTGATGACTTTGCCTTTACCACCACATGTTGGACAAGTTTGTTGCACAGCAAAGAAGCCTTGACGCATTTGTACCTGACCACTGCCATGACAGGTTGAGCAAGTCTTAGGTGACGTACCAGGTTTAGCACCTGAACCATCACAAGGTTCACAGCTGACTAGGGTAGGTACCTGAATTTCAATTTCTTTGCCACGCACAGCTTCTTCAAGAGATAATTCAAGGTTGTAGCGCAAATCGCTACCACTGCGCGCTCGTGAGCGACCGCCACCGCGACCACCGCCAAAAATATCGCCAAAGACATCACCAAAGATATCACCGAAATCAGCACCACCAGCACCACCTCCACCAAAGCCACCTCGGCTTGGATCGAATGCAGCGTGCCCATATTGGTCATACGCAGCTCGCTTTTGTTCATCGGTAAGCACTTCAACGGCTTCTTGGATCTCTTTGAATTTTTCTTCCATGCCTTTGTCACCCTGGGTACGGTCAGGGTGATACTTCATTGCGAGCTTTTTATAAGCTTTTTTGATTTCGCGTTCAGTCGCCGATTTACTGACACCTAGAACTTCATAATAGTCTCGTTTAGACATGCAACTTTCTCATTCTCGTTTCACAAACAAAGCGCAGTACGGTCAGGCAGCTGCGCTTTGTTCTTAAATTAGAGCAGATTCCACTGAGGTATCTGCGTATTTTTAACGATTATTTTTTATCGTCTTTGACTTCTTCAAACTCAGCATCAACTACATCGTCATCTGCTTTTTTGGCAGTTTGCGCGTCTGCTTCTGGCACTTCTGCACCACCGCCTTGCGCTGCCGCTTGTGCTTGAGCAATTTCCATCAACTTAGCCGATGCTTCGATCAAGGCT
>JALRKK010000087.1 GCA_023268935.1 Glaciecola sp.
CCGCTACATCCGGCATATTGATCCGGTTTGAGGTAATCACCGGCACATTAAGCGCTGCACGCACTTTTGCCGTCACCCAGGTAAAGGCAGCCCGCGGTACTTTTGTCGCGATGGTTGGAATGCGCGCTTCATGCCAGCCGATCCCAGTATTGATGATGGTCGCGCCAGCTTGTTCAATTGCTTGACCAAGAGTAACAATTTCATCCGCACTTGAGCCCCCCTCGACCAAATCAAGCATTGATAAACGGTAGATAATGATGAACTCTCTACCTACTGCCTCGCGAACTCGGCGCACGACTTCAACCGGTAAGCGCATTCGATTAGCGTAATCTCCGCCCCATTCATCTTGGCGATGGTTAGTGCGCTTGGCAATAAACTGGTTTAAGAAATACCCTTCTGAACCCATTATTTCAACGCCATCATACCCGGCTTTTTTAGTAAGTTGCGCGGTTTTGACAAAATCTTGAATTTGCGCTTCGATCTCCTCACTGCTCAACTCTCTGGGCTGATACATATTAATTGGCGCTTGAATAGGAGACGGTGCTACAAGGTTCTTGTTAAATGCATAGCGCCCTGTGTGCAATATCTGCATACATATCTTGCCGTCGTTTTCATGCACTGCTTTGGTCACATATTGATGCTCGGCAAATACATCCGGATCATCCAAACGCCTTGATACAGCATGCGTCGCACCTTCTGCATTAGGTCCAATGCCTCCGGTGACCATTAAACCGACCCCACCTCGTGCGCGTTCAGAAAAATATTCAGCCAATTTATGATGCGCGCCTGGCTCTTCTTCAAGACCGGTATGCATCGAGCCCATCAGCACTCTATTTTTGAGTGTGGTGAAGCCCAAATCCAATGGTTGGAACAAATGCGGATACGGGTGCGCATTGGCATTATTGGCTTGAGGTGAGTTCATGTTGAATATCCTTGAGGTGTGTTGTAATGATCATTTGTGCAGCGTGTTCAGCTATCATCATGGTGGGGGCGTTGGTATTCCCACCAATGATCGTTGGCATAATAGAGGCATCCACCACACGTAAGTTGTCAAGACCAATCACTTGTAGCTGCGGATTGACCACCGCGTCAGGATCATTGATTCGTCCCATTTTGCAGGTGCCCACAGGATGATAAATGGTCTGAGCCTGGTTCTTTATAAAATTGATTTCAGCCGATCCGTCTAATTCACTGATTGGCTCCATTAAAGCAGGTTGCCAAGGAGCTAGAGCAGGTTGTACGAGAGTTTTTTGTGCGACGCGCAGGGCATCTTGCATAATTTCGATATCTCGTATATCGCTGAGGTAATTCGCTTTAATGACAGGCGATCCGTGTGAGGGTTGTTCACTCAGCTGAATCTCACCACGTGAAAAAGGATATAAGTTACACGCATGCACGCCAAAGCCATACTGCAAACTTGTTTGCCGACCGTGATCAAGTAGCACTGCAGGAATAAAGTGCAGTTGAATATCCGGGCGCTGTACACTGCCATAGCGACTGGCCACAAATCCACCCGCCTCAGCAATATTAGAGGTAAATAGACCATTTTGTTTGCGTGTGTAATCAAAAAATCCCTTGATATACTGTCCCCATCGCATGGGTCTTATCGCATAACCACATGAGCGAGCAGCTTTTGCTTGCACAATGACATCAAGATGATCTTGTAAATTTTTGCCCACACCAAAGCAATCATGAACCACATCAATGCCATGACGGGATAGCTGCTCTCCATCCCCTACTCCAGATTGCATCAAAATATGCGGAGAGTGAACCGCGCCTGCACTCAATAAAATTTCTCTGCTCGCATCTAAACGCAATGACTTGCCCTTGTGCTTCAGTAATGTACTAACGGCTTGTTTGTCCTCAAACAAAATCTTAGAGACCGTAGCTTCCGTAAAAAGAGTAAACCTTGGATTATTGAGAATAGGAGTCAAAAACGCGCGTGCACTGGAACAGCGTTTGCCATGGCCTGTTGTGGTTTGATAAAGACCTGCACCATAACGTAATGCAGCGTTAAAGTCTGGATTGTACTCAATACCGGCTTCCGCACATGCCGTGATCCAAGCATGGGACAACTCATCTACGTGGTTGGGATCAGAAACTGACAATTCACCGCCAATACCGTGATAAGCGTCGGGCCCCCGATCATTATTCTCCAGTTGTTTGAATATCGGAAGAAGATTGTCAAAGCGCCATTGTGGCGCATCACAGGCCTCAGCCCAGCTGTCATAATCCGCTTTATCGCCTCGGATATAAATCATGGCATTGACCGAAGATGAGCCCCCTAGTGTTTTACCTCGTGGCCAAAACATCTTACGCTTAGCACAATGAAGCTCTGGAGACGTTGTTAAGTCCCAATTGAATCCTTTGAATCTCGAAAGAACAGAGAGTCCAAATGGAATTTGAATTGCAGGATGATTATCAGAAGGCCCAGCTTCGATTAACGCCACAGTGAAAGGAGTATTCTTTACCAAACGATTGGCTAAGACACAACCTGCAGAGCCAGCACCAATAATGACAAAATCAAATCGTTTAGCTTGAGACACAATTTCCCCTTCCTTACTCATCGTACCAGTGTAACAAAGAAAAAGGAAAACTGTGAAGTGAAAAGTTAAATTATTTTAAATAATGTAAGCGAAGTGTTACCAGTAAAACTTAATCAACTAAATCAGATGGCATATCTTCGCGAATTTCCGCCCAAATCTTACCTGATTCAATACCATATTGA
>JALRKK010000037.1 GCA_023268935.1 Glaciecola sp.
AAGCGATTGAGCATCCTTGGGTAACTCGAGCGATTGAAAATGCCCAACGCAAAGTCGAAACGCGTAACTTTGATATTCGAAAACAGCTTTTGGAATATGATGATGTAGCGAATGATCAGCGTAAAGTGATCTATGAACAGCGCAATGAGCTCCTAGAAGACGGTGACATGGGCGAAACCATAGCCGCCATTCGCAATGATGTGGTTGACGATACCATCAGTGAATATATTCCACCTGAATCATTAGAAGAGATGTGGGATGTACCAGGTTTAGAAGAGCGTTTAAGAGCCGATTTTCAAGTCGAATTACCTTTACAACAATGGCTTGATGAAGACGACAAACTGTTTGAAGAAAAACTGCGCGAAAAAATTCACGCTGCGATCGATGCAGCTTATCAAGCAAAAGTTGAAATGGTTGGTGAAGATGTGATGCGTCAGTTCGAAAAAGCAGTCATGTTGCAAAGTTTAGATAACCATTGGAAAGAGCATCTTGCGGCGATGGATTATTTGCGTCAGGGTATTCATTTACGTGGTTATGCACAAAAGAATCCAAAGCAAGAATACAAACGCGAGTCTTTCGAGTTATTTGCGGCTATGCTTGACAATCTTAAAGCAGAAGTCATTAGTCTGCTGTCTAAAGTAAAAGTACAAGCTCAAGAAGATGTGGATGTGGTAGAACGTCAGCGAGCAGAACAAGCTGCAAAAGTGACCAAAACCAATGAGGATAAACAGCCGGCGGGCACTGTCAGAGTCGGTAATCGCACAGAGCCTAAAGTAGGTCGTAATGAATCTTGTCCTTGTGGCTCGGGCAAAAAGTACAAGCAATGTTGCGGTAAACTTTAATGACTCAATCTTCATCTGACATCGATGTTGCGGTTGGGGTGATCCTCAGAGAAGGTACTTGCTATGTCACTAAGCGCTCTGAGACGCAACATCAAGGCGGTAAGTGGGAATTTCCTGGCGGTAAATTAGAGGGCGATGAAACCCCGTTTAATGCCTTGGTTCGTGAACTCAGAGAAGAAGTCGGGATCAGCATTCTCGATGGTGAAGCTCAGTTTGTGATTACCTTTGAGTATCCTGAGAAGACAGTTCACTTACACGTTTTTTGGGTACACTTATTCAATGGTGAACCTGAATCAAAAGAAGGGCTAGAGGGACGTTGGGTGGCGTTGAGTGAACTACCATCCTTGACATTCCCCGAGGCCAACCAGCCAATCATAGATAGTTTACTGGAACTTACCAAATAAATTTATCGGCGGTGGCAAAGGCCACTGCGCTTGCTTTATATGCAGCTTCATTAATGAAATGAGGATAAACGCTCTGCTCGCCGTCGTAATTAATACAACTTCCATCAAACATTAAAAACATAGGTTGACCTGGCTCTAGGACAGCAAAGTCACGATCTTGAATGTTTGGATGAACCAGGCCTAGTATTTTTTCTTCTTCCGACAATGGAAAATGCATCACTTCGAGAAGCCGATAGGCTTCAAATCCGCCAAATTCTGGTACTGCTTCGCGATTATACAAGACAACATATTCAAGAATGTGACCAAGCATCTCAACACTTTGGGCATAGACATCGGCTCTACAAACGCCTTGAGGTTGTGCTCCGAGTTCGAGCATGATGCCGTATCTTCCACACGTACAAAGGTAAGGATGTTCTAAGTAACTGACTTCGTCTTCAACGAGAATGTGAGCACTTGGCATGTGTTGTTTCAGGTAGGCTGCCATATTGCGATAAAAATCATTCGACTCTAGGACAATCAACGTGGCTCCCATATTTGAGGTAGTATTGTGGATATCGATGACTAAATCAGTGCGAGGGTTATCTTTGGGCCCAATTTTACGATTGATGGTTTGGGCAAGGTTAAGCTCATATAGAGAGTTTGCTTGGTAAGCTAAGTTATCCAGTGCAAATTGACGATTTAAATCTACGTCTATAAAACGAGTATTAGCAGCAACAGCATCAGGGTTTGCAATCAGGAAACTATAATCCAAAGAATCCGGCAAACTATGAATGCCCCCAGCTAAGTTATTGATGAGATGTATTCCGGTAAGCTCGTTACCATGAGTGCCACCTACTATTGCGACAGAAGAAATTGAGGGCATATTAATTATTCTTTAAAAAAAGTGTCTTCTTGCTCAGCTAAAAAGGCCTCAATATCTTCTTCATTGGGCATAATATTCGCTTGATGGTCTTTTGATGCACCGCATGGAATAGTTTTTTCTTCATCTGCCCATTCACCCAGATCAATTAATTGACATGTCTTTGAACAAAAAGGGCGATAAGTGAATGCCTTACTCCATTCCACTGTAGTTTGACATGTTGGGCAGTTGACGTGCATTAACAGCTCGCAAGTTTAAAAGAGATGTCTTTATTATTATCGTTTTCGGGATGATTGTCATCATTAAAGCGCATAAATCTTACAGCGTACCTATATTTATTGCCACTTAATGTTGGATAGTAGTCTAATGTATGGTTGTACTCAATCCGGATCAACTCAACCTTGTTGTCTGCAATACCTTGATAAAAGCCATTTGTCGCGGTAACGTCTTCTAAGGGTTTTCGCTGCCGAATAAATGTCAACACTAGCCGAATCGATTCTTGTAGGAGTCTCATGGGGGCCAACCAATCTTGCATTTGTTTAATTTTTGATTCAGATGATTGATTTAACCAAAAATGCAGTTTTGGCAAGTCAAAGCTACAAGTCGCTCCTGGGATAGAAAAGCGTTGGCGGATTGAGGATAAAAATCTGTCTTTCTTGAGACTGCAGCCGATACGAGGTGAGGTGTTTAACGCATCAATTGTTTGGGTTACCTCATCAAGTGCGGTGTTTAGTTTATCTTTATTTACGTTGGGAAAGGTCAGCCAATGATTTAAATGTTGAGTATAAATATTCAGGTCTCTAATTAATTCACTCTTCAGATCCACTCTTTCGATCAAATCAAGTAGTTGAAATAAATTGCGTAGAAAAGTCACTTCATTGTTTTTGGCGCAACAAGATTCAAGGTCAACAATAGAATTAAACATATGTTCAACTCTCAAATAATTGCGGACTTTTTCATTGAGTGGAAACTCAAAGTTGGCCTGATTCATTAATACACTCCATACAACATGTAGCAATAAACACCATATTTATGACTTTTTCAAGTCATAATGAAGATTTTTGTAAACATTGTGTAAAAAGTTTACTTGTTTTGCTGTATGTATCTTACTTTTACTATTATCAATGACATCGTGTGCAATGGATAGTCGTTCATTTCTTGAACACTGGTTGGCCATAATGTGTTTGATCTGCTCTTCCGAATTGTTATCCCTAGCACTTGCTCGAGATAACTGTTGGGATTCTGGCAAATCGACTATACATATTCGGTCACACCATTCGTACAATTTGTTTTCATATAGTAGAGGTACTACAAACAATACATAACTTGAACTAGCTTGTGTTAAAGACTGCTTCATCTTATCTCTGATAAGTGGATGTAAGGTTTCATTTAACCACTGGGTCTTTTCGGGGGAAATAAAGACGATTTTTCTTAACTTCGCTCGGTCAAGCGTATTCTGCTCATCAAGGATATCTTTTCCAAAATAGGCAACCAACTTTGCTAATCCCTCAGAACCGGGGCCCACTACTTCTCTGGCAACGACATCGGCATCGACAATATCAATGCCGTGTTGGGCGAAGCATTCAGCAACAAAACTCTTACCACTGCCAATTCCTCCGGTCAGACCAATAATCGGCACCGACATTAGGCTATCCCCATCCATGCAAAATACCAGGTAACAATCGTTTCGCCATAAAGAATCGTAATCCAGCCGGCAATGCCCAAAAAAGGACCGAAGGGAAATGCGCCATTGGGAAGAGTTGGATCATGTTGTTTTTGATTCGGGAAAACTTGCGCGATCAAAGCAACGGCTAGGGCAACCACGGATGATAATAAAATGATGACGACTAAATGTTGCCATCCAACAAAAGCGCCTAATGCGGCTAGTAACTTAAAATCACCATACCCCAAGCCTTCTTTGCCAGTGAGAAGCTTAAATCCCCAATAAATAATCCACAGTACGAGATACCCAATAACTGCTCCCCATACGGCATCCTCTAACGACACAAACCAGTTTTGGGTTGCGCTTAATATTCCAATCCACAATAAAGGTAAGGTTAGCTGGTCGGGCAACAGCATATGATCCAAATCTATACATACTGCGCTGATTAATGTCCAAGTGGCGAACAGCATAACGGCACATTGTAGTGTAGGTCCGTAATGCAATGCGCACCATAACGAAAGCAGGGCGGATATTCCTTCAATAAGCGGATAGCGTTTGGGGATAGAGTGATCACAATGTTGACAGCGGCCTTTTTTGAGCAGATAAGATACGATGGGGATGTTTTCTGGCGCCGTAATCAAGCTCTTACAATTAGGACATGCTGAACGTGGGTGAGCAAGATTGAAATTGTCACTTAAGGCAATACCTCCGGGAGGGTCTGGTCGCTCTTTTGGAGCAAAATAATTAATGAATTCAGATTGCCATTCGCGTTGCATCATAATGGGTAATCGATAGATGACCACATTTAAAAAGCTGCCGACTAATAAACCTAACAAAAAAACCGTTACTAAGAATGCAAGTGGGTAGGTAGTAAAGGTAAAAGCGATGGATTCAAAGATATTCATTGCGCGGCCAAAGTGCCAAAATGGTTATTTTACAAAATGTTATACCACATTGCCCATTTGGAAGATAGGCAAATACATCGCCACGATTAAACCACCTATAACGACGCCCAACACAGCCATGATTAGGGGTTCTAATAAACTCGTTAAACCATCTACCATATCATCCACTTGGCGCTCATAAATATCTGATATTTTTCCTAGCATATCATCGACAGAACCTGATTCTTCACCGATAGCAATCATCTGCACGACCATATCAGGAAATAAGGTCGTCGCGCGCATTGCCATATGCATTTGCGAACCACCTGATACCTCTTTTTTAACAAATTGAATAGCATCACGGTAGGTAGCATTGCCAGCCGCCCCAGCGGCTGAATCTAAAGCTTGAATAAAAGGCACACCCGCGGCAAAAGTGGTGGCTAAGGTTCTGGCAAAGCGAGCAATGGCGGCTTTTTCTAGGATTTCGCCGACGATAGGAAGTTTTAATATTTGAGCATCGACTTTATCTGCCAGAGCAGGTGAACGCGCAACCCTTTTTTTGCCCCCCCAGAAGCAAGCGATAAAACTGATTAAAATGACAAAGCCATAATCTTGCGCAAATTGGGATATATGTAATACCAATTGAGTAAAAACAGGTAGTTCCGCTCCAAAGCTAGCAAAAATGTCCCGGAATTGCGGCACCACGTAAATCAATAATATCGTTGTGACAATCAATGCAACGACCACAACGGCAATAGGATAGAACATGGCTTTTTTTATTTTAGATTTTAAGGCTTCTGCTTTTTCTTGATAGCGTGCGATGCGATCAAAAATTTGCTCAAGTGCACCGGATTGCTCACCGCTTGCTACCAAATCACAATATAGGTCATCAAAGTGTTTGGGGTATTTACCTAAAGCGACACTAAGTGGATTCCCCGCTTTGACCTCACTAGCGATGCTCCCTAATACGTCTCGGGCTTCTGCTTTTGCATGGCCGTTAGCTACCATATCGAGTGTCTGCATAATGCTTACACCAGCATTGAGCATTGTGGCTATTTGTCGAGTGAGAACACAGATATCTTCTGAATTGAGTCTATCTTTAGCACCAGAGAGCCAAGATTTTTTGACTAATTTAATGTGTTGCGCACTGATCCCTTGCTTGCGTAATATGAGTTTGACGTCCTTGGGCGAGGCGGCGGTCAATTTTCCTTTTACTTTATTACCCCGACGGTCGGCGCCTTGCCAATAATACATAAATGAAGACTGGGCCATAGTTTATTCCTGAACAAGTGATAAACGGTCTGACAAAAAAGCCCAACACAGTGCTAGGCTTTATTAAGTATCAAATTGCATGAGTTCATTAGCATAAAGTTGCAGGGTTACAAACGGCTCCCCAAGAAACACGACCATTAGTTGCAACAGTTGGAGTCAATGTGTATGTACCTAAATCATGGGTAGCAAGAATGACACCGGCTGTTGTATTGACGGTTACATCACCAGTAGTGATATTATCTGGAATTCCGTTAGATGCACCGTCACAATTTGTTGCTGCTCCAGTTACTTGGATACAAACACCGACGGCTGTCTTGGCCGCAGCTGTGGCTTGAGTGACCTCGGTAAATTCAGCTTTGTTCGTGTAGTTACTATAGGCAGGCAGTGCAATAGCGGCAAGTATGCCGATAATTGCGACCACAATCATTAATTCAATTAAGGTAAAACCTTGGTTGTGTTTGCTAGCGAATAAAGTTTTCATAATGATCTCCGCGTCATACGCTTTAGTTTGTTAAACAACGTCCGTTTACAACAGGTATGTATTCATTACTTGATTGGAAGTATAGGAAGCGCGAGATGGTCTGTCGGTATGAAGGTTTATACCTATGTTTATTGTCATCACAACCATTAACATAGGTGCTAGATTGTCTGCGTATCAGTCGATGATACGCAAAGACAAATCCACAGCGAGAATATTCTTGGTCAAAGCGCCACTGGATATAAAATCCACGCCAGTTGAACTGAGCTCTGCAATTCGCTTGGCAGTAATGTTACCTGAGACTTCTAGTTTACAGCGACCGCCGTTAAGTGCTACTGCCTCTTGGATCTGTTTTGTTGAAAAATTATCAAGCATGACGATGTCTGCGCCCGCCTCAAGGGCTTGGTTAAACTCATCTAAATTCTCCACTTCGACTTCGACAGGAAGCTCTGGGTGATTTTGGCGAGCTTGAGAAATTGCTGATGCAATACCACCGCAGGCAAAAATGTGATTTTCTTTGATCAGGAAGGCGTCATACAGACCAATGCGATGATTTTGACCACCGCCGCATTGCACCGCGTATTTTTGTGCCAAGCGCAAATGAGGAATGGTTTTTCGCGTGTCCAAAATACGCAGCGTATTATCGCCAACCAAATCGACATAGTGTGCAGTTTGTGTTGCCGTAGCGCTGAGCATTTGTAAAAAATTCAACGCAGTGCGTTCGGCGATTAATAACGCTCGGGCATTGCTCTTGATTGTAAATAATAATGTATCAGGTTCAACGATGTCACCGTCGGCAACATGAAAGCTTATTTCGGCGTTGGGGTCGCACAGCTCAAAGCAATGAGCAACCCAAGCACAGCCAGCAATAATGGCGCGATCACGACAAATCACATGAGCAGTTTTTACTGTATCGGCCGCAATCAATTGTGCTGTGACATCTTGTAATAACCAATCAGATGAAAATGCAGCGCTAGATGTTATCCCGAGATCTTCGGCTAACGCACCGGCAACGTTGTTGTGGATTACATCAATTGAAATCAATTCGTCAGTTGCCAAATGCTGTGGATACTTTGCTTTTAAATTAGTGCTCATCGTGGAATAGTAATTGTTAGTTGCTGATTAGTCTGGGTAAATTGTAAATCTTTTAGCACATTCATGCCTAATAATATTTTGTCACTGCGCATACCAGGATTTAAGTTAGCTTGCACATTATTGAATGGAATATTACCGAGGATAAGTGTTGGCACTTTAGTTTCATAAACCGTAACTGTGCCATTGGCTGTCATAACAGGAAACGGTCTACCCGATTCTAAGCCTAATCTTGTGGCAAGATGTGCTGGAATGGATACGCTTGTAGCACCGGTATCAAGTAGAAATGTGACCGTTTCACCATTGATCAAACCGTCCAATAAATAATGTCCTTGTCTATTTTGTTGCAAGACCAAAGTATACCCTGATGAATCGGATACCGCCTCAGCATCTATGTTGGGGTGACGTTGTTTGGCGAGATATTCTGAATAAATAATCACCAATATAAAGAGGATGCTAAGCCAGGCTCCGATAACAAACACACCACTTATGGATGATTTTTGTGGATTGGGTTCTTCCTTCAAGTTCGCTTCCCCTACTGCTTGTATCTAAGTTGAACATGACGATAAAATACGCATTATTGATTAGAGCCAAATAATATACTAATAATGATCTATCCTCTGGCTGATGTGAAGCTTTCTCCATATCAAAATGCAAGGCCTGACCATACCGACGTATCATTGTTGGTGATTCATAACATTAGTCTGCCTCCTCGCTTATACGGCGGCCACTACATTGATGATTTATTTTTAGGTAAACTTTCATCTGAGGTTCATCCTTTTTTTGAGCAAATTGAAGGATTACAAGTCTCTGCACATGCCTGTATTCGTCGTGATGGGCGTGTCACACAATATGTCCCTTTTGATAGAAAGGCCTGGCATGCTGGAGTCTCCTCGTTTCAAGGTCGCAAGGCTTGTAATGATTTTAGTATTGGTATTGAATTAGAGGGATGTGATGACATGCCTTATACATCAGAGCAATATACAGCATTGGTCGAGTTGAGTGTTTTTATCCAAACGCATTTTTCAGCCATATCCATTGGACGAATTGTGGGGCATAATGACATAGCGTTTGGACGAAAGACCGATCCAGGTTTTGCCTTTGACTGGGCTAGGTATCGGCAGGCATTGCAAGCAAAACATCAACATTCACACATTGTGATGGAATCACCCACATGACTCTGATTTATCTGTTACTTACCTTGTTCGCTGAGCGAATGGTACAAAAACCCCATTATTTGCGGACTGATTTTTACTACACTTTATATAAAAAACAGTTAGTAGAGCGACAGCTATTGTGCCCACAAACCACTATTTGGCAGTTTCTTGCAATGTGGCTTGGCCCGGCTATTTCCGTTGCCATACTATTACATATACTCAATCTTGGTTTGGTTACTTTTGTCGTTACCCTATTTGTATTGTTTGTGAGCATAGGAAGCCGCTCATTACGAGAAGCTTTTAAATCTTATTTGCAAGCGGCTGAGCGAGGTGATTTGCAAGCTTGTGATATGTATGCAAGGAATTTGGGGTTACCAGATCACAGCCCGCAAACGTTTGCCGGGCATCTTGTCTGGCTTAATTACCAGCGCTATGCCGCACCGATTTTTTTCTTTGTTGTATTTAATGTATTCGGTGTGATCGCATATGGGACGTTAC
>JALRKK010000106.1 GCA_023268935.1 Glaciecola sp.
TTAACTTCTAAACCAGCGATGCGACCTGCATCTTTGGTGGCTTGACGCTGGGCATCGTTAAAGTAGGCTGGAACAGTAATAACGGCACCCGTAACCGGTTCACCAAGATAGTCTTCTGCAGTTTTCTTCATCTTTTTTAAGACTTCAGCAGAAATTTGCGGCGGTGCCATCTTTTCATCTTTTGCTTGCACCCAAGCATCACCATTATCGGCTTTGATGATTTGGAATGGCATGATGTCGATGTCTTTTTGCACTTCTTTATCTTCGAAGCGACGACCAATCAAACGCTTAATCGCAAACAACGTGTTTTGTGGATTGGTAACTGCCTGACGTTTCGCCGCAGCACCCACTAATGTTTCGCCATCGTTAGTGTAAGCGATGACAGATGGAGTTGTGCGATCGCCTTCCGCGTTTTCAATGACTTTTGCCTTGTCGCCGTCTAATACCGCAACACATGAGTTAGTTGTACCTAAGTCAATACCAATGATTTTACCCATTGCAATTTCCTCAAAAAATTCTGGTTTTAAATACTTACTTTCTTAATAGGGTTATTAATTGCACTTTCAAGTGCCAACCTATAAAAAATTACGCTTCAACGTCGATTGGATTGGCGGGTGCTTGTGACACCATCACCATGGCCGGACGTAATAAACGGCCATTGATTTCATATCCCTTTTGCACCACTGCAATAACCGTATTCGGTGGTACTTCCGCACTTTCTTGCATAGACATGGCTTGATGCTGTTCAGGGTTAAACGCTTCGCCTTGTGGGTCAAGCACGACTAATCCGTGCTTAGTGACCGTGTCATTGAACGTCTTCTGTGTTAACTCAAGCCCTTCAAGTACCGGCTTTAATGCTTCGTTGCTTGGATCGGCATAGCGTACGGCTTGATCTAAGCTATCGATGACAGGAAGCAAATCGCCAGCAAATTTTTCCAAGGCAAATTTGCGTGCTTTTTCGATTTCACTTTCAGCACGACGTTTGGCGTTTTCACCTTCAGCCAACGCGCGCAACGCGCCTTCTTTTTGATCGTGCAATGCTTGTTGCGCTTGAGCCAACTGAGCCTGTAACTCAGAGATTTGTGCGTCTTTAGGGTCGATGTCAACGACCTCTGCGGTGTCCGTATTCTCAGGTTTCTGTGCAGTATCAGCAGATCCATCATTATTTTGTGCATCAGATATTTGTTCTTCTGCTACCTGAGATTGCTCTTCTTGAGTTTGGTCATTTTGCGGTTCTTTTGACTCGCTCATGCTTGCCTCCAAATAACGTTTAGCTTCATTTCGTTGATAAATGGGGATAATATTTTGGACTTCAAGCATCTTTATCTAGTTAACCCTTATTTTTTTATGGAAATGTGCTAGTGTGAGTGAATAAATGTGGTGGAATTAAACTGAACAACTGGATGTGACATGCTTTCTACGCCTTTTTTAGTTGTGGTTGTGCTATCGTTTTTTGCGATGATGGCAGTATTATTTTGGTTAACCCCTCGCCTTTCTATTCCAAACCAATTAAAAACGCCCATATTTAGCTTAAGTTTAGGCGTGCACTGTACTAGTTGGGCTATGCTCGGCACGGTAGCACAAGCCGCTCAGCACCAATGGGCCATATTCCCAACCTATTTAGGGATTATGTTTACCATGATTCTGGGACACAGCATGGTACAAAAAGTTTCTGTTCTCAGTGCGCAAAGTAATAGTGCATCTTTAGCCGACTTTATGGCATCGCGTTGGCCCCATGTTGGCTGGTATGGCACACTTGTCACATTACTAGCCTGCGTGACGGTTATCCCCTATATTGCATTACAGCTAATGGCTTTAACGAACATTGGCGAGTTACTGCTTAATCGTTCACCGCAAAATCTTGGTCTATGGGTCACTGTATTGCTGATAATTAGCATCGGCTTATTAAGTTTTAGCCGAGGCAGCTTACTGCAGCAAGGACAAAGTATTTTATTGCTCAGTGCGATTAGTTCAATTATTAAACTGACTGCTTTACTCAGTGTGTTAATGTTTATTAACTATGCTTTATTTGACAACACATCAGACTTTGTTCTTAACACCCTCACTACGGTTAAGCCTGCCAGTAACACAGCATGGATCAGCTATGCTAGCTATTGTCTACTTGGTTTATCTGTCGTATTTTGCTCGCCTCGTCAATTTCACATGGCATTTGTCTTTAATCGCGATAACCGTATTTTTGGTGAGGCACGCTGGCAGTTTAGTGCCTTTTTACTCGGTATGGGTTTACCCATACTACCCATAGCGCTTGCTGGGCAGTATCTTTTTAATGAACAGGTATTCAGTGCAGAACTCTACACGCTTGCTATCCCGTTGTTTAATGACGCAGCGTGGCTCAGTGCGCTGGTCGTATTAGGTGTTCTTGCCGCAGCGGTTCCCATGATATTGGTCGCAACCATTAGTTGCAGTGTCATGTTAGCCAACAATGTCGTCAGCCCTATTTGGGTTAAGCGCAATTTGAATCAAGTCAGCCCTTTAACGCATAAACGGGTATTAAATATACGTCGGATCACTATTGTTTCATTCTTAATTGCGGCTTATGTATTTTTTGAATACGTTGCACAATATACTGAATTGGTTTTTTCTGGTTTTGTAGCCCTAGCTTTGATTACGCAGTTACTGCCAAGTTTTATCGCATCCCTTTATATACAACGCCCAAATGTTATTGCTCTGAGTCTTGGCATTGCATCAGGGGTCACAGTGTGGATTGTATATTTAAGTGGTTTTTTTGCGTTTGATGAAGTGATTATTTCTTGGGTTGGGGCTGAGCAAGCCTTACCTATGACATTATTTATCAGTACTGGTCTCAATGCATTCGTCATTGCTGCTTGCCAACACTATTTGCAAGCTAAGCTTCCTTATTACAATGCTCATTCAGAAGAATTAAAATACTCAGAGCCAAGCAATGCCTCATTGAGTTTGTTAATGACCTTATGTGATGCGGTCTTACCCAAAGAAGAATATAAGGCAATAGACAGCATCACCAAAACAGAATTGCGCTTTGAAAAAGCGCGCAATGCGCTCGTAAATCGGGTCGGCCTTGCTAGTACTAATATGCTCATAGACAATGCTCAACAATACTCCGAGCAGCCTAATACACTGCTTAATTGGGTGCAGGAAACGCAAGAGTTATCAGAAGCTAAGCGGATAGCAGAAGCGGAAAACAAAAGTAAAACGAGATTCTTAGCAGCTGCTGGGCATGATTTGATGCAGCCGTTCAATGCTGCCCAGTTACTCAGCAACATTTTGTACGACAAAACCAAAGATACGCCCCAGCACAAAATTGCTCATGACCTGCAAGATGCCCTCAAACATGCAGGCACCTTACTTACGTCTTTATTAGATGTTACAAAGTTAGACTCAGGAGTAATGAAAGCACGTCCGAAACCCTTTAAACTGGACCCTACACTATTCCCTTTAATTAGAGAATTTAGTGTCATTGCCAAAGCACAAAATGTTACCTTACATTATGTACAGAGCAGTGTATGGCTTAAAACCGATCCTAATTTGTTTTTGCGGTGTTGCCAGAATTTAATTGCCAATGCGATTCGATATACTGCCATGAGCCACCCTACAGGTGGTGGCAAAATAGTTATCGGATGTAAACGCTATGCCAATAAAGTTTATCTGCATGTCATTGATAATGGCCCAGGGATCCCTGCAGAACAACACAAAATGATTTTTGACGAATTCACGCAACTCGGGCAACACCGAGGACAAGAAGGACTTGGAATCGGCTTGACCATTGTAAAAGGGATCTGTGAATTACTAAACATCAAGATTAAGGTCAAGTCTCAACCTCAGCGCGGAAGCCTGTTCGCGCTTGATTTGCCCATAGTCAATCAGACTAATGTCATCTCTAATGAACCTGTCTCAATGAAGGAATCTCGCATTTTTCAAAAACAGCTATTGTTGTGGTTAGTTGAAAATGATAACGCAGTTGGCAATGCAATGTTACGACTTGCCGAGCATTGGGGCATGGAAGCGAGGTGGTTCAAAAATCAAATTGAATTATGCGATGCCATTCAAAGTGATGAGTATCCCGATGTCATGATATTGGATTATCATCTGCATGATGGTGAGCTTGGCACGCGAGTCTGGGACAATGCCTGTGTCGAATGGCAAAATAGAGGCCGCATTGCTCCTGTCGGTATTTTAGCGACTGCGGATAGAAGCACTGAAGTAAGGGAAACGGCAAATGACTTAGGCTTAACTTACCTGCCTAAGCCAATCAAGGCAGATGTACTTAAACGCATCATCATCAACAAAACTACTCGCTCAGTGGCGTAGCCGACGCAATGTCTAAGTACTGCCTGTAAATAACGCCTGCTTGCGTCCGATTGATAAGAGAAAGCTTTTTGAGTACAGCCGAAGCGTGTTGTTTGAC
Organism: Glaciecola sp.; assembly: GCA_023268935.1. Taxonomy (GTDB): domain Bacteria; phylum Pseudomonadota; class Gammaproteobacteria; order Enterobacterales; family Alteromonadaceae; genus Opacimonas. The sequence continues at coordinate 4,406 of JALRKK010000106.1, forward strand.
CGTAGACTCTGAAATCTCCATTGTGTAGGCAATTTGTTTATTCAGAAGGCCATCTGCCATGTATTGCAATACTTTAAGTTGATGGGGAGTAAGCGACTGTAGTTTTTGAATAAATTCGTCATCTAGTTCATCTTCATCACTATCAATCGGATACCAATTATTACCCGACAAAATATGTTTTACCGCATCCGTTAATTGTTCTAGTTGGGTGGATTTGGGAATAAAACCACTCGCACCAAGCTTTTTGGCTTTGTTAATAATTTGCGGATCTTCATGTGCAGAAATCATAATGACTTGTTTTTCTGGAAACTCATTTAATATGGTCACTAGACCATCCAACCCATGAACGTCAGGCATCGCAAGATCTAAAAAAACCACATCCACCAGCGGATTCTTTCTTAATACAGTCAAAGTAGAAGCAAAATCTTCGGCCTCTAAAATAAGTTCATGAGTCAATTCTGATAATGCATATTTTAGCGCATTGCGAAACAATGGATGATCATCCACCAGCAAGAAGTGATGTGACATAAATGAAGTATTTGATGAAAAAGACATGGTTGTGTTCCCTTTGTCCAGTCGCTTAACAAAAAAACTATCATGCTCTGTGTGTTTTTTACAGTGATATTTTTAAAATACAAAAAAAGGCGACCAGTGGGTCGCCTAAGCTTAGATAATAACAACGTTTAAAAACGATACCCTGCCGTGAGGTGAACGGTCGCAGGTGCTCCATAATATCCAATTAAGGTGTTATCGCCACCTAGACCTGGTGTGTATAGGTCACGGTTAGTTGGATCGCTTGGGTCTGGGGCTACGAATTGATAACCACCGACTAAGTATTCTTCGTCCGTGATATTTTTGAAATGCAATCCAGCGTACCAATTGCCATCATCATGCTGCCAATTTATAGATAAATTCAGTAAGCCATACCCCTCTTGTACTAATAAATTATCTAGCTCTGTGATGCCGTATTCAGAGCGATAATAGTAGTTACCATTGACACTGAATTCACCCATCGAAGATGGAATAAAGTAGGTAAAACCAAGATTGATGGTACGTTCTGGCGTATTTGATACTTCGAAGCGATCTGCGATGTTATTAAAGCCCCCATTGCCATCCGCTTCTAACACTTCGTCAAACTCTGCGTCGATTAAACCAATCGCAGCCGTAAAGGTTAAATCGTCTGTGGCTTGGTAAGTAATTTCGGCTTCTAGCCCCGTCGCAGATGATTTACCCACGTTCCCCAACACTTGAGCCAGTTCTGACGCATCTTCAGTAGGTAGGACGGATACATACTGGCGGTCTTTGTGGTCGAGATCAAAGATTGTGATATTGGCTCGTAAGTTATCATTCCACTCACTCTTCATACCCAATTCGATTGAGTCGACAATCTCTGGATTAACGGCGTCCTCGTTGGCACTCGCACGAGGATTAAACGTGCCCGATTTAAAACCCTGTGAATAGTTCGCATAAAACATGACATCTTCAGCATATTGATATTCAATACTGACACTTGGGGTGAAGCGGGACCAGCTTTCAGATTTTGGTGCGTCTAAAACGCCATCTCCGTCGGTATCTTCACCTAATACTCTTGGCACGATTTCGCCGTCGAATGTAGCTGCTGGACGCGTATATCCAGGTACCCAGTTATCATAAGGGTACGCGCCGTCAAAAATAAGCCCGTTGTGAACAAAGGCTGATTTTTCTTCGTCTGTATAGCGTGCACCAACCGCCATAGACACTTTGTCGGATACGGCAAAATTCGCTTGGGTGTAGACTGCCCAACTATCAGAGTTATTGCATCCTGTGACCTCACGCGTTAACCCTGGAGTAGAAAACGCAGCTCGCCCTAAGACATTCAGTATCGCATCAAAGTTGCCGCACGATTCACCTTCATACGCATACAAACCACCTACAACGGTGTAATCATCCTGCGAGTATGAGAACTGTAATTCGTGTGAATCGGATTCATCAAAGTACTCTGCTGGCACATCAAAGATATCTAGTGGTGTGTTGTCAAAGTCGATATTAGTGGGTGAATAGCCTTCTCGATGAGCCATAATGTATTTAATGCTCATAGCGTCACTAAGGTCATGGCGAATGGTTAGACTATGCCCTTCTAGCTCGACTTTGTTCCATGTCGGCAGTGAAGTATATGAATCATAAACGCTATCAGGCACAGGCGCATTAGTAAGTAAACTTGGCAATAAACGATAGCCGCCTTTGGCATTCGAGTCATCATCGGTTTTGTCATAGCTTAAGCGAATAAACCAATCATCTGCTGGCGTGAGTTCCACATCAAAACGCATCGCAGTAAGATCTTTGTTGTAGTTTTCTCGGTCTTGGTTATCTAACGCAGATTCTAAAAATTCACCGTAGCCATCGCGATTGAGTGCGGCATAACCAAAACCAAAATACAGTTTATCTTCTATAATTGGCAGTTGACCGGTTAATTTAATGTCTCGTTGCGAATAACTCCCTGCGGTGACTTCTGCAGTAAAGCTGGGGTCACCGCTCATTTCTTTAGTGACGTATTTCACCGCACCGCCAATCGTATTTTTGCCATATAAGGTCCCTTGCGGCCCTCTAAGCACCTCAATACGGGATATATCTAGCAAGTCCAAAACGGCACCTTGTGGGCGGGCCATGTAAACATCATTGACATAGATGCCGACACCTGGTTCATAGCCCCACAATGGATCCTCTTGACCAACCCCTCGGATAAACGCGGTTAGCGTTGAATTGGTACCGCGACTCGTTTGCAAGGTGGTATTGGGTGAAAATTGTTGTACTTCAGTAATCACTTCAATGCCTTTGGCAGCAAGTGCATCGGCACCAAGACTGGTAATTGACACTGGTACTTCTTGCAGTGATTCGACGGTTTTACGGGCAGTCACTTCGATGCGTTCTAGTTTACTTTCATCATCCTGCGCAAAAGCAGAAGGCTGTAAACCGGCACATAAAGCGAGTGCAATTGACGTACTTATAACGGATTTTTTATAGCTTGTTTTAGTTTCCATGTCACTACCCATGTAAATAAATTGTTTTGTAAGTGTGAAATATCTTTCGCAGACAAGCTTACTTTGACTTTTGAAAAAAATCGCTAGCACGATAGTACTATAGGCTTTTACAGTGAAATACATCACTATTTATAAAATTCGCAATCTTCTTTGCGTAACATAAAAATAACAACTCAGTAAAAAATGGAGTCGCTATGCTAAGTATTTTTGGCTTGCTAGGTGGATTGGCGTTATTAATTTTTCTGACCATTCGAGGCATGAATCTATTTATCGCTGCGCCCTTGTGTGCGGTATTCGTCGCACTGTGCAATGGCATTGCCGTGTTCACGGGTGAGGCAAATTTTGTCACCATGTATATGTCTGGCTTTACCAGCTTCATTGGCGCTTGGTTCTTTATGTTTTTACTTGGGGCGCTGTTTGGTAAATTCATGGAAGATACTGGAGCCGCTGATGCCCTAGCGCAATGGATTGTGACCAAACTAGGGTTTCAACACGCCGTGTTGGCAATAGTCAGTGCGTGTGCTATTTTGACCTATGGCGGCGTCTCTCTTTTTGTCGTTGCGTTCTCGGTTTATCCTATGGCCTTGAGCCTATTTAAAGACGCTAACTTACCACGTCGCTTTATTCCAGCTACATTAGCATTTGGCTCGGTGACATTCACTATGACCTCAGCTGGCAGCCCAGAGATCCAAAACTGGATCCCTATCCCCTACCTGGGTACTTCAGCTTTTGCCGCGTGGGAAGTCAGCTTAGTGGTTGCGATATTTATGGCGCTGTTTGGTTATTGGTGGCTCAAACGCATGATTAATAAAGCCGTCGCTGCAGGAGAAGGCTTTGTCGCTCGTGATGACGACCCACAAGTCACCCAGCGCGAATTACCCAACCCAATAACGGGTATCATACCCATCATAGTAGTGTTAGTGCTGTCTTTTATTTTCCATGAAACCTATGGAAAGATGGCTCTGATTGTTGCGTTAGGCGGTGGTGTATTAACACTTTTGGCAATTAATTATCGCTATTTTATCAGCATATCAAAAGCTATTAACTTAGGTACTACTGGTGCGCTGGTTGCCATAGGTAACACCGCAGCAGTCGTTGGTTTTGGTGCAGTTGCCAAAAATACCCAGGCGTTTTCCGATACCGTGGCAATCATGACTAATTTACCCGGCAACGAATTAATCGGGGCAGCGGTTGCCGTCAGTGTGATTGCAGGTTTAACCGGATCTGCATCCGGTGGACAAGCGATCGCGTTACCGCTTCTTGCTCCTCATTATTTGGAGCAAGATGTCGATCCAGAAGAGTTACATCGAATTGTTGCTATTTCCTCTGGCGCATTAGACTCATTGCCCCATAATGGCTATGTGGTTACGTTAATCCGAGCGATTTGTGGAGAAAGTCATGCCAGTGCGTATCTGCCTCTTGGTGCATTAACTGTGGTTGTACCCTTGATTGGTGTGGTCATAGCGATTGCATTATTCAGTATCTTTTAAGATAAGGAGCAAGTGTATGTTGATGCGAATTATTCTTTTTATCATTATTGGGCTGTATATGTTTAATACCGAAGTCACGCTTGCTCAAGCACAGACATTCAGCAAAGAGAAACGCGAATTTTCGATGCCGTCGCTGACTTTTTTTAACGGTCAAACCATTCCTGATGTTCGCGTTGGTTGGGAAGCCTATGGATCGCTTAACGAAGCAAAAGACAATGCCATCCTCATCACTCACTATTTTACCGGTAATTCACACGCTGCTGGACAGTACTCAGAAGATGGCGAGCCTGGATATTGGGACATGATAATTGGTCCGGGTAAGGCGATAGATACTGATATTTATTATGTCATTGCAGTGGACACACTGGCAAACCTTGGGGTACACGACCCATATGTGATCACAACTGGTCCTGCAAGTATTAATCCTAAAACCAATAAACCTTATGGCTTATCATTTCCAGTGATCACTATGCGCGACCAAGTAAATGTCCAAAAAGCATTGATTGAGTCGTTAGGTATTACCAAACTACATGCTGTGATCGGTGCATCAATGGGATCGATGCAAGCCCTTGAATGGGCCAGCGCATATCCAGAAATGGTGCCAAGAGTCGCAGCTGTGATTGGTTCTGCTCATTCTGATGCATGGACAACGACCGCACTAGAACATTGGAGCATGCCAATAAAGTTAGATGCCAATTGGAATAATGGGGATTACTATGACAACAAACCTCCCATCGCCGGTCTTACCGCTTCATTAATGGCCATCACACAGACTGCGCTTCATCCTAACTACATGAATTTGATTGGCACACAACTGGGCCATTTTCCTCTAGAGGATGCACCTTTAATGAATATTAACGCAGACCATGCGATTACTACTTGGCTCAAACAAAGAGCGGCTGAACGTGCTGAGGTGATGGATGCTAACCATTTGCTCTATCTGGTGAGAGCATGTCAGTTGTATATGGCTGGACAAAAAGGCTCACTTAAAGAGGGGTTAACGGCCCTTAATGCTAAAGTATTGTTGATGCCTGCCAGTAATGACTTGTTATTAATGCCCTATCATCTAGAATTAACGCATCAAGCATTATCTGACATGGGTAAATCTTCTGAACTAATCTATTTGGATGGTGATTTTGGACATCTCAACGGGTTAGCCACCATCGCACAAGCAAACGATACTTTACGAGAATTTTTAAAAAGATCACCAACGGATAATCACAATGACTAAACGGACTCTAATACTTGCCAGTTTTTTAAGCTTTTTGGCTCGTGCAGAAGCTCCCCTAGAACAACTAAATTTGCACACCGAACAGGTAACTATTTCAGGTTTATCTTCTGGAGCCTACATGGCCGGTCAGTATCATCTTGCTCATGCTGAACACGTGTCTGGTGTCGCCATGCTTGCAGGTGGCCCCTATTATTGTGCCCAAGGTAATCTTGGCCAAGCCATGGCGGCCTGTTTGCACAAAGAAGATGCTCCGATTCATTTAGATGCGATTAATCGCACAATTGACGATTATCAATCTCGAGGGTTGCTAGCTTCGGATAGTGCAATAAAAGATTCAAAAGTTTGGATTTTTCATGGTGATAAGGACGAAACCGTTGGACGTCATGTGGCGGAACATCTTGTCAAGCAATACCAGCAATGGTTTAAACAAGATAATATGACGGTGATATTTGATGACGAAGCCAGCCATCATTTTCCGACGATGAGCGAAGGACATGCGTGTGATATCTCTGTTTCTCCATTTATAGGGGCTTGCCAATTCGATGCCGCAGGTGCACTTTTAACAACCACAGTCGGCCAACTCAATGCCCCTAGTACTTCAGCGCAAGGTAAAGTGTACCCAATTAAGCAGCACAAGCTCGGTGGAGATTCAGCCAAAAGTATTGCTAAAAATGGTTATGTCTACATTCCCGATGTGTGTTTGGATGGCGAACCATGTTCCTTGCATGTGAGCTTCCATGGCTGTAAACAAAATGCCAAAACCATCGGCATGCAATACATTGAAGATACTGGCCTTAACCGCTGGGCAGATACCAATCGTATGGTTGTTCTGTATCCACAAACTAAAAATTCTCTTGCTTTACCGTTTAACCCTTATGGTTGTTGGGATTGGTGGGGCTATACCGATTATCAATATGCAACACGCGAAGGTCAACAGATCAAGGCAATACATACTATGATCCAAGCTCTGGGTGCTCTGGGTAAATCCAGTGCCATGTGCCAACGCAGTGTTAACTAATTTCAGGAATGTAAGTTTATGACCTCTCAACAAAAAACACTTTTTATCACCGGTGGAGCCAGTGGCATCGGATATGCAATGGCTGAATATTTTGGCGCGCAAGGTCACATGATTATCATTGCAGATATCAATCTTGATGCAGCTGAAGAGGCCGTCGGTAAACTCGCTGAATTAGGCTATGCCGCGCATCCGATCAAATTAGACGTCGGAAGTCTTGAAGATATTGCCAGTCTGCCTAAGCGAATGGGCGACTTACAAGTCGATGTGTTAATTAACAACGCAGGGATCCAACATGTATCTCGCATCGAAGATTTCCCGCCGGAGAAATGGCAATTACTCATCAATATAATGCTCGTAGGGCCCGCTATGCTCACCCAAACGTTTTTACCTGGGATGCGAGAACGCAATTATGGCCGTATTATCAATGTGGGTTCCATCCACTCACTTGTTGCCTCCCCATTTAAGTCCGCTTATATCGCAGCAAAACACGGGCTAATTGGTTTGGCAAAAACCGTCGCATTAGAGAATGGCGATAAAAACATTACCATCAACACACTTTGCCCTGCTTACGTTAAGACGCCATTAGTAGAAGCTCAAATAGCCAAGCAAGCAATTGAAAATGGGATCTCAGAAGAAGATGTCGTGAATAAAATCATGCTCGAACCCATGCCCAAAAAAGCCTTTATCGAGCCATTAGAACTGGCGCAAACAGCCGAGTTTTTGATGTCCGATGGCGCCAAAAACATGACTGCTCAAACCTTAGTCCTTGATGGGGGTTGGGTTGCACGCTAAAAACGTGATACATTGCGCGTAAAAACAAACAAAGTGTTACGCGCATGGCCTATACTACCGTCGGAATTTTAGGAAAACTCCAACACGAAGCCACTTATCAAAGTGTGCTTGACCTAATTGATTATCTGCATGAAAAAAAATGCAAAGTTTTAGTCGAAGAACGCCTGCACAAAGAACTCATCGGTACTGATTTACCGGCAGCGAATTTAGTCGAAATTGGCCAAGCAGCTGATTTAGCTATTGTGGTCGGTGGCGACGGTAATATGCTCGGTGCTGCGCGCGTGCTCGCTCGTTATGACATTCATGTGGTGGGTGTTAACCGAGGCAACTTGGGGTTTTTAACCGACATTAATCCAGACAACATTGTGTCTGATTTGGATGATATATTTGCCGGTAACGGTATTGTTGAGGAGCGATTTTTACTCGAAGTGGATGTGCGCCGTCACGACTCGTTAAAATCAACAAATGTCGCCGTCAATGAAGTCGTACTGCATCATGCCAAAGTCGCGCACATGATGGAGTTTGAGGTCTACATGAATGATAATTTCATGTTCACACAGCGCTCTGATGGTTTGATTGTCGCCACTCCAACTGGTTCAACGGCTTATTCATTATCTGGCGGGGGGCCGATCATGATGCCTTCCCTAAATGCCCTCACCTTAGTACCAATGTTTCCACATACTTTAACCAGTCGCCCGATCGTTGTTGATGCAGATAATACTGTAAAACTCATCATCTCTCGGGAAAACACCGATGATTGCCAGGTCAGTTGTGATAGTCAAGTGGGTTTGAGTATTATGCCAGGAGATGAAGTGATTATTCGCAAATTCCCTTCTCCACTGAGAATCGTTCATCCATCTAGCTACGATTACTTTAATGTATTACGCTCCAAGCTCAATTGGGGCAGTAAACTTTTTTAAGCGAAAAAATAAAACTGATCTTGATACTGTATAAAATACTGTATATATTTACTGCATTGTATATTTAACCAGTACTTTAGGTTGATTAAGCTATGTTAACTGCACTCTCAATTGAAAACTTTGCTATCGTGCGCAACGTCTCTGTACAGTTTAAAAGAGGCTTATCTGTCATCACGGGTGAAACAGGTGCGGGTAAGTCAATTGCCATTGATGGATTAAGTCTGTGTTTAGGTGCGCGAGCCGATGCTTCAACTGTTCGCCAAGGAGCTGATAAAGCGCAACTCAATGCCTGGTTTAACCTAGCTGACTTACCCAAGGTTTCACAATGGTTGTCTGAACATGAAATGCTAGATGACGAACAGCCAGATCACTGCCATATCCGTCGTGTCATTTCTGCTGAAGGTCGTTCTAAAGCTTTTATTAATGGCGTTTCAGTCACATTAAGCCAACTTAAATTACTCAGTCAGCAACTATTAGCTATTCATGGACAGCATGCACATCATTACCTTTTGAAACCTGAAGCACAGCTTGAGTTGCTAGATAAATATGCCGAACACTCTGAACTATTGGCTGAAGTAGCAAGTGCTCATCAGTATTACCATACTTTGCAACAACAACTTAATCTACTGCAAAAAGCACAGCAACAACGTGCTGACCGACGCCAACTCCTAAGCTATCAAGTTCAAGAATTGAATGATTTTGGCCTACACGAAGATGAGTTTACTGAGCTTGAAATTGAGTACAAGCGCCTAAGCAATGCCCAAGATCTTCTTGAAAACGCGCAAAAAGCATCCTATCGAATCAGTGAAGATGAGCAAGCCAATGCCGTACGTATGGTACGTAAGTCAATCCAAGAATTATCTGAACAAGTTGATAACGACCCTGCCCTTGCCGATATCATTACCTGTTTAGCAGAGGCCGAAATTAACCTGAATGAAGCAGCTTCGCAACTGAATGAATATTGTTCTGACTTAGAACTTGACCCGATGCGAATGCAGCAAGTTGAGAATCGATTCAATCAAGCGATGGAACTTGCACGTAAACACGCGGTGATGCCTGAGAACCTTTTCAGCCATCATCAAATTCTCAAGCAAGAATATGACTCCTTACAAGGCGATGAGGATTCTATACAAGATCTTCAAGCAGAATTAAACGAGGCTAGAAATACGTACACTGAAGCAAGTGACAGATTGAGCAAATCACGGCACAAACACGGTGAAGCATTAGCGAAAGCGGTTGTTCAGAGTGTTTCCAAAATGAATATGCCACACACACAAATGCAATTCACGGTGCAACACAATCCACAAAGCCCCTTTACCTCACTTGGTCAGGACGAGGTGCAGATTATGATTACAACAAACCCTGGACAACCTATGGGACCGATTGATGAAATAGTTTCTGGCGGTGAATTATCAAGAATTGGACTTGCTATTCAAGTAATTACTTCAGATCAAAATCAGATCCCTACACTCATTTTTGACGAAGTAGATACAGGTATCAGTGGACCTACTGCATCTGTGATTGGACAGTTATTGCGCAGTTTAGGTCAAACTACTCAAGTTCTGTGTGTCACGCATTTACCACAAGTGGCTGCCCAAGGCCATCACCAATTGTTTGTGAATAAGCTCACGGATGGACACAGTACGGAGATAACAATGCGTGAACTCTCGCCTGAACAACGTTCACGTGAGCTTGCGCGACTATTGGCGGGAGATGAAATCACTGAAACTGCCTTAGCAAATGCCAAGGAATTATTAAAAAACGTCAGCTGAACTTCTTATTGGTTGCAAGGTCTTATGCGCTAGGTTAGCATTTACGAATTAATAAATTAAAAAGATAACTATGCAAGTATTTAAGCAAACTTTGGCTGTCGTCGCATTAGTGATGAGTATTTCTTCATTAAGTGGCTGCTCAAATTGGATCTATCGCATTGATATTCCACAAGGCAACTACTTAGACAAACGCGATGTTGAGAAACTACGTGTTCAAATGACTAAAGAACAAGTGGAATTTGTATTGGGCAAGCCGGTTATCAACGATTTGTTCAATCAAGACACTTGGTATTATGTCTACGAAATCAAACGTGGCATGAAAGGATTTGGCGAAGATTTACGTAAAGAGCTGGTGTTGCATTTTGAAGACAACAAACTCATTTCTGTCAAGGGCGACTTTGATGTATCTGAAGACTTCGATACCCCACTGAGTTAAGACTATGGGTAAAATTCTCGAACACGTCGACCTCAAACGCCTTGCACGAGTATGTGGCTTGATCTTATTGCTCCCACTTGCTGCAACCATTTTAGATGAGAACTTTCGCTGGGGCGCATTTGACTTCCTCGTTGCTTACGTGCTTTTTTTCTTAGCTGGGGCAAGCATACAAGTCACTATACGTCACCCACAGGCGCTCTATAAGTTTAGTGCGGCGTTAGTATTTATGACGGTGGCGATATTATGGGCGGTATTGGCAACGGGTGGTTAATCACCCAATTGCCACTTAGCCTATCAAAAAATAAATCTTAAGCTATTTCAAGTCCTAACGACGACGCAAGGATTGTGATGTGCGTTTGTGGGCTTTTTTCCGGACTTCTTTGTGCTTTTTGACTGAACGTCGCATTTGCGCAAGTTTTTTATGATCCAGTTCGCTATCGTGAATACCTAATACCGTCTGTTGCTCGCTGGGCAGCTGTACGCTTTTGCGCAAGGCATTCACCACATCTAGTTCGGCTTCAACCCAAGCCCCTTGTGGCAGACGTTTTGGTAGTTCGACCGGGCCATATTGCAACCGGATCAAACGAGACACCTGTACTTCTTGAGATTCCCATAAACGACGCACTTCACGGTTACGCCCTTCTGCAAGTGTGACATCAAACCATTGATTGATGCTGTCTTCTGCAGCCACTCGTAAACGCACATCATCGAATTTAGCTAGGCCATCTTCTAGTTCGACCCCTTTGGTCATGTTCGTGATCATCGCTTGGCTAACCGCACCAAAGACTCGCACAGCATAATGACGTTGCACCTGATGTTTGGGATGCATCAAACGGTTAGCAAGTTCCCCATCATTGGTAAACAACAACAAGCCACTGGTATTCAAGTCCAAACGTCCTACAGCAATCCAACGGCCATTGCGCAACGGAGGCAGTCGGTCAAAGACGGTATCACGGCCTTCTGGATCCGAATTAGTACAGATCTCGCCTTCAGGTTTGTTATACATAAGGACGCGACAGACAAAGTCGTCTTTATCGTATTTGACTAAGTTACCATCGACTCTAATTTGGTCGCCAACCTCTGCTCGGTCACCTAATGTTGCCACTTTACCATTAATAGATACGCGACCCGCTTGGATCCAGCGTTCCATTTCACGACGAGAGCCAACGCCAGCGTTAGCAAGAATTTTTTGGAGTTTTTCAGACATGTTAGTGCAGTTGCTCAGAGGTTGATGGTGGTTCAGGGTCAATTATATCAGATTGCGCGCTATCAGGTGAGTTTTGTATGCTTTGAGTTTGATTTTGTGTCTCTGCGGTCAATTCTTGCGCATCCTCTAAGGCCGCCACAAAGGTATCCACATCTGGCAGTTCCGATAATGATTGCATCCCAAAATAATCCAAAAAAACTTTGGTCGTTGCGTATAACGCTGGGCGCCCGGGGACTTCTTTGTGTCCTGCAACGCACACCCAGTCTCGCTCTTGCAAGGTTTTCATAATATGACTGCTGACCGTAACGCCACGTACTTGTTCGATCTCACCTCGAGTAATTGGCTGACGGTAAGCAATCAGAGCTAACGTTTCGAGTAATGCTCGAGAATATTTCGGCGCCGTTTCTTGCCATAAACGCCCTAACCATTGCGATAAACTATCTTGTGATACAAAACGCAAACCTGACGCCGTTTCCTGTAACACAATGCCCCGAGGTGCATAATCCAAAATCAACTCTTGAATGACCTTGTTCAGTGCTTGGCTAGAAACAGAAAAATCTAGCAATACAGTGGACTTAAGACGGTCGCGACTGATTGGCAGGTCAGATACAAAAATTGCTGCTTCAATCAATTGTTTGAGTTGCTCATGAGATATTTTCATACCTTACTCATCCTCTACTGCCAATTGTGCTTTTAACCTAACATTGACGACGCCTAATGGATCGGCCTGCATGCATTCGAGCAATCCCTCTTTGGTTAATTCTAATATCGCCAAGAAGCTCACGACACACCCCGCTTTGCCCTCTTGCGCCGAAAACAAATCGGTTAATGCCATAAACGTATCGTGTTTCAGGGTCTGTAAAATCTGACTCATTCGTTCACGGGTTGAAAGTTGTTCACGCTCAATCTGATGATGCGCAAACGCCTCTGCACGTTGCATAGCCTCGGCAAACGCTAAGACAATATCAGCCATCGCAACATGCGGATGGATTTTTTCAGGGGCAATGTTTTCAGCGAGGGCCACGTTTGCGACAAATCTGTCGCGTCCGATTCTTGGCAAGGCATCCAATTCTTGCGAGGCGTGTTTAATGATTTCATATTCTTTGAGGCGTCTGATCAGTTCGGTGCGCGGATCGATCTCTTCTTCCTCATCAGTTGGCGGTTTGGGCAAAAGTAGACGCGATTTGATTTCAGCCAAAATCGCCGCCATTAACATGTATTCAGCGGCAAGTTCGAGCTTAACTTCCTGCATAAGCTCGATGTATTCCATATATTGTTTAGTGATTTCTAATATGGGTAAATCAACGATGTCGATTTTTTGTTTGCGGATGAGATACAGCAACAGGTCAAGCGGTCCCTCAAAGGTTTCCAGGATCACTTCTAAAGCATCAGGTGGAATGAACAAATCTTCTGGCTTTTCCACCAAAGCTTCACCGTGCACAAAGGCCAACGGCAAGGGCTGTTGGATCATGGGGGACTTGGCTGATGTGCCTTGTGGTTTATCCGATTCGCTCACACGTCTACTCAAACACACTGACATCGCCACTGCCGTGACGAATGACGTTGATTTCTCCTTCCGAAAGATCCAGTACTGAGGTCGGTTGCTCTCCAATGTAACCGCCGTGAATAATCAGACCGACTTGCTTCTCAAGGCGGTCACGAATGGCATCTGGATCCGACTCTGCCATGTCCTCGCCCGGCAGAATGAGCGTGGTACTCATTAATGGCTCACCCAACTCTTCCAATATCGCCAGTGCGATGGGGTTATCGGGTACACGAATTCCAATGGTCTTGCGTTTGGGGTTTTGTAAACGCTTAGGGACTTCTTTGGTTGCTTTAAATATGAAGGTATACGGTCCGGGTGTGTTGTTTTTGAGGAGTCGAAATGAAACATTATCGACTCGTGCGTATTCGGACAATTCAGACATATCACGACACATCAAGGTGAAATTGTGTTCTTTGGACAGATCCCGGATGCGACAAATTTGCTCTAAAGCCGCTTTGTTGTCCATTTGGCAGCCGATGGAATAACCAGAATCGGTTGGATACACAATGACCTGTCCCGCCTTAATGATTTCAACCGTTTGTTTGATCAAACGCGGTTGGGGATTATCTGGATGAATATAAAAAAACTGACTCATGATGCGTTCCTGCATTCTGGCCAATCTGCCCATACGGTTGGCAAATCAGCATCAATATCGAGCTTGCGCCCGAGTTCGCTCCAGGGACTTGGAGCATGAAAGTCCGAGCCTACTGCGGCAAGCAGTTGATATTCTCGAGCTAGACTGAATAAAAGTTGTTTTTTAGTCGGAGCCATATTGGGATGGGTGACTTCCATTCCTCGCCCGTTGGCGTGTTTAAAATCACTTAACAAACGTCTGAGCCATTTGGTTTTCATATCATAATGACCTGGGTGCGCTAATACAGCCACGCCGCCGGCATCCCGGATCCACTGTATGGCCTGTGCAATACTTGGCCACGGCGCATTGACATAGGCTTTTTTGTCTTTGCCCAAATACTGTGAAAACGCACTTTGCCAACTGCTTACCACACCACGGTCTAGGAGTACTTGCGCAAGATGTGCACGGGTGATTTGGCCTGTACCAACCCTCTGCATTGCCTCATCAAACACTCCTTCAATACCGATTTTGGCGAGCTTGTTGCACATTTTTTGTGCTCGAGTTAAGCGCGTTTCAGACTGCTCAGCCAAGCGTGAGGCTAAAGTCGCATTCTGACAATCGATGTGCAAACCAAGGATGTGGATCTCAAAGCCATGCCATTTGGTAGAGAGTTCGACACCACTAATGATGTGTAATGGTCTTTTTTGCGAAGCCTGATACTCACGCGCTTCTGCTATACCTTGTACCGTATCATGGTCTGTGATTGCCAACACATCCACTTGTTGATTGTGCGCACGCATGACAAGTTCTGCCGGCGATAATTTGCCATCAGAGTAGTACGTATGCGTGTGTAAATCTATTTTCATCAAATACATAGTTGCAATTGTGTTAATAATGGTTAGTATATATCACACTACTGAACAAACCAATGTTCTAAAACGTTTTACAAGGTATCAACCATGCTTACAACTCACAATGCAAACATCTGGTGGTGGCAGTCTCTCTAGGGCTGTGCTTCGTGTGTGTGTAAGAATAAGCCCGTCATTAGTAACGGGCTTTTTTATTGGCATAAGGAAAATAACAACGTGACTGGCGAAAAACCTACATTGTTCCCTGATAACAGTGTCAAAACTCGGCGTTTTGCTGTGCCCTATTGCGACGATCCGCTCGCCCAATACTATGCAATGTGTCACGACCAGCAAAATACCATGTTGCTCGAGTCCGCCGAAATTGACAGCAAAGACAACCTCAAAAGCATCATGTTACTCAACGCCTGTGTACGCATTGAATGTATGGCCAATCAGGTCACCCTTGCGGCGTTAAACGCTAATGGTCGTGCAGCCTTAGATTTGCTCAGTGACCACTTGGCGGACTACATCACGGCGCAAACTGAGCATGTAATGCAGTGTGATTTTCCAGCGATTGACCCCAATTTAGACGAAGAAACTCGCCTGCAAGCGGAGAATGTGTTTACCGTCTTACGGGATATCGTGACCAAGATCCCACATGAAGATGAATTTGGGATCTTTTTAGGAGGGTGTTTTGCGTACGATTTGTTTGCTGTTGCCGAAGCTCTACCCGATGTCCCTACCGGTAATAATAGCTGCCCGGACTTTGTCTTCTACCTCGCGGACACACTGGCCTTAATTGATCACAAAGCCCAAGAAAACCATATCATTTTAAATCAGTTTTGCGCCAGTCAGCACGTGACCGAACAGCTCGAGGATGCCAAGCAACGTTTGGCGAATGCGTTTGCCCAAATTCCCAACACACTCGAGCAACAAATCACTCCCCCAAATCTCGGATTGACGCTGAATAATGTTGTGACAGACAAAAGCGATGCCGCATTTTGTGACGATGTATTGGCGTTAAAAGAACACATTTTGGCGGGGGATATTTTTCAAGTCGTGCCCTCTCGCACCTTTTCATTGCCTTGCCCCGAGCCGATTTTGGCTTATGCCAAATTAAAAGTTCTCAACCCCAGTCCGTACATGTTTTACATGCATGACAAAGATTTTAGTTTGTTTGGTGCCTCACCTGAATCTGCTCTCAAATATACGGCCAAGACCAATCAAGTTGAAATTTATCCCATTGCAGGCACACGCCCTCGTGGCAAACGTGCCGATGGTTCAATTGACTTTGATTTGGATGGGCGGATAGAGCTGGATCTGCGCGAAGATCTTAAGGAAAAATCCGAGCACATCATGCTGGTCGATCTGGCGCGCAATGACGTCGCTCGCGTCTCTATACCAGGTACTCGACACGTAAAAGAGTTACTCAAAGTTGACCGTTATTCGCATGTAATGCATTTGGTCTCTCGCGTTGTGGGTCAGCTTGCCCCACATCTGGATGCATTACACGCTTATCAGGCCTGTATGAACATGGGGACTTTGGTAGGCGCACCTAAGGTTTCTGCTGCACGCTTAATTCGGGAAGTCGAACAACAACGACGCGGAAGTTATGGTGGTGCCGTTGGTTACCTCGACGGAAACGGCAATATGGACACGTGTATCGTGATCCGTTCGGCTTTTGTACAACACAATACCGCTCATATTCAAGCAGGTGCTGGCGTCGTTTATGACTCGGTCCCACAGTCTGAGGCAGATGAAACACGAGCTAAAGCGCAAGCCGTGATCCGAGCGATCATCGCGTCACAAGGAGAATCACTGTGAAGCACTTAAACGTCGTTATGCTCGATAATATCGATTCGTTTACCTATAACTTGGTCGACGAACTGCGCACCCTCGATGTCAATATGCGCGTTTATCGCAACACAGTGGATGTCACTGTCATTGTTAATGCCATTGATGAGCTGGCGAAACAAGGTCCAACATTATTGCTTTTGTCACCTGGTCCAGGCGCCCCACATGAAGCTGGATGTATGCCAGCTTTGCTTGAACGGGTTGCTGGTCACATTCCTATTTTGGGAATTTGTTTGGGGCATCAGGCAATTGTTGAGTTTTGTGGCGGCACTGTGGTGCGCGCAGAAGCGGTCGTGCATGGTAAAGCCTCATTACTCACCCATTGCGCTGACAAAATGTTTGCTAATATGCCTCAGCCCATGTCTATTGCCCGCTACCATTCTCTCGCGGCGGGCAGTATTCCAGATTGTTTAGAGGTATTGGGGCAGGTAAATGCAATACCTATGGTGGTATATGAACCAAAACGCAGAATGTTAGGTATGCAATTTCACCCTGAATCGATTTTGACCCATAGCGGCAGTCAATTACTGCACGACAGTATTGATTACCTCCTCGGTACAGATGGAACCCAAGATTAAGGAAGCGATTTATGTTAGATCTTCTAGAAAATTTATACGCCCAAAATGACTTATCACAAGCACAAAGCGAAGAGATATTTAGCCAAGTCATGCAAGGAAAAGTGAGCGAAATTAGCTTAACCGCGTTATTGACCGCCTTAAAGATAAAAGGTGAAACGCCGGAAGAGATCGCTGGTGCCGCCCAAGCGATGGTAACCAATGCTACTGCATTTCCAAGACCAAACACCCCTTTTGCGGACATTGTCGGTACCGGAGGTGATGGCCATAACACCATTAATATTTCCAGTGCCGCTGCCGTGGTGGCCGCATCATGTGGGGTTGCCGTAGCTAAGCACGGTAATCGCAGTGTTTCAAGTCAGTCTGGTTCAGCTGACTTATTTAACGCGTTTGGCTATAACTTGATGCACACGCCAGAGCAAGCTCGAGCCACCATGGAAGCTAGTAATTTGTGTTTCCTGTTTGCACCGGTTTATCACGCTGGGGTAAAGCATGCCATGCCGGTTCGCACCGAACTCAAAACGCGCACCATTTTTAATGTTCTAGGTCCACTCGCTAACCCTGCTCGACCGACTCATTCAGTCATGGGAGTTTATACCCCAGAGTTACTGATCCCTTATGCTCATACCTTGCAACTTCTCGGTCACGAGCGTGTTCTAGTTGTGCATGGTAGTGGCTTAGACGAATTTGCATTACACGGTGAAACACAAGTAGTTGAAGTGGATGGTGATTCACTTACAGAATACGTTGTCACTCCAGACGACTTTGGCTTAGAAAGTGCACCATTAGAAGCCATCGTTGGGGGAACACCGGAACAAAACAAAGCGGCCATTGAAGCCGTATTCAAAGGTGAAGGTGAGCCAGCGCATACCCATGCCATTGCCATGAATGCCGGTGCTTTACTTTATCTATGCGGTCAAGCTAACACTTTTGCTGATGGGGCAAAACTTGCTTTATCTTCCATTGCACAAGGCAAGCCTCTGCAAATCATCCAACGAGCCGCCCAACTGAGTCAGGAAACCAATTAACATGGCCAATGTTTTAGAAAAAATCGTTATCGATAAGCGCGAAGAGCTCATTATTAGGGAAGCGGAATTTCCCTTGGATACCTTTAAAGACAGCTTAATTCCATCACAAAAAAGCTTGTATCAAGCTTTGAGCCAAGCAAACGCTGGCTATATTTTTGAATGTAAAAAAGCATCGCCCTCAAAAGGTCTTATCCGTCCGGTGTTTGATTTAGACGAGATTTTGTCCGCTTATACAACCGAAGCCGCAGCACTTTCAGTATTGACTGATGAAAAATATTTCCAAGGCACTTACGAGTACTTGCGCTACGTCACGGATAGAGTCGACATTCCGGTGCTCAACAAGGATTTTTTTGTCAACACCTATCAAGTTTATCTTGCCAGACATTATAATGCGGATGCGATTTTATTGATGTTATCCGTACTGTCTGATGAAGAATATCTCGAGTTACACGAGGTTGCAGACACTTTATCACTTGATGTATTAACCGAAGTATCGAATACCGAGGAAGCCCATCGTGCGGTGGCCTTAGGTGCTAAGATCATCGGTATCAACAATCGCAATTTGCGTGACTTATCGACTGATTTAGCGACAACAGAACACCTAGTGCCATTGTTGCGAGAACTCGGCCATCAGGGTGTATTAATTTCTGAATCGGGTATTTACAGACGCCAAGACGTAGCTCGTTTGGCGCCGTTAGTAGATGGATTTCTTGTCGGTTCATCGTTAATGGCTCAGGAAAACTTATTACAAGCTGTGCAACAGTTGGTTTATGGTGCGGTCAAAGTCTGTGGCATTACACAACTTGAACAAGCCAAAGTCATATTAGACACACCGGCCTCGTATTTGGGACTGATATTTGCGCCACAATCTAAGCGCTGTGTTTCTTTTGAGCAGGCTTTACAAATCACTTCTCAGGTACCCGGACAATATGTGGGTGTATTTGTGGAAGCATCAATAAATGATGTGGTTAACATTGCGCAACAGTGTGAGCTGTTCGCAGTTCAGTTACACGGCAACGAAGACGATGAGTATGTCCTAAGTTTACGCAATGCCTTACCTAAAACGTGTCAAATCTGGCGTGCGGTTGGCGTAACCGATACAATGCCCACCTTGCCCAATCATTGTGATCGTATTTTATTGGATTGCAAGGTGGGTGAACAAAGTGGTGGCACCGGCCAGGTATTTGATTGGTCATTATTAGATGGTATCCAAACAAATACGCCAATTGCATTGGCTGGCGGATTAACTCCTGACAATATTCAAGAAGCCATCCAAACAAAAGCAGACCTCTTGGATCTGAATTCTGGTGTAGAATCCGCACCAGGTATAAAAGACATTGATACAATTAATCGTGTATTTGAATTACTGCGTCAATACTAAATGAGAAAAAGATCATGAATCAGTTAAACAGTAAATTTGGTGAGTTCGGTGGAATGTATGTTCCTGAGCTGTTGATCCCAGCATTAGATCAGCTTGAAAAAGCGTTTTTGGATGCCAAAGACGACCCAGAATTCAAACAGCAATTCAGCGATTTGTTACACGATTATGCTGGTCGTCCTACGGCGATGACATTGACGCGTAACCTCGTTTCTAATCCCAAAGTAAAGCTCTATTTGAAGCGCGAAGATTTGCTTCATGGTGGCGCGCACAAAACCAATCAAGTATTGGGTCAGGCTCTGTTAACCAAAGCCATGGGCAAAAAAGAAGTCATCGCTGAGACCGGTGCTGGCCAGCACGGGGTGGCGACTGCTCTAGCGTGTGCCTTACTTGGCTTAAAAGCACGTATTTACATGGGGGCTAAGGACGTTGAACGTCAATCTCCGAATGTCTTTAGAATGCGTTTGATGGGTGCTGAAGTCATTCCTGTTAACTCAGGTTCAGGCACGCTTAAAGACGCCGTCAATGAAGCCATGCGCGATTGGTCTGCGAATTACGACAAAGCACATTATCTTTTAGGAACCGCTGCCGGTCCTCACCCATTCCCTACCATAGTGCGTGAATTTCACCGCATGATCGGAGAAGAAACACGAGAGCAAATGCTTGCTAAAGAAGGTCGCTTGCCAGATGCAGTCGTAGCCTGTGTCGGTGGTGGTTCAAACGCCATTGGCATGTTTGCCGATTTTATTGACGAGCCAAGTGTTCGTCTGGTCGGTGTTGAACCGGCTGGTAAAGGCCTCCATACGCATGAACACGGGGCAACTATTTGCCAGGGAACAAAAGGCATTTTACACGGTGCGTTTAGTTACATCATGCAAGATGCCGATGGACAAATTGAAGAGTCCTACTCCGTGTCTGCTGGCCTTGATTACCCAGCTGTGGGACCTCAACATGCTTATTTGCACGAAATTGGTCGAGCCGAATACGTTGCAGCAACGGATGAAGAAGCACTGAATGCTTTCAAGTTGTTAGCGCGCAAGGAAGGTATTATTCCGGCGCTTGAATCGTCGCATGCCCTCGCTCATGCTCTGAATATGGCTGATGAAGCCGAAGAAGAAACGATCATTGTAGTGAACTTATCTGGTCGCGGTGATAAAGATCTCGCTTACGTAACCTCTATTTTAGGAGACGATTTATAATGTCCCACGCTCACCGTTACGACAATATGTTTACTGCACTTGCCGAGAAACAGCAAGGTGCTTTTGTGCCATTCGTTATGATTGGCGATCCAACGATTGAGACGTCTACTCGTATTATTCAAACGCTGATTGATCATGGCGCCGATGCATTGGAACTCGGTTTTCCTTACTCTGATCCCATTGCCGATGGCCCAACTATTCAAGCTGCGTCCATTCGAGCGTTAGCGCACAAAATGACTCCGAGCGATTGCTTTACTGTTATTCGCAATATACGTGCAGCGAACCCAGATATTCCAATTGGTTTATTACTCTACTCTAACCTTGTGCTTGCTCGTGGCGTTGAAACGTTTTACGCCGATGCGTATGCTGCCGGAGTGGATTCCATTTTGATTGCGGATGTGCCAATTCGTGAAGCGGCGCGATTTGTCGATGTCGCTAAGGCCAATCACATCGACCAGATCTTAATTGCCCCTCCCAACGCGACCGATGAAACCCTCGACGCACTCGGTAAATACTCTTCTGGCTATACCTATTTACTTGGTCGTGCAGGGGTGACGGGTGCCGAAACTGCTGCGCAAACGCCTGCGCACGAATTGATTGACAATCTCAATCGCTTCAATGCCGCACCGCCTTTGCTAGGCTTTGGTATCGCCCAACCTGCACAAGTTAAAGACGCTATTTCCGCTGGTGCGGCTGGGGCTATCTCAGGCTCAGCAGTGGTAAACATCATTGCTAAGCATCTTGATGATGAGGATGCAATGTGTCAGGCTCTGGGTGAGTTTGTCCGAGCCATGAAAGAAGCAACCCAGTTTTAAACAGTATATCTTCTCTACCCTATAGGAAATATGATGCTTTACGCGATTATTGCACAGGACAAACCCGACACATTAGAGCAGCGCTTAGCTGCCCGCCCCAACCATCTCGCGCGATTAATCGCATTAAAAGATGCTGGACATTTGGTTATGGCGGGACCGCATCCAGCCATTGATTCCGATGATCCAGGCCCTGCAGGATTCACTGGTTCTTTGGTGATTGCTGAGTTTGCATCTTTAGAAGACGCGCAAGCGTGGGCAAATGCCGATCCTTATATTGAGGCTGGTGTTTATGAACAAGTTACGGTAAAACCTTACAAAAAAGTTCTACCGTAATAGTTAAAGCGCTAATGACTTCTTAACCGCGAATGGCTTTCAGTGAGTTCGACATTCACTGTAGTGATTCGTGGATCACTTCCACGTTAATCATTCGACCTTCAGTCAGATATTGATTGGCCGCTCGTCTCACATCTTCCACTGTGATAGACCGAATCAAATCCTCTAAGGCAAACCAACGATCAACTGCATTGGGTTCAATATGCAGCAGTCCCAAACGGTTTAGCCAAAACCCATTTTGCTCAATCGCTTGATTGATCCCCGCAACTAAGGGCTCGACAGCGCGTGATAACTCATCATCACTGATCCCGCCTGCACTTTTGACCGCCGCGACAATCTCATCATAGGCCTGCATAACTTGTCCAAGCTGCTCAGGTGAAGTCTGTGTATCAAATTGAATATAACCATCATCCACCACATACCTAGATTGCGTGTTAAACACACCAGGTGAATACGCTGCACCCAATTCTTCGCGAAGCTTTTGGGTCACCTTTAGGCTCAACACTTCGCGTAAAATATTCAAGGTGTTGTTGCGTTTTTTATCGCTGTTATCCGCGGTGTGATAGACGCGAATAGCCAACGCATTTTGTGGATTTCCCTGATGCGTTAAACGATATTGTCCTGGAGTGTCTAGTCGTAAATCTTTGACTTTGCGCTTTTGTGGTGGGGTAAAATCATATGCTAGGGCACCGAACGTTTGTGCAACAAAATTGATCACTTCTTCCACATCAACATCCCCTACTATTGAGAGCGTCATAGGACCATCAGCAAGTTGTTCTTGACGCTCCGCATTGAGTTCTGCAAAGGTGCGACTTAACGCAACGGATAATTCAGGGGTACTTACCCTTACATCATTGGCGTAGAGTAGCTTTTGTAACTCAAAACTGCGCACCGCATTGACCGAACTTTTGGCTTGCTGATATTGCTGTTGGGTATTTTGTCGATAGAGATTTTGTAATGCTGGATCCCATGCCGCATCCGACACAAACGCGGCCATAAGCTGCAGTTGTAATAATAAGTGTTCATTTGACGCATTGAAGCGCCCTCCCCATGTATTAAAGCGAGGCACAAAGCGCAAACTCACATCTTTGTCAGAGAGTAATTCACGCAGTTCATTGACGTTGTGCTGGCCTAAACCTGCCGCCACCATGTAATTATAAAGCTCTTTTAAACCCGAATCTTTCTCGGTAAAAAATTGATAGCCTGTCCCGTAGCGCAAATCAAACTCAACTTGTCCTGTAACTAATTTAGTCGGCTTCACGTTAAGATGTAAACCGTTATCGAACGTCACTGTAGTAATGTCATAGACTTCATCATACTCGCGTGATACGACTTCACCATCTTGACCAAAATCTGTATAGGCAAAGGCTTTTGTCACCGCAAATTCATCCGGCACAATCTCAAGATCAAGCGCATTATTAAACGCCGATTCGATGTCTTCTTGGGTGATTTGGGCAGATGCGTCACTTTGCACAAAGACAGTCGGCTCAACGGCTGAGAATTGATCAACCAATACTTGATTAATTTCGTCTAAGGTAAAAGTCTGCATCAACTCCTCAAACAGTTTAAGCTCAGCCTGAGGCGACAAAATCGCTCTTTCGTCATCCAGACTTTCCAAAAGCGCCTGGGTGATACGAGCGGTATCCAGTGTATCGGCTTCTGAGGCAACGGTATAAAGGCCATTGCGAATACTTGTTATTTG
Source organism: Glaciecola sp. (assembly GCA_023268935.1). GTDB lineage: Bacteria > Pseudomonadota > Gammaproteobacteria > Enterobacterales > Alteromonadaceae > Opacimonas. The sequence continues at coordinate 28,141 of JALRKK010000106.1, forward strand.
ACGGTCAGCTTCATCCCATGTCACTCCAAACTCTTGAATTTTTAGAATTTCCACAACCAGTTCGCTTAACGCATCACGCCAGCGATCTGGTGACGTACTAACGAGAGACAAAGAGATATCCGCCCGTTCGAACAAATTAAATTGTGCATGATAGGCATTTTCAAACGATGCTTCACCAGTCAGTAACTTCGATGCCAAACGGTAATTCAAAATACTATTCGCGATTAACTTCAAATACTCATCTCGGCGTTGCGCAACACTATCCCCTTTAGATTGAGACATTTGACTTAACGTTATCATGACTTGAGTCGGCAAACCTGGAGCTTGATGCACAACAAACACAGGCTCAACTGGCGTACTTAACTCACCTACTAACGTATCTGGACGTTGTGACTCATTGCTCCAATCAGCAAAATTCGATTCGACTTTTGCTTGCATCTTTTGCGCATCAAAATCCCCAACAATGATCAAAGTACTATTAGCTGGAGTGTAATAACGAGCATAAAAATCTTTTAGTTGTGGTGCGGTCATGGCTCGTAGCGCGTCTTTGGTGCCAATTGCCCAGCGTTGTGCATAGCGCATGCCCTTGGTGTACTGATTAAATTGCTTTTGTTGTGCTTGGAAGGCCAGAGTATTACGAGCATCATACTCGGCAAGCACCACTGGGATTTCTGCCGCTAATGCGGATGCTGATATTGTGAGATTGGAAGCCGTTTCTCGCATCAAAAACAACGCAGTATCGATGATTGCTTCAGAGTTTGTTGGCAAATCTAATTTGTATTGCGTTTCGTGAAAGCTGGTTGAAGCATTGGTATCTGCACCGAAACTCAAGCCATAGCGCTCTAAAATCGCTACCATTTCGCCTTCAGGCACATTGGTTGAACCATTAAACGCCATATGTTCAAGTAAATGGGCAAGCCCTAACTCATTATCCGCTTCATCGAGACTGCCCACGTTAATGTGTAAACGCACGGCAATTTCGTTTTTTGGGGTTTGATTTTCAACCAAGTAATACGTCAAGCCGTTCGCTAACTGTCCTTGTTTGATACGTGGATTATCAATTAACTGAGTCGCAATCGGTAACTGTCCCGAGTGCCACAGTTCATGTGGTGTTTTCACTTGCGTGGCACAGGCAGTCAAACCAAACGCAATCACTATCAACCAAAATATTCGCATTAAATTGCCTCTATCCTTTTCTTTCTGACTCAACATTCGCTAAGATAAATATGAATTCAGTTCATTACCAATTCAGACATTTACTATAGACTTAACGCAATGATAGTTCGAGTATTTATTTGTGTAATTCTGTGTCTGTCCAGCTCAATAGCCATGGCTCACATAGACAATGAAACGGAACCGCGCAAGCTGACCGTGCGCCATGCCATGGACGCAGAAAAACAAGCTGCTATTGCCGCGGCAAAACGTCTTCACGAGGGGCGAATTCTACAAATGCAACGCTATGGTGAGCGCTATCGCTTTAAAATGATGAGCAAAGATGGCCGTGTAACCACTGTGGAGATTCATAGCAAGCAATTCAAATCGGCACAAACAATGCGCCCGTCTAATCAAAAAAAGGACCCCTAATGCGATTATTAATTGTTGAAGATACCCCACAATTATTGGTTCAGTTGGATATGTTTTTTCAAAAAAATGGATTCAGTGTGGACTTGGCCGATGACGGTGAACGTGCCTTATTTTTGCTCAAAGAATATGAATATGATGCGGCGATTATCGACTTAGGCCTGCCCAAACTAGATGGACTAGAAGTCATCAAAGCCGCACGCAAACTCGATATAAAGGTGCCAGTCCTGATTTTAACCGCCCGCGACAGTTGGCAACAAAAAGTCGATGGTCTTGATGCGGGTGGCGATGATTATCTGACCAAACCGTTTCATGAAGAAGAACTCCTCGCTCGAGTCAAAGCCCTTATCCGTCGCTCATCGGGTCATGCGTCATCCGAACTCAAAGCGGGTCCGATTACTTTGGATTTATCACTCCAACAAGTCTATGTTTCAGAGCGTCCGCTTGAGCTTACCGCTTATGAATACAAGGTGTTGGAGTATTTGATGCTTCATCCCAAAAAAGTGATTTCAAAATCAGAGTTAACCGAACACATTTATGACCAAGATTTTGATTTGGACAGCAATGTAATTGAAGTCTTTGTCGGACGGTTACGCAAAAAACTCGATCCGGACAACTCTATTAAACCTATTGAAACCTTACGCGGCAGAGGATATCGCTTATTTTCGCCCGCTTAAACGCCCTGTCTCTCACCATGCGCAGTGTGTTGTCACTGTGCTTAGTGGTTATTTTTGTGCTGCCTGCTTTGGTGTGGTCCATTAGTACAGCGCACTTTAGCTCGCTTGAGCGTGCAAAAATGACTGAACTGGAATTAATGAGCTATGTGCTGATAGCAGACTTTGACCTTCGTGAAAGTGTCATCACCATGCCCGTAGCCGTATTGGATGAGCGTTTTAATATTACGCAAAGTGGTTATCACGGGTATATCAAGCTCAATGACACGTTGATCTGGCAATCCGTCTCGGTCACCGATACCATTGAGCCAGCAAAGCTACCGCGCACTGGTGCTGGTGAATCACGTTTTTCAACGATTGAACACGACGGTGAGACATGGTATCTGTATAGTTTTACCGCCGAGTTTCTCAACTATAATCGCTATGAAGCGATTCATTTTCACATCGCCAATCATGCCCGAGATATGCGAGCTGAACACGCTGTGTTCACTCGTACATTGTGGCAATCAACATTAGTCATTTCATTGGTTATTACCATTGTTCTCATTCTTAGCTTGTTATCCGTTTTACTCCCAGTACGCACCTTAATTGCTCAGCTAAAACGAACTCGTCAAGGCCAACAAAGTCAATTATCAGGTGAGTTTCCATTGGAGCTAAATGCAATGAAGTCCACCATCAATAGGGTTTTACAGGAAGAACAACAACAACGAGAGCGCTATCAAAATGCCTTGCAAGATCTTGCGCATTCCCTTAAAACCCCTCTTACGGTCATTAAAGGCGATCCAGCTTTACCATCTAGCTTACATCCTCAGGTTGACCAAATTGATCAAATCATTCAAAGGCAACTTTCGCGAGCACGTTTTAGTCAAAAGTCAGGACATCAGCGCATTGCGCTGTCGCCTGTGATTGAAAAAGTTTGCGAGAGCATGCACAAAATTCACGCCGATAAAGCGCTGAATATTATGTACGATGAAACTCAATCTGTTAAATACGCAATAGACCAAGCAGACTGGTATGAGATCCTTGGTAACATTCTAGATAATGCCTGTAAGGCTGCACAAAAACGCGTAAAAGTCACATTAAAAGAAGATCTGCAATGGGTGGTGCTAAGCGTCGAAGATGATGGACAAGGTATCCCCCTTGCACAGCAAAAACAGATCCTTAAACGAGGTTATCGGCTAGACCAATATACGGAAGGTTCTGGAATTGGTCTTGCCACTGTCAATGACTTAGTCGATTTATATGGTGGCAAAATACGGTTCAGTGAAAATTTACCGTTTAGTCTTTCGATTTATCTGCCAAAGTAAAATCCGCATCTTTATCGTCGTCTCGATGTGGCTCAAAATACTCATCGGCATCATCGGCAGACAACAGAACCGCTAACCACATGGTTTCTTCTCGAGATTCTAGGGCAATTTTTACTATCATCGTCAATGGTACAGACAACAACATGCCCACTGAACCGAGTAACCAGCCCCAAAAAATCAACGACAAAAACACCACTAAGGTACTTAAACCAAGACCGCGCCCCATATAGCGAGGTTCAATCACATTCCCCATTACGGTATTAACGACGATAAAGCCCAAGCCGGTAAAGCCAGCTTTGGCAAACCCAAATTCCAAGAATGCCACGAGTACCGCGGGGATCGCCGCGATAATCGAACCAATATTGGGAATGAAATTTAATAAAAATGCCAATACCGCCCATAACATAAAGTGATCGACACCCAAAAAGTACAACCAAATGCCAATCAACGTGCCAGTCGCCAACGAAATAAGGGATTTGATCCCAAGATAATCTTTGACCGACTGTAAAAAGCGATCAATATGATGCAACTTCATACCAGGATCACGCAATGCAATATGCACACGCTTGGGAATACTTTCAGCCTCAAACAACATAAAGATCACGGTCAAAATGATCAGGAATAAATTCGAAAGCACCCCACCTAAACCAGAAATAAAATTGGTGGCAACGGACATTGCTGTACCCGGATCAAGGTGATTAAGAATTAGATCTTTATCAATGTAAATATTGAAATTTCGCAATTGTTCCACAATCCACACGAATTCTTTGCTAAGCTGAGCTTGGTAGATGGGCAGATTTTGGCGAAATTCGGCTAAGGATTGCCCAACCAAACCAGCGAGCATAAATCCAATTACGATAATTAGCAGTATAACTAAGGTAACCGAGAGCCAACGTGGTATGCGATAGCGCGAGGCAAAATTAATCAATGGGCTACACGCAATCGCGATAAAAAGCGAAAGTAAGAATGGGACCATAATGGCGCTTGCGGCTTTGATCCCAGATAGTACGACGACGACCGCAGCGGTCACTACAAATATTTTGGCTGTTGAAGATTGTAATTCCATAGATCCCTAGCAAGCAAACGAGAGTGTTTGATAAAGCACTTTGTACACATAATAACAGGAACTTACCGTAATGAAATTAGATGATGCTACGATCCGCATAAAAAATCTACGCTTGCGTACCTTTATCGGCTTTAACGAGGAAGAAATGCAAAAGAAACAGGATGTTGTCATCAACGCTGTCATTAAGTATGACGCTATAAAGGCAGCTGAAAACGACAATGTTGACCTTGCTATTAATTACAAAGTGATCACGAAAGCGGTCATTAAACTCGTTGAAAACAATCGCTTTTTGTTACTTGAAAAGCTGACCCACGACATACTGGCATTGTGTGCCGATCACCCTTGGGTCAAATGGGCGGAAGTTGAGGTGGATAAGCCTCATGCGTTACGTTTTGCCGATTCAGTCTCATTGAGTATTGCTTGCTCAAAGGACGTCTAATTCTTACGTTGGCAGATTGAAGGAAACACTATGCGTATTTTGATTACGGGTGGAACAGGTTTAATTGGACAAGCATTTGTGCACGCTCATCTTAACGAACACGAGTTTCTCATCGTGAGTCGCAACCCGAATAAGGTATTGCAGACGTTTCCAGAAGCGGTATCAGCAGGAAAGGTTGAGAGCATCACGTTGGCTGAGCTGAACAAAGATGTGAGAGTGGATGCGGTCATTAATCTCGCAGGTGAACCCATTGCGGATAAGCGCTGGAACGATAAACAAAAGCGTTTGATTTGTGATAGCCGTTGGCATACCACCCAAGCACTAGTCGATTGGATACACTCAGCGATGACAAAACCAGTGGTGTTTATCAGTGGCTCTGCCATTGGTTACTACGGTCGTCAAAATGATACCCCTGTCGCAGAAGATTTTGCCGAGATACATCATGAATTTAGCCATGAGTTATGCGCTCAATGGGAATCCATCGCCCAAACCGCGCCAGAATCCGTACGTATATGTACTGTACGTACTGGTGTTGTGCTAAGTGCGGAAAGAGGGGCATTGGGTAAAATGCTCATGCCGTTTAAATTTGGCTTAGGTGGCCCTGTCTCGCCAGGCTCGCAAGGGTTTTCTTGGATCCACATCGATGACATGGTTGCGGGATTGGCGTTTTTGCTCAATCAGGAAGACGCATCCGGTGCTTTTAACTTTACCGCCCCCACCCCAGTGTCAAATGAGGTGTTTTCAAAAGCTTTAGCCAAGCGCTTGAACCGCCCTTGCTTGTTTAAAGTGCCACAGATTTCGATGAAGCTGTTATTAGGCGAAGGTGCAGATTTGCTCACTACGGGGCAATTTGTGATCCCTCAACGCTTGCTTGATGCCGGATTTGAATTTCGCTATGCCACGGTACAAGAAGCCTTAGATGCGCTAGAGTTATAATATTTTCTTTGACTGTTTGGCTTGATAAATAGACCAAGCCAAACAGCCTGCTACCACCACATCAATCCCCAAGCACCAATCAGGATAAAACCAACTCACTCCATCATTGACCACCAGCCAATGATGCACATAATCGTAGAAACCGTGATATAGCCAGACCGCAACAGCAACTTTTTCTTTGCGGTCAGTCGTCCACTCTTGCATATGACTGATGCCCACCAGCATAAAGATGGGCATACCAAAGAACATTTCTTCAATCACGCTTTGCGTGGGCGTTGATGAAAATAGTGCAAAACCCACGTAAATCGCAGGCAGAAAAATGGTGATGTGCAGTAAGTCCCACCCCATGATACGGGCATAACGATACAGTGCGATACCAAAAGCGATACCGATCATAATGAGTATGAGTTGTTGCATACTACAACACCTTTCTTAACAATGTGCTCGTATTGAGCTGCAATAATGCTCGACAACTCACAGCACCCAATAACCCAACTACAATCGCGCCAGTCAACGGCGCGACAATCCAGTACTCAAAATGAATCGACGTTGTCATCTGGAACACTTGTGATTGCAACAGATACAGGCTCACTTCGTTGGCCAGTGCAGCCATAAAGCCAGCAACCGAACCAATTATCAAGAATTCATAAATGACCGAGCGGCGAATTAACCCGCCTTGTGCGCCCAAAGTCCGCAAAATTGCTAATTCACGTTGACGCTCATCCATAGACGCTTGCACTTGAGCAATTAACACTAATGCGCCTGCCACCAATACTAAGACCAGAATAAACTCAACCGCTGCTGAAACTTGGTCAATGATACTACGGATTTGATTAATACGCGCATCCACATCAAATAAGGTCACATTTGGGAATGGGCGCAATAGTTGAGCAAGCTCTGGCTTGCGCTCTTCAGGTAAGAAGAACGAGGTTATATAAGTAGGTGTAAATCGCGCCATGGCGTCGGGATGCAAGACAAAGAAAAAGTTAGGTTGCATGGTTTGCCAGTTCACTTGACGCAGTGATGTGACCTGTACATTGACGATTTCTGAACCGATGTTGAAACTCAAGACATCGCCCATGGCAATGCCCATGCGTTTAGCCGCTTCCACTTCAACAGAAACTGGGTAAATCCCCTCACCTAATTCACTGTTTTCATGTGACCAGGCATCATGCCACTCACCGGCTACAATTTCGTTGGCTTGTTGTAATTCCGTTCCCCAAGTCAGGTTGGCTTCTCGCCCCATTCCTGCACGTCGTTCATTCGTGCTATCTTCATTTTCTTTAGTGACTTCTGAGCGCAATACAATATCATTTATTTTAGCAAAGCGTCCTCGGGTCACTGGGTATAAATCGTCGGATAACACAGCGTTTTGAGCAAAGTGCTGTGCCAAATCATCCTTTTGCGCATCAGTGACATTGATCATGAAATAATTGGCCGTGCCTTCGGGTAATTGCTCTTGCCATTGCTTTACAATATCGTTACGCATAACCAGTACAATCAGCAGTAGCATGAGGGTGAGCGCAAAACTGATCAATTGCACAGAGTTGTCTAATGCTCGGCGTTTTATCCTTGCCCAAGCAAGCTGAGCCGCCGACATTCTTCCTTGTCCCAAGACTCGGCCAAGGGCTATTAAGCCATACGTTGCGCCTAACAATAAAACCACTAGGATAAGGCCTGAAATAAACATAATTGCGCTGACCTTGAAGTTCTGTGAATAGGCATACATCAACCCAAAGATAGCCAATCCTGATGTTGCATATTGCCCGCCTCGAGTTTTGAGTGTAGAGGCCATATCACGGCGCAATACCCGCAACGGCGGGATCGCAAATAACCCAAGTAATGGATATAAGCAAAATAATAAAGCACAAATACTGCCAGTAAAAATCGCGATGATTAACGGTCGCCAATACCACACTTGCAGTGACACATCGACCGTACCGGCAAGTGCACTGACCACAACCTGTTGCACCAAAAAGCCAATCACCGTCCCAAGCACAATACCCAATAACGCAATAAAAATAATCTGGTATAAGTACACTTTGCGGATCGTCGAGGTTGATGCACCCAAAGTTTTCATAATGGCCACAGGATCAAAATGCCTTTGGGCGTAACGCTGTGCAGCAACCCCTATGGCCACACAGGCTAATACGATAGCGAGCAATGAAGCCAATAAAAAAAACTGCTCGGCCCTGGCTACCGACTCGCCAATAGGTGATTCATCATCATCAACTGAAAGCCAACGGTGATATTCACGCTGAAACTCGCTTTTAATATTGCTATAAAACGTATCTAATGCGTCATCCGTACCGACAAAATACGCTTTGTAATTCACTCGAGAACCTGGACCTGTGACATTGGTTTTGGCTAAAGCGTCCAAATTAATCAACACCATGGGATCGGTATTGAACACGCTAAAGCCTGCATCCGGGATTTCACTCAATACTCTTGTGGCGGTAAAGACTGCATCCCCGATCTCAATTTCATCGCCGATGTTAATATTTAATACCTGAAATAAGCGCGAATCTAACCAGGCTTCATGCATGGATGGAACCTCTACAATAGATTCGCCAATAGCAAACGGTTCAGCCGATAACTTGATACTGCCCTTGAGAGGATATGTTTGACTAACGGCTCTTAAGTCAACCAATTGAAGCTGCTCATTAGCAAACACCATAGAACGTGTGGACACCTGCTCTGCAACATCTAAATTTTGGTTTTTAGCCTGTTCTAACCATTCAATCTCAATTGGTTTGCGTGATGATAATTGCCGATCCGCCGCAATAAATTCCGCGCTGCGCTCATTAAGTGCACCTTGTAAACGTTCAGAAAATAGCGAAAGAGACAATACCGCAGCCACGGATAAGATGATCGCAGATAAAATGATACTGAGTTCACCCCGGCGAGCTTCGTGTTTGAACAAGCGCCATGCTAATGAAAATCCCATAAATAACGCCCCTAGCTCGCTCGTTCAGTCGCAGCTTGCGCAGATATTTCGCTCAACTGTCCGGCAGACATGATCAGCTGTCGCTCACAACGCTGAGCTAATTCGTTATCGTGTGTGACCAGCACAAGGGTCGTACCCGCTTGCTGATTGAGGTCAAATAACAACTGCTCGACTTTGAGTGAATTATCTGCATCCAAATTACCCGTCGGTTCATCTGCAAACAGTATCTTGGGTTGTGTGATAAAGGCTCTTGCAATCGCGACGCGTTGTTGCTCTCCACCCGAAAGTTGATTGGGGTAATGCGAAGCACGATGAGCTAAACCCACCTTCTCTAATGCATCTTTTGCAAGCGCTTTGGGGTTATTTGAGCCATTTATTTCGGCAGGTAACATTACGTTTTCAAGCGCGGTCAAAGAAGGTACTAACATGAAAGCTTGAAAGATAAACCCAACTTTCTGGCCACGTATTTGCGCTCGAGCTTCCTCATCCATGGTTTCTAACGATGCCCCATCGAGTTTTATAGACCCTTCTGTTACAGTATCAAGACCGGCTAACAAACCAAGTAACGTAGATTTTCCTGAGCCTGAGGCTCCCACAATGGCAACACTTTGTCCTTCAGTCACTGTAAAGCTAATGGGTTGTAAAATCTGCAATGAGCCGTTACCCGTAGTAACTATTTTGGTTATGTTTGTAACTTGTATCATGGAGTGTTAATTACCGTGTTTTATTTTGTTCGCAAAGACTTCATTATCCTTGCCATTTTTGTCAGTTTAGCTGTGTTTAATACGCCAATCAGCCATGGAGAAGATCAACCTCAAGATGCGATTGACGTCTTAGTGTTAGGCGATAGCTTAAGTGCAGCCTATAATTTAGAGCAAGACCAGGGGTGGGTAAATCTGTTACAAAATATGTTGCACGAAAAAGGTGTTCACATCAATCTCATTAATGCGGCTATCAGTGGGGAGACCACAGACGGTGGTGTGGCCCGCTTACCTCGCTTGCTCACCCAACATATGCCGGATATCGTATATATCGAACTGGGTGGAAATGATGGATTACAAGGCCACCCTATCAAGAAGTTACGCGACAATCTAAGTACTCTTATCACAACCAGCCTAGATTATGATGCAAGAGTCATTCTCCAATCGATTCAAATCCCCACAAACTATGGACGTCGCTACAACAGCATGTTTACTGAAAGCTTTGCCAAAGTTGCCAGCAAACATAATATTGCATTGGTGCCCTTTTTCTTGGCAGACATTGCTTTGCAAAGTGAGTTGATGATGCGAGATGGGATCCATCCCAATGCCAAAGGGCAACAACAGATTGCTGAGTTTATGTATCAGGAGTTTATCCCACTGATTAAAGCTATGGATGTTTCGCAACAATAAGGCTCTTTGAATATGCAACATACGAAAACATCTCTCATTGTCACCGCTGCGTTTATCGGTCCTGGGACAGTAACCACCGCAACGCTTGCAGGGGCCGAGTTGGGTTATGGTTTGTTGTGGGCGTTATTATTTTCAATCTTTGCCACCATCATTATTCAAGATATGGCATCTCGGTTGGGGTTAGCAACGGGTCGAGGCATGTCCGAAAATCTCATCACTGCTTACCGCCACCCAGCTTTAAAATACTCTGTATTCGTATTAGTAGTATTGGCATTAGGCATTGGCAATGCAGCGTATGAAGGGGGTAATTTAAGTGGCGCCGCATTAGGTATGAGAACCGTTTTTGCTGGCTCTCAGGGGGGTTGGGTAAGTGTGTTAGGCGCCCTTGCATTATGCTTGATCTGGTTAAACCGTCCCAATCTGCTTATCAATGTATTAGTCATACTGGTCGCGATCATGAGCCTGGTATTTCTTTTGGCAGCCATTTCTGCAGGTGTGGATATTGAACAACTAAAACGTGGCATGATGGGCATTGGACTGTTTGATAATAGTACACTGTTGTTAGCCATTATTGGTACAACCATTGTGCCTTATAATATTTTTTTACACAGCAGCTTAAGTGCTCAAGTCCGACACTCAGACCAAGCAATCAGCCTTGATCGAAAGCAGTTGATATCCTGTATCTCGTTTGGTGGGCTCATCACATTAGCCATTATGTCTTGTGCAGCCAACGCTTTTTTTCTCACTCAGACCTCAGTTGATCGAGGAAATATTGCCTCGCAATTGTCACCTATATTAGGCCAGTGGGCACAATGGTTCTTTGGCATTGGGATCTTTGCAGCTGGCTTAACCAGCGCAATTACTGCGCCATTAGCAACCGCCTATGCCATTTGTGGATTATTTTTTCAACCTGGCGCGTCAATTGCCTCATCATATGCATTCAGAATAATCGCCACTATCGTTGTGGTGATTGGGATAAGTATCGCATTATCCGGTGCTCAACCTATTGTTATTATCGTAACTGCACAAGCGACTAATGCCCTACTTCTGCCATTTTCTCTGATCTTGTTGTTGGGATTGCTTAATCGAACACACGTCATGGGAAAATATCGTAATACCCGGTTAGTTAACGTTATGGCGGTATTCGTTGTATTGACAGTAGTATGTTTAAGCACCTATAAACTGTTGTCATTATTACAATAACGCCGATAAAGCATCCAGATGATAGTGCTCAAAAATAGAAACCAAACAGAAGGTGAGTTGACCGGTTGAGGCGTTTGCGCAACGGGATCCCTTGCCCAAACATTCATATGAGATACACCGACAGGATTTCCTCCACCATTGATAAGGTCATGAGTATTAAATGTCCCAGAGAGAATATAAGGGGTGGAAAAATCTAATGAAGATTGAGCATTACTAGCGATTTCTGCTGTAAAGATATTCGCAAAGTCCAATTCATAAACAACAAATGAGGTTGATGCTTTTATGGATAAAGCAAGATGATCAAATGTAGCACGACCCAAAACCGATTGCACCACTTCAATAATATTTTCCGTGGTTGTCAGTGTCCACATGCCTGAAGAACAATCACTTGTATTACATCCGCTGATATCAAAACTGAGTAAATCACCAATATTCAATTTATCAGGGCCAAGTGAACTATACTCTGCCTCGAGATCATCATCAGCATTGAGGTTCGCCAAATGGATCCAACCCGGATCGGTCGCTGTCCCATCATTATCTAAATCTAATAACTGTGCGGGTGTGATAAACTCATTGCCCGTGAAATACTGTACGTCTTTGCCTTTTATTTTAACCGTCTGGCCATTGAGTAAGCCGTCATTAAGCTCACCAATATTGGGTGATGGTGAACTAAGACCTTTTTGATCATCATTGGCTTTTACAAAGCCAATACAGCTCTGAGCATCATAATTATTAATTAATAGGTTGTCTGAAGACGTTAAGGTAGTTATGGATGTTAAACTTACATTCGAGGCATTACACGTTAGTGAAATCGGTGCAGCATAGCTCCCTTTTGATGCTATCAAGCTCATGACAAAACAGACTATCCAAAGTGTGTTTATAAACTTTATCATTAGAATCATTCCATTGTTTCTCATTCTGGGCTTTTAAGACATAACCCATATCTCACAGCCATAAAAAAGCCGATACAAACGTATCGGCTTCAACTTAAATTACTTTAGATTATGGGCGCACGTAACTCATCGGACGTGCCTGTTCTAAATCCAAATATCGGTCTCTCAACTCGGTTTGACGTGAGCGCATTTCAATGGCTTGACCTTTTATAAAGACCTGTTCGGCTGCTTCAGTCACCTCCAACGGATCGCCTGACCAAATTACGACATCTGCCGACATTCCGGCTTTAATAGAACCAACCTGTTTATCCATACCATAGATTTTAGCAACATTTGAAGTCAACGCGGCTAATCCGTCTTGATATGGCATGCCATTGGCGACAGCATTGCCCGCATGTTGCGTTGCCAGTCGGATATTATGGGTTTCCATACCAATGGCGACATCCACGCCAGCTCGCGCAAGGCGTCCCGCATTAGCCAACGTCGCACCGATACGGTCGAACCCACCAGGTAAATTATATTCTGGGTTAATGATGACAGGAATATTTGCTTGAGCGAGTTGCTCAGCTACTCTCCAAGCCTCTACACCATTGACCAAAACAACATTGAGCTTGGCAAAGCGTTGTTGTAAAGCAATGACTTGCAAAATGTCGGCCTTCCGATCAGCCATCACGAGCAAAGGGATATGACCGGCTACGACATGGGATAAGGCTTCTGCATCGGCTTTGCTGAGCATACCGTCCCAATCCTCTTTATCGTACTCCAACGCTTCTGTCAGTGCATTGATAAGGGTTGGCCACATCACTGCACGGGTACCTCCTACCCTATCCGCACCACTGTTTGTGACATCTACGGAAACAAATGCACGAGACTTTAACAACGCATCGTCATCCGTTAAATGCATAATGGCACCTTGACCTTTGAACAAGAAACCACTGCGCTCAATGTTGGTCGCAGCCGCCGTGAAACCTTCAATGCGAGCAATCGGGATCAAGGATGAATCAGGGTTAATTGCATAAGAGACATCTAATGCAGCGCCTAGACTAGTTAGATGCTCAGCGTGATCCTTATCCACTGATGAGTCTACTTGTCCTGCAGACAAGCCAACTTCTTTTAAACCAAGTGCGGTATACGCTCCGATTAAGCCGGGGGTAACGACCTTACCTTTGGCATTGATTTGTTCGTATCCACGGACAGTTTGTGAGCCTTTTAAGACGTCTTGGATATAACCATCTTTGATCAATATCGTAGCTTCTTCCAACGTTCCTTGTTCAGCCATGGTATGCACCTTGGCCCCTACAATAGCAAACTGTGCCCCATGTGCCGTCATTGTCAAACAAGCAAATGCAGCAAATAAAATACGTTTCATTTGACATCTCCCGCGGCGATTTGGCCTAACTCAAAATCACTGACCGGCCAATTTTTAGGGTCGTTTCGATCAAAGGCAAGCCCACCATCGATAAACACTTTCTCAGCTTGAGCGTACGTAGAGAACGGATCCGCAGTCCACAATACAACATCCGCATTTTTGCCTACCTCTAATGAACCAGTTTGGTCAAAAATCCCTAGCGATTTTGCAGGGTTTGCCGATACCCATTGCCACGCCTCGGCTTTACTAATATCAATGCCAACACGTTTACCATCCGCCCAGGTCTTAGCCATTTCTTGATTGAGACGTTGAATGCCAATGTCGCTATCAGAATGCACCACAGCACAAGCACCAGCGTTATGGACCATGGGTACATTTTCGCGAATACCGTCATAAGCTTCCATCTTAAAGCCCCACCAATCAGCCCACATGGATGAACAGACATTATTATCACGCAATTTGTCCGCTATTTTGTAAGCTTCTACTGCGTGGTGGAAGGAACCAATTTGATAATCGAATTCTTGCATGACATCCATCATGACAGTCATTTCGTCCGCACGATAGCAGTGCATATGAACGATAATTTCACCTTCTAGTACACCTTTGAGCGTTTCCATTTGCAGATCCCGCTTGGGCGCTTTAGCGTCCTCGCCAGCGTCGATTTTAGTATAATATTCATCCCACTGATTTTTATAGTCAGTCGCTTGGATCCAGGCTTTGCGATATCCAGCCACATTGCCCATACGGGTACCTGGACCGCCTTTGTTACCATAGACCCGTTTGGGGTTTTCCCCGCAGGCCATCTTTATCCCATAAGGCGCACCCGGAAACTTCATGTCTTGCATGGTGCGATCGGGGACATTTTTGAGGACCACCGTCCGGCCACCAAATAAATTAGCCGATCCCGGTAAGATTTGAAGCGCCGTCACACCACCAGCTAACGCACGCTGAAAACCAGGATCAAACGGCCACACTGAATGTTCCGCCCACACTTGTGACGTCACAGGGCTAGTCATCTCGTTGCCATCAGCATGAGAGCGCGTATCAGGCGAAGGATACACGCCTAAATGTGAGTGAGTATCAATGATCCCTGGAGTAACCCACTTGCCTTTGCCATCAATCACAGTGGCATTTGCTGGGATGGTAATGGAATTGCCTATGGCTTTGATTTTGCCATCTTGTAATACGATGCTGGCCTTTTCGAGTAAGCCACCAATGCCGTCAATAATGTTGACGTTTTGAATCACTGTAGTCATAGCCGGGATGGGATGATAGGTGCTTGGAAATGGATCCGGATTGATTTGCACTGAGTTTTTGGCTTCGGTGCTCGCGGAGGATTGCTCATCCGCACCACCACATGCCGCTAAACCAGCAGATAGCAATCCGATCACCAAGCCACGTTGCAATAACGAGGTTGCATGCATAGGAATTCCTTATAGTTATTAGTTATTCTGTCAAGGCGTAATCTAATCGAATCGAATTTGAACCTCAAGTTGAACATTAATTAAAGATGTAAAAATGCTGTTACTACTAATGGATGATCGGTTTTTTTTAGAAAATACGTTATGTTGACTAAAAAATAATCGACTCAATTCATGTTGTATCGCCTCAGCGATTTTACCCAAAATATTAGCAAAGACATCACCGGAGGTTTGACCGCTGGCGTGGTGGCGTTGCCACTAGCATTGGCTTTTGGCATTGCATCAGGTGCAGGTGCCATAGCTGGTCTTTATGGCGCGATAATCGTCGGCATGTTGGCCGCAATATTTGGTGGCACCAGACAACAAATCTCAGGCCCTACTGGCCCAATGACGGTCGTCATGACAACCGTGATCATGGATTTTACCGCACGGTTTCCTGAACAATGGTTAGGCCTTGCGTTCACAACGGTTATGTTGGCCGGTGTGATGCAAATTTTATTTGGCCTATTGCGGATCGGGAAATACATTGTGATGGTGCCCTATCCGGTCATTTCTGGCTTCATGTCTGGCATTGGCTTAATCATTATTGTATTACAAATTCCAGTTTTATTGGGTTTTGCCGCTCCTGCATCACTGACAGACGTTTTTACTCACTTACCTGAATATATAAGTGATGTTCATTTTCCAACATTATGGTTGGGGATCGCCGGGATTTTGATTCAAATTTTGTGGCGTGGCCCTTACGCTGGTGCGCTCCCACCTGCATTAGTCGCATTAGTGGCCGTCACATTGATTTCGATCCTCACCGTGGAAAGTAATTCGTTGTTGCGCATTGGTGAACTCCCGAGTGGCTTGCCCCCAATAGTCACACCCACCTTTGAGTGGTCAGTATTAGAACTCATGTTGTTGAATGCGTTTATGCTTGCCGTGCTTGGCGCAATTGATTCATTGTTGACCTCATTAGTGTTAGACAATGAAAGTGGCGAACAACACGACTCAGACCAAGAGCTCATCGGACAAGGCATTGGCAACGCTTGCGCTGGGTTATTGGGGTCATTGCCTGGCGCTGGCGCAACAATGCGCAGTATGATCAATATCAAAGCAGGAGGTAAAGGACCTCTAGCGGGTGTCATCCATGGTCTATTATTGTTGTTGGTTGTGCTGGGCTTGGGTTTTGTTTTCAGTGAAATCCCTCAGGTCGTATTGGCAGCCATACTGCTCAAAGTCGGTATTGACATTATTGACTGGCCTTTTTTGAAAAAAATCCATCGTCTTCCCCTGTTTCCAGTGTGTTTGATGTTTTTGGTGTTGGGACTCACCTTGTTCGTGGATTTGATTACAGCGGTTTTGGTCGGCGTATTCATCAAAAATATTGATACCGTAAAACGTTTATCCGACTTACAACTGGGCGATATCATATTAAGTGATGGCAAAACTGACGCGCAGTTATTATGTGACATGCATCTAAACTATCTGTCAGAACACCCTGATACCGTGTTGTTAAAAATCACTGGGCCAATGAGCTATGCTGTTGGCCGAGGACTCAAAAAGCGTTATCGCAATTTTGCATCACACGAACATTTAATTGTGGATCTCAATGAAGCGCGGATTGTGGGATATTCGACTTCCTTGATCTTGTTTGAACTAGTCAAAAAAGCCGTGCAACAAGGCCAAAGTGTCGTGCTCGTGGGTGTGGATGACAATACGCGTAAAATGTTAGGCCGCTTAGGGATCAGAGAAGTGCTTGCTGAATCGGATATTAGAACCGGCAGTGAATTACCCGATTTGGATTAGCGACGCAAAATCGAGACGATTTCATCTGAGCACTGTAAACGACGAATATCCATGAATAACTCATCCGCTTGGGTGTACTCGCGTTTTAAATACCCCAGCCACTGTTTGATTCGATTGGGATAATAGCGACCTTTGTCGCCATAAATCTCATAACCTGAGTAACTGATTAATAACTCTTTGACCTCATCCCATGTCATGGGGTTTTGTTGATGAGCAATGGTCGCAGCGAGATTAGGCATAGATAAAGCACCGCGGCCAAGCATAATATCAGGACATTCCGATACTTCTCGACATCGTTGGGCATCCGATGCGTTCCATATTTCACCATTCGCAATAATATGTAGATTGGGCACAACGGCTTGAATTTTGGGGATCCATTCCCAATAAGCTGGCGGTTTATACCCATCGGTTTTGGTACGTGCGTGGATCACCAATGAGTCGGCCCCCGCTTCGGCTATCGCTTGTGCATTGGCGTAAGCATTATCGGTGTTTTCATAACCCAAACGAATTTTGGCCGTTACTGGATGCTCAGAAGGGACTGAATCTCTGACTGTTTTGACAATGTCATAAAGGGTTTCTGGGTATTGTAACAACACTGCCCCACCCTTGGATTTGTTGACGGTTTTGGCCGGACAGCCAAAGTTTAAGTCAACACCATGAGAGCCGAGTTTAACTACCTTAACTGCGTTTTGAGCCAGGGCTTTGGACTGTTGGCCAAGGAGCTGGACTTTGACAGGAATGCCAGAAGGGGTAAAGCCATCGTGTTTGAGTTCGGGACAAATACGATAAAATACTTTGTCCGACATGACATTTTCGACCACGCGCACAAACTCTGTCACGCACAAATCAAAGCCACCAATTTTGGTTAACATATCGCGCATGAGGGCATCGACCACACCTTCCATGGGGGCAAGAATGATTTTGGGTTTGGCAGGCATCAAAGGTTACTTGTAACTGAGCAAAGCTAGGGCGTGGATTATAGCGGAATATACGCGGAAGTTAAAAGTCTGCGTTGGACTGCCTCAAAATGTTCTATCGATGTATCGTCCACATTACTCCATTTGCCTGGAAGCAAATAATGATTCGCCAAATCGTTTACATCGAGTTTTTGTAAATCAGGCCAGTATTCAAATCGAGGTAAAACACCAATCTTTTGCTTACTATCACAAATTTTTATGACGCCGGCATGACATAGAGACGTAATTTAAGATAAAAAACTTAACGTTTTCTTAAGCTTTGTTTAGTACACTATGCATACCAATTATCCAATGATTCAGTATATGCATTTACTTCTTGTGGAAGACGAATTAGCGCTTGCAGAGCAGATCATCACTATGTT
>JALRKK010000018.1 GCA_023268935.1 Glaciecola sp.
TAGCGAAAATCATCGACTAATTTGTCTGGAACAAATTAGAACAAATAAGAAAACCCAGCTTAGGCTGGGTTTTTTATTTGGCCCGCAGGGCGGAGGGCAGGATGCCCGGAGTACTAATACGTTTCTTCCACGAAGATATTACTAAAAGGCCTGCTTATGAAGTGCCCCATCCCATTATACTGTGAGTTTCCAGAGTTCCCTTTTAAGATGGCGCAAATGAAAAAAATGATTCAGTTATTATTGAATTTTGATTTTGAACTAGAGAATTAATCGACCATAATGCGTCAACTAGACTATAGTTAAAAGAAATCTTTAAATAAAACCAGGGATGTTTCTCCATGCAAAAAATTGTCATTATCATATCTGTTACTATTGCTGTGATTGCTGGAGGTATATGGTATGTCTTTAGTCAAACTGACACGTTAATCAAGCAGCAAGTAGAACAGCAAGGTATGGAATATCTTGGTACTAAGGTATCACTTGGCAACGCAGAGCTATCTCTCTCTGATGGTCGGTTATCTTTATCTGAGTTAAACGTGCAAAACCCGCAAGGCTTCTCGCAAAACAACGCTTTGTCTTTACAAAATATCACCTTGGATCTGGGGGCACCACGCGGTGATGCGTATGTTGTGGATCAATTTTCGATTAATCTACCTGTAATTCTTTATGAAACAGATAGCAGTACAGGCAGTAATCTTCTCACTATCAAAGATCATATACAGTCTAAAATACCTAAAAAAGAAGCCACACCAGCGCCTACCAAGACAGCACAACCCATGGTGATCATTAATAATATCGTGATTGCTGATACGCGCTTAAAGTTGGATTTTTCCGCATTGCCAGTGGGACAGCTGGGCGTTCAGCAAACCACATATGTAATAACGTTACCTAGTTTTCATTTGGGAGCCATTGGGAAACCGAACGGGATCCCTGCTGATCAAATCGGAGCAGCGGTGACGGATGCACTACTCACTGAGGTCATTAAAGTGGCTAAGGCAGAGGGCAAAAAGGCAGCTAAGGATGCGGCTAGAGACAAAATCAATGAAGCGCTTGATAAACAAAAAAACAAACTTAAAGATAAACTAAAAGACCTTATTGGGGGCTAGTTCCGGAATAGTGATTCAACGCATTATTTGCGTTTATCCTAGGGTATAAAGTGGTTTTACGAGCGGCCTGATTTGACACTCAGTGCAAAGCCTTTTAGGATGCAGTCATTACATTTTTGCCGGTCCAATAATGCCTCAATCATCTTTGCTCCTGTGGCTATATCAGTTTCTCAAACCGCATCAACTTCGAATTTTTATCGCGATGTTCGCATTGTTGGTAAGTGCTGGCAGTTGGTTAGTGCTTGGGCAAGGAATAAAGCTGGTCATTGACCGTGGTTTTGTGGCCAATGATGAAGCCTTCCTCAATCAAATGCTACTGGCCGTGGTTGCCATTGCTGTCGTCGGTTGTGTTGCGACGTATTTTCGTTTTTACAATATGATATGGCTTGGTGAGAGAGTGAGTGCTAACATACGTAATGCGCTTTACGAGCAAATGCTGCGCTTAGATATGGGCTTTTACAGTCGCAATCGCACTGGCGAAGTCATCTCACGATTTACCTCAGATACCACTGTGTTACAAAGCGTCATCGGGATGGGATTATCGATGGCCATTCGTTCCTCAGTGACGTTCATTGGTGCGTTTATTCTGATGCTTTTTACCAGCGTGAAACTGACAGGCCTTGTCATGTTGGCGATTCCCTTTATTTTACTTCCTATCAAGTTACTGGGCAAAAAAGTCCGGCATTATGCACAAGTCTCACAAGATAGAGTAGCGGATATGAGTGCGCATATCGACCAGTCTTTGCATGGCATTCACACGATTCAGGCCTACACTCAAGAAGCGTATGATGTCTCGTCTTTACACCGCAAAGTGGAGCAAGTAATGGGCGCAGCGGAACAACGTATTCATTATCGCGCTTTGTTAATTATTTGTATTATGGCGATCAGTATTTTTGCGGTAGTATTTGTGGCTTGGATTGGGGCGACAGCCGTGATAAGCGGTGAGTTAAGTCCCGGAAGTCTAAGTGCATTTATTTTCTATGCTGTCATGGCCGGTGGCGCTGTGGCGACGATCAGCGAAGTGATTGGAGAGATCCAAAAAGCCAAAGGTGCTTCCGCAAGGGTCCGTGAATTACTGCAAGAGCCGGTACAGATACGGGAAACTATGCAACCAGGTTGGGTGTTCTCTGAAACGATAGAGGAGGTTTTGCGGCTAGAAGCGGTCTCTTTTCGTTACCAAGACATTGGCAAATACGCTTTGCGCAATCTCAATCTTTCCATCAGTGCAGGGCAGACCGTTGCGATAGTCGGGCCTAGTGGAGCTGGTAAATCCACATTGATGGATCTACTGTTGGATTTTTATCCGCCAACATCTGGCCGAATCACTCTTACTAACACTGAATATTCTAAATTATCTCAAACGCAAATCCGGGCATCTTTTGCTTTAGTGGCACAGGACCCAGTTATTTTTGCTACGGATATCTCGCAGAATATCGGTTATGGTGATCATCACGCATCCCGTGAGGCGATTGTACAAGCTGCTAAACTCGCTAATGCGCATGACTTTATCATGGCTTTGCCAGAGCAATATGCGACCCAAGTTGGAGAACGAGGCATTAAGTTATCAGGTGGTCAAAAACAACGCATTGCCATCGCCAGAGCTTTTCTCGCTAACCGCCCAATTTTATTGTTAGATGAGGCAACTAGTGCCTTGGATGCAGGCAGTGAGCAAGCTGTGCAAGAAGGCATAGCTAACTTGATGCAAGACCGAACCACTATCGTGATTGCCCACCGCTTGGCGACAGTAAAACATGCGGATGTGATTGTGGTGATGGAACACGGGCAGATTGTAGATAGCGGTAGGCATGCGGAATTGATCAAGCGGTGCGAATTATATCGAGAGTTGGCTGAATTACAGTTTATCAATTAACACTTATTGATGATGCGTATATTAAGTGAGGTTAATTTTCAATGTGTTTCGGAACAAAAAAGCGCATGAGATCAATCTATTGTTTTTTGCTTTAGATCAATAACATTCCACTCAGTTTTTCCATAATACAACGGATACATAATTACATAGCTTCTCAAAAGGCCCGCAAATGAGTCAAAGTGACTGGATCAAGCATATCCATTCTGGCCAGCGCATTTACATCGGTTCAAATGCCTGTTTACCTCGAACATTAATCAATCAACTGATTGCACATAAAGCCGATTTCCAAGATATTGAGATCGTTCAGATCTCAACACTTGGCGAAGCTCCGTGGGCAAAACAGGAATGCGAAGGGCATTTTAAGGTCAATGCGTTATTCATTCATGGACAAGATGTGCGACAAGCGGTGGATGAGGGGCGAGCTGATTATACGCCAGTGTTTTTGTCCGAGATTTCAACGCAATTTCGCACGGGCACCTTACCCTTGGATGTAGCTCTGATTATGGTCTCACCTCCTGATGAATTCGGGTATGTTTCCTGTGGAGTCGGAGTGGATGTCAATCACTCCGCTGCGCGTGCTGCCAAAAAAGTCATCGCCCAAGTCAATCCTCTGATGCCTCGCACTTCTGGGAATTCTTTTTTGCATGTATCACAATTTGCGGCCATGGTCAGAGCAGAGGAGCCTTTACCAGAGTTACCGATACCGCCGATTGATGAAGTGTCACAGCGCATTGGTCAGTATGTATCTATGTTGGTGCCTAACGGAGCGACGTTGCAATTAGGTATTGGTGTGATCCCAAATGCCGTATTAAGCGCGTTAAAAAACCATGTTGATTTGGGACTGCATACGGAAATGTTCAGCGATGGGTTATTGGAGCTAATGGAATATGGCGTCATCACCAATAAGTACAAAACCTTCCATCCGGGTAAGTCTGTGACCAGTTTTTGCATGGGGTCTCAACGCTTGTACGATTATGTCAACAATAATCCTCATATAGAGTTTTCGCCAAGCTCGTATGTGAACCTACCATCGAATATTGCCAAAAACGACAACATGATCAGCATCAATAGTGCGTTACAAGTGGATTTAACCGGACAAGTGGTCGCTGATTCGATCGGTCATGATTTTTATTCTGGCATTGGTGGGCAAATGGACTTTGTATCTGGAGCAACGATGTCCGTTGGTGGTAAGGCAATTATTGCGTTACCTTCTACGGCCAAGCATTTGACGATTTCTCGCATTGTGCCGACACTTACGCCAGGCGCGGGCGTCGTGACTTCCCGAGGACATGTGGATTATGTCGTTACCGAATACGGGATTGCTGCGCTCAAAGGTAAATCTGTAAGAGAAAGAGCCTTGGAGCTTATTCGAATCGCACACCCTAAGTTTCGTGCAGAGTTATTAGAACAGGTACGTCAGTATTATTGGGTACCAGATTATCAAGCGCCAACGGTAGCCGAAATCCCTGAATGGGGGCCGGTTCAGTTGCGCAAACATCACTTTAAAGATAAAGACTATATAGTGAGACCCTTAAATCCTGCGGACGAGCGTTCGTTGCAAGATTTTTTCTATTCTCATTCGGATGATACTCTCGTATTGCGCTACGGATATACGCCAGAGCAGTTATCGAGACAAAAATCCAGCGCGTTGGTCTCAGTGGATCAGTCTGTTGATTGTGCGATTGCGATCATCGAAGAACAAGGGAAACATGACATCATTCATGCTGTGGGACGATTTTATCAGACTCAAAATCAAGGCTGTGAAATCGCTTTCGTCACGCGAGAAGCCTCCCAAGGTCAAGGCATGGCCTCTTTCCTTGTCGAGAACCTGATCGGCATCGCTCGAGATAGGGGATTGTCGTCTATTTATGCGATGGTCAGATCCAGAAATAAGCCTATGTTGGCGGTATTTTATAAATTTGGCTTTGCGGTGATCGACGATAGTGATATTCATGAAAAAGAGCTCCTGCTGAAGTTGTAATGCGCAGTAGACAGACACCTGCTATGGTAAAGGCATAGCATTACCGAACATCAGACAAGGACAGGCCAATGGCAATCAGTATCTTCTCTCATCCTAAATGCCGCAAACACAATATGGATCCTGAGCATCCAGAATGCCCAGAGCGCTTGAGCCAAATTCAAGATCAGCTTATTGCCTCGGGGCTTGCGACAGTGGTGGAGCAAGTCCAAGGCAGTAAAATTGACCGTGCTCATCTATACCATGCGCACAGTCATGCCTACATTGATGAATTGTTTCATCAGGATGCATTGCTTCAAGAAAAAGCCAAAACCGATGACAATCCCCATATTTGGCTCGACGATGACACGATAATGATGCAAGATTCGTTGACTGCTGCGTTATACGCAGCAGGGTGTGCTAAAAATGCCGTTGATGAGGTGTTTCATCGGCAAGATACTCGAGCGTTTTGTGCGATTCGACCACCTGGTCACCATGCTTGTCACGCCAAAGCAATGGGATTTTGTCTGATTAACAATGTAGCCGTTGCAGCAACCTACGCGCAACAACGCTATGGGGTAGAGCGCGTCGCCATAGTAGATTTTGATGTGCATCATGGCAATGGTACGGAAGATATCTTTAAACACGAGCCGTCGGTGTTGTTTTGCTCGTCGTTTCAACACCCGTTTTATCCGTTTGGCGGAGTGGACGATCAGCCAGAACATTTTTATCCCGTGCCACTCCAAGCGGGAGATGACGGCAACGTGTTTCGTCAAGCTGTGGAACATTGGTTTAAAGCGATTGATGAATTTGCACCGGAACTCATTCTGATTTCCGCAGGATTTGATGCGCACCAAGAGGACGATTTGGGGCATGTACGTTTGGTTGAAGACGATTACGTGTGGATCACACGTGAATTGCGCAGATTAGCCGATAAGCATTGCCAAGGTCGGTTGGTGTCAATGTTAGAAGGCGGTTACGCTTTGAGTGCGTTGGGGCGTTCAGTGGTGGCGCATGTGAAAGCGCTATTGTAAGCGCATCAATGTTGGATGGATAAAGCCTCTTCCTATCACAATTCGCCTTTTACATTTATGCCCGGTTATGAGGGTGCGCAACCCATGGCGATGGGGTTGTTGCATAAGGGCTTGAAGACCTCGATTATCTTCTACATATACAAACCTAAGCAAGATCTAAACCTGTTGCGGGAAGCGGGATTGAATGAGATTACAGAATGTTATTCTGACTTTACATGGCGAGGCTAGGTAGGGTATGTTTAGCTCAAACACAGCACTGTTCATAACTCTTTTATAATAATAAATAAGGACAACCGGTATGGAATTTTCTCCTCTTGGGACTTCAGGCCTCAATGTCTCTCGTGTTTGCTTGGGCACTATGACATGGGGTCTGCAGAACAACCAAGCCGATGCCGATGCACAGATTGATTATGCATTTGAGCGTGGCATTAATTTTATGGATACCGCTGAAATGTATCCCGTGCCTCCTTCTGCCGATACGGTAGGCGCAACCGAGAAGCATATTGGCGATTATTTTTCTCGCAATCCAACTAAACGCATTGATTGGATCCTAGCAACCAAAATCGTTGGCAAAGGCCTGCCTTGGATCAGAGGCGGTAAAGGCATTGATAAAGCGTCAATATCTATTGCATTAGAAGGTTCACTCAAACAACTTAATACCGATTACATTGATGTATATCAATTACATTGGCCTAACCGGGGGACTGCGCATTTTGGCACGCATTGGCCAAATGATATCAAGGCAACTAAAACCGATGTGCAAAAAGAAATCGAACGCAAGCGAGGCGTGGTAGAGGCACTTGGTGATGCAATACAATCAGGTAAAATTCGGCATTGGGGCTTATCAGATGATACGCCATGGGGTATTCATACTTTTTTAAATCTGTGTGATGAATTGGGGGTCCCTCGTCCGGTCTCCATTCAAAACGAGTTCAACTTACTGCATGCTAAAGACTGGCCTTATCTCATCGAAACCTGTGTGTTTGAAAACATAGCGTACTTACCATGGTCGCCCCTTGCAGCAGGGATGTTATCGGGTAAATATCTTAACGGCGCACGTCCTAAAGGGTCTCGTTGGAGTATGGAACAGCGCATGGGACTGTTTAGAGATACGCCAATTGCCAATGAAGCTGTAGCGGGATACGTACAACTAGCATCAGACCTTGGCATGACACCCTCACAACTTGCACTCAAATGGTGTGATTACATTGATGGGGTGACCTCAACCATTATTGGCGCCACTAAACTCAGTCAGCTTGAAGAAGATATCGATGCCTTTGCAACGCCTCTAACTGAAAGTGAGTTTGACAGAATTCAAGCCATCTTCAAACGCTATCCAATTGCCTTTTAATGGACCATTTGTTAAAAATATTGTTATAAAACAAGGCTGATTTTGGTTATTTTTACATAACGCAGTAGGTGTTTTTTTTCTACTGCGTTCGTCTTACATACCTTGGTATAATTAGCTTTGCTGTGTTTGGTGAAACCATTTGCATAGACCAAAGTCCTATTTTTAAAAACCTCAGAATCGCTACATTAGTCCTTAGTAATTTAACAAATATTTAAAACTGCAATGGAGGCAATATGACTGCCAAAACTTATCCTGTACCGGAGTCGTTGAAAGAAGAGGGTATTCTTTCGGAAGAACAATATTTAGAGATGTATAAACAATCGATTGAAAACCCAGAAGCATTTTGGGGCGAACACAAGAACATCATCGATTGGATCCAAGAACCAACAATCATCAAAAATACATCTTTTGATCCAAGCAACGTTGATATTCGCTGGTTTGAAGATGGCGTATTAAACGCCTCTTACAACTGTATTGACCGTCACTTAGCACAGAATGCGAAGAAATCAGCTATCTTATGGGAAGGCGATGAGCCAACTGATAGCCAAGACGTAACCTACCAAGAGCTTCACTATGAAGTCTGTAAGTTAGCTAATGGTCTTAAAAAATTAGGCGTTCAGAAAGGCGACGTAGTTGCTATCTACATGCCTATGGTACCACAAGCTGCTTATGCAATGCTTGCGTGTGCGCGTATCGGTGCGGTTCACTCAGTTATTTTTGGTGGTTTCTCACCAAACGCCATTGCAGACCGTATCAACAACGCATCTGCTAAAGTGGTTATCACATGTGACGAAGGTCGTCGATCTGGTCGTTCAGTGCCACTTAAAGCAAATGTTGATGAAGCGTTAGCAAACGGTGCCTGTCCTTCAATTACTAACGTCATCGTTCATAAATTAACCGGTGGCGACGTCGATTATAACAACGACGTAGACGTTATCTGGAGCGAGCTTGTAGAAGACTGTTCTGCTCAGTGTGAGCCAGAGCCAATGAACGCTGAAGATCCACTATTCATACTTTACACATCGGGTTCTACCGGTCAGCCAAAAGGTGTTGTACACACTACGGGTGGTTACTGTGTATACACGGCAATGACGTTCAAATACGGTTTTGATTATCGTGAAAACGACATCTACTGGTGTACAGCTGATGTGGGTTGGATCACGGGTCACTCTTATATGGCATACGGTCCATTAATCGCGGGTGCTACGCAAGTATTCTTCGAAGGCGTTCCAACCTACCCAGACGTACGTCGTATTGCTCAAGTTGTTGAAAAATACAAAGTTAACAGCTTATACACTGCGCCTACTGCAATTCGTGCGTTGATGGCACACGGTGAGAAGCCAGTAGAAGGTTGTGATTTATCTTCACTACGTGTTCTTGGTTCAGTCGGTGAGCCTATCAACCCAGAAGCGTGGGAATGGTACTACCGTGTCATCGGTCAAGAGCGTTGCCCAATCGTTGATACGTGGTGGCAGACAGAAACTGGTGGCATGATGATCGCTCCACTTCCTACCGCGACTGCTAACAAGCCTGGTTCTGCCTCTAAGCCGTTATTCGGTGTACAGCCTGCGTTGTTTGATGCAGACGGTAACGAGCTTGAAGGTACAAATGAAGGTAACCTAGTTATAAAAGATAGCTGGCCTTCACAAGCGCGTACTGTTTATAACGATCACAAGCGTTTTATTGAAACGTACTTTAGTGCATATAATAACGTTTACTTTACTGGTGACGGTTGTCGTCGTGATGAAGACGGATATTATTGGATTACC
>JALRKK010000053.1 GCA_023268935.1 Glaciecola sp.
TAATAAAGTCATAGTGATGAGATGATTGCCATTGCACAAAATCAACATGATGAAAGGTGATGTCCGGACGTTTGGCGCGCGCGATAGACAGCATTTGATTAGAAATATCGATGCCTTCTACATGCTCAAATTGGTGGCTAAGTAAATTGATAATGCGATTGGTGCACCCACAGCCAATATCGAGGGCACGATGATTCGAGATAACAAAGCTGAGTGCGTGTTGGTGTTGTGCGATCCCGTTAGACCAGTCAAACTCGTCAGATTCCCATAAATGAGTGATCTGATCGTATGCTTGACCAATCTGTTTGGGCGTCATGGCATTGCCTTTCTTATTTGTGACGTTCGCGTAAAATCCCTACTACATCCTGCATTGATAAACCAGATGCCTGTAACAATACCAATAAGTGATACATCAAATCCGCAGATTCGTTTTTGAGTTCTTCCAAATCAGTAACCGTCGCAGCCAATGCGGTTTCAACTCCTTCTTCACCGACTTTTTGGGCAATGCGTTTGATGCCTTTGTTATACAAACTTGCGGTGTATGAGCTAGAAGGATCTGCGCCTTTACGAGATGCGATCAGTTGTTCTAAATCTGCAATGAAGGTGTAGTCAGAGGCTTGCCCGTCAAACCAGCATGATTCGGTACCGGTATGGCAGGTTGGACCAACTGGATTGGCTAATACTAATAAACTGTCTTGGTCACAATCGGCTGTAATGGAATGTAAGTTTAGAGTATTTCCAGATTCTTCGCCTTTGGTCCATAAACGCTGTTTGGAACGACTGAAAAAGGTCACATGTCCGGTTGCAAGTGTTTTGTCTAATGCGTCTTGGTTCATGTAGCCTTGCATCAGCACTTTGCCGGTCACGGCATTTTGTACGATCGCAGGAATCAGGTTGTCCATTTTGGCCCATGCTAAGGCGTTGGTGTTACTGATGTCTATTTTCATAGTGGGTCCTTTACCTTTGCGGCCTCATGATAATGTCTTCGTTGAGTAAGTACGTTTTGAGCGCCGCAATCTCAATGACGCCTTTGTGAAATACCGATGCAGCTAATGCGCCGTCGACATCCGCGGATTTGAATACATCTGCAAAATGATGCACGGCACCTGCGCCACCTGAGGCAATGAGTGGTACGTTACAAATGTCTCTGATCGCACGTAATTGAGTGATGTCGTAGCCTTGACGCACCCCGTCTTGGTTCATACAGTTCAATACGATTTCACCTGCACCACGCTGTTGTACTTCACGCACCCAATCTGCAGTCTCCCACTGGGTTTGCTGAGTGCGGGTTTCATCGCCAGTGAACTGATACACTTCGTATTTGCCCGTTGCATCGTTAAAATGGCTATCAATGCCAATGACAATGCACTGTTGTCCAAACGCATCGTGCATTTGTGTGATCAAATCTGGATTGGCCAACGCGGGTGAGTTGATGGATATCTTATCGGCACCCATCGACAAAATGGCCGCCGCATCTTCTACTGATTTAATGCCACCGGCGACGCAAAATGGAATGTCGATGACCTCAGCAATCCGCGCCACCCAGCTTTTGTCTACCACACGTGCATCACTGGATGCAGTAATATCGTAAAACACCAACTCATCAGCACCGGCTTTGGCATAGCCTTCAGCTAAAGGCACGATGTCGCCGATGATTTCGTGATTGCGGAATTTGACGCCTTTGACGACTTTACCGTCGCGGACATCAAGGCAGGGAATGATGCGTCTTGCTAGCATGACAATCTCAGTTTTGGAAACGCGTTAACTTTTGCCACGTATGATACGTTTTTTGGGCATAGGTGACAATCAGAGACTGGTCGTATCAACGGAATCTGTTATTTTTCGCCTTTCCATACCACTTGATATAGGTCGCGCCGACGGTCTAAAAAGTTACGCACCGAGCCTTCGTTTTGCAATTGCGTTAGCTTTGTAAAGTCCAAATCAGCAATTAAGGTCATCTCGGTATTGGGGGTGGTTTCCGACACAATCGCATCGTGTGCAAAAGCAAAATCCGATGGCGAGAACACTGCGCTTTGCCCGTATTGCAAGTCCACATTGTCCACCTGAGGTAAATTCCCAACCGAACCCGCAATGGCTACATAGCATTCGTTTTCAATAGCGCGCGCTTGAGCACAGCGCCTGACGCGCAAGTACCCGTTTTTGGTGTCGGTCCAAAATGGTACGCAAAGTAGCTTGATTTCTTGTTCGGATAACAACCGCGCCAACTCTGGAAACTCGATGTCGTAACAAATCAACACACCCAACTTGCCAATATCGGTATCAAAGACATTGAGTTTGTCTCCGCCTTTCATCAGCCAGGCTTGTTTTTCATGCGGGGTGGGGTGGATTTTGTATTGGGTTTCCACCCGGCCATCGCGATGACAAAAATACGCAATGTTGACCAATTCATCGTCTTCAATAACTGGTATCGAACCGGCGACAATATTAATGTTGTAACTCAAAGCCAGTTGCGTCATGGCGTTGACAATGGTCTCTGAGTACTCCGCCAAATGCCAAATCGCATCAATTGCCTGATCAGAAGGACTTAAGCCCATCAATGGCGCGTTAAAAAATTCAGGAAAAATCGCTAAGTCACATTTGTAATCTGCCACGGCATCGACAAAGAATTCGACTTGTTGCAACATGGCTTCAACACTTTCAAAATGTCGCATTTGCCATTGAATGCAAGCAATTCGTGCGGTGGACTTATCACTTTGAATAAGACTTGGGGTTTTGGCCTCATAATACATGTTGTGCCATTGTAAAAGTGTGGCATACCCCAAAGATTCTTTGTCTTCTGGTAAATAGCCTTTGAGTACTTGTTTGACTTCAAAATCGTTGGCGAGTTGAAAGGACAAGGTCGGATCGTGAATTTCTTTCTCTTTGACTTGCTGAATGTACTCAAACGGCGTCATGGAGTCGGCGTATTGGCGGTAATTCGGAATACGCCCCCCGGCCATAATCGATTTGAGGTTTAAGTTGCGGCACAATTCTTTGCGCGCCTCATACAAGCGACGCCCTAAGCGCATGCCGCGATATTCCGGGTGCACAAAAAACTCCACACCGTATAACACATCCCCATTCGGATCGTGAGTGGTTAAATACGTATCGCCGGTGATTTCATTGTATGTGTGTTTGTCGCCAAATTTGTCGTAGTCAACAATGACGCTAAACGCCGCGGCAACAATTTGTCCTTTATCCTCTATACAAAACTGCCCTTCGGGAAAGGTATTGATTTGGGATTCGAACGAGCGTTGGCGAAAAGCCCCACCCAATCCATGGTAAACACTACCTTGGAGTTTATTAACAGCTTGATAGTCAGAACTGGTCAGGTGGCGTAATAAAAGGTGATGATCGGAATCATCGTATGGTGCGTCAGTGGTCATAGAACATCCTTGCAATAAGATACTTAAAGCTACTCCCACTCATATTGTTTTGCAATGTATTTTGGTCAAAAGTTGTGTTGACTATAGTACTTTAGTATGTATGATTGCAAACGTATGCAAATGAAGGATCTTTTATTCGATTTTTACGTAAAAAGATAATGAATTTAGATGATTTTTGCATTACATACTACATAATAATAATTTATTTGGGGATAATCTCTTGAAACAACAAACTCACAATAAGTTCAACAAAACCGCCATTGCACTTGGTTGTGCACTGGCTTTTACCGCAACTGTACCAGCTATTGCCGTAGCACAAGATAGTGAACAATCGGTCGAAAAAACCGAAAAAATCATTGTTACAGGTACTCGTATCTCTGGTCGTTCGGCAGAAGACTCGCCGGTACCAGTAGACGTTATTTCGGGCGAAGATTTTCGTCAAAATGCATCGACTGATGTCCAGGACATGTTGCGTACTTCAGTACCATCGTTTGACATCAATACTCAGCCTATCTCGGATGCGGCAACCATCGTTCGCCCAGCGAACTTACGTGGACTTTCGCCTGACAACGTTTTAGTACTAGTTAACGGCAAGCGTCGTCACCGTGGATCAGTTATCTCGTTCCTAGGGGGGGGTATTTCTGATGGTGCGCAAGGCGTGGATATCTCTGCGATCCCGTCAATGGCATTGAAGCAAGTCGAAGTCTTGCGTGACGGTGCGTCTTCACAGTATGGTTCAGACGCCATTGCAGGGGTATTAAACTTTATCCTACGTGACGATGCCGAAGGTCTAGAGTTGAGTGCAAAATACGGTTCAACCTTTGACGGTGACGGCGACAATTTTGTTGTTTCTGCGAATGCGGGCTTGCCATTAGGCGAGAACGGTTTCTTAAACATTACCGGTGAAATTCGTGAAGTGGACGGAACCGTGCGTTCAGTTGTGCGTA
Source organism: Glaciecola sp. (assembly GCA_023268935.1). Taxonomy (GTDB): domain Bacteria; phylum Pseudomonadota; class Gammaproteobacteria; order Enterobacterales; family Alteromonadaceae; genus Opacimonas. The sequence continues at coordinate 4,334 of JALRKK010000053.1, forward strand.
ACGACGTGCAAAGTTTGGTTGCTGCGGGTGTGGTCACTGATCAGTTCTCCGTAATTAATAGCTACACTGATGAAGTCCCTCAATACTGGGGACAGCCAGATGTTGAAGACGATGTGAAATTATTCTTCAACTCTGCGATTGAGCTAAGTGATAATGCGGAATTGTACGCATTTGGTAACTATGCTCAGCGCACGGTAACTGGTGGTTTCTTCTACCGTAATCCAACCAACCGCGGCGGTGTTTATCGCGGTCCAATGGTTGATCCGGCAACCGGTTTAGCATCAAGCAATGCAGACGCTGTCGCATCCGTACTAGTAGGTGACATGGACGGTGGGTCTTCTTGTATCGACGGTATTCCACTCAATGGTGTTGTGCCAGACGCAACCTTCTTGGCACAAGTAACCGCAGATGATAACTGTTTCTCATTCCTAGAAACCATTCCAAATGGTTTCGTACCGCGTTTTGGTGGTGATAACGAAGACCAATCTTTTGTGGTCGGTATCCGTGGTGATTTAGAGATCGGTAACGGCATCAGCTATGATTTAAGTGCTCAGACGGGTTCAAACCGTTCTGATTTCTTCATCATGAACACCATTAATGCGTCATTAGGTCCAGCAACACCACGTGATTTTACCCCTGGTGGCCAGAAGCAAACGGAAACGCAATTCAACGCTAGCTTTGTGACTGCGTATGATGTGGGTTTTGATTCAGACTTAAACGTGGCGTTTGGTGCTGAGTACCGCGAAGAGCAATTCGACTTATATGCTGGCGATGAGGCTTCTTATGCATTAGGTCCATTGGCCAGCCAAGGATTTTCATCAAGCTCAAACGGCTTTGGTGGTTTCCCTAATTCAACCTCTGCTAAACAAGACTCAACTGCGTTTTATGTTGACTTAGAAGCGGATGTCACTGAGCATTTGACTATGCAAACCGCATTACGTCGCGAAGACTTCAGCGAGTTTGGCAGCACCACTGACTTTAAAGTCGCAGGTATTTATCATGTATCAGATGATTTGCGTTTACGTGCAGCCTATTCAACTGGTTTCCACGCACCAACTGCGGGACAAGCGAACATCACGAACGTTACCACGCAAAACGTCGGTGGTCAGTTGATTGACCAAGGTACATTACCATTGTCATCTGCAGCAGGTCAGCTAGCAGCCGATTTCATTGCGAGTGCGGGTAACGGTCGTCCGACATTAGGCCCAGAAGATGCGACTAACTTCTCTTTCGGTGCATCATTTAGTTTAGGCGATACCGACTGGACCGTTGACTACTACAACATCGAATTAACTGATCGTGTTGCATTGGGTGCAAACGTCAGCTTCGTTGATGCATTAAACTTTGCTGGTGGCTCAGGTGCAAACTATGCAACGGTTTCTGAAGGCTTAACTGACTTAGATGCTCGTGGCATTATTAATCGCCAAGACTTCATTGGCTTGGATGATTTGTCACAGTTCCGTTTCTTCTCAAACAGCTTCGATACGACCACAACGGGTATCGACATCGTCGGTAACTACGACTTTGCATTGGGCGAAGGTGAGTCAAAGCTTGTCTTAGCGTTGAACTACAACAAAACCGAAGTAGACAACGTCGGTACCTTGAACCCAATCAGTGCGGGTCGTGTGCAAGCGATTGAAGACTTGCTACCCAATACCAAAGGCAACTTGTCTTGGTACCACACGCAAGGTGATTTCCGCACCATGGTTCGTGCCAACTACTATGGTGGTTGGGATGACACAGGTAATGGTGTCAACGGTATGAGCGCAGAAGTCTTGGTGGATGTGGAAGTAAACTATCAATTAAATGACAGTACCGTGATTGCATTGGGTGTTGAGAACTTATTTGATACGTACCCTGACAAAAACCCAAGCGCAGGTAGCTTAGGTCAGTTGTACTCTGAAGCAAGCCCATTTGGCTTCAACGGTGGTGCATACTACTTACAAGCGCGCTTTACTTACTAATTCCTAAAGGAACGTAGATAAGCGAATACCGCCCTTTGTGTGACATGAAGGGCGGTATTTTTTTCGACAAATCACACTCCGCGGTGAATCCAAAATAGTGCTTGCCCAATCGGTATTTTGAGCGCACAATCGCGCCAATTTTTATTGCGTAATACGATGCAATTGTTTTATGAATACCAACCTAGCCCAGTATTTGCCCAGTGATAATGGCACGATTGATGATATTTTGTTCACGGCCATTGCATCGGATATCCGTGCCAAAGGATTTAGCATTCAGCCTATGGCGCTCCCCGACGCTGTCCTGACGCCAGTAGTTAGCCATAATCAAGCGATGTTGCAATCCCAATTCTCGCAAGCAGGCATTGGCCGGTCATTGGATTTTCAGCAAAATAACTTTGTGCGGCGAGATGAAATCAGTTGGATCACCGGTGAGTCTGAGGCCGGTCAAATCTGGCTGAATTGGACCGCAAAATTACAGACATTTCTCAATCGGCGCTTGTTTTTAGGATTGTTTTCATTCGAAAGTCATTTTGCCCATTATCCTCCAGGGGCGTTTTACAAGCGCCATTATGATGCGTTTCAGGGTCAAGCCAATCGAATCTTGTCTATAGTAGTCTATCTCAACCCACACTGGCCATTAGATGCAGGAGGCGAACTGGTCTTATATCAAGACGATCAGGATGTTGAGGGGATTAAAGTCACGCCAGCATTGGGTACGATTGTCACTTTTTTGAGTGAAGAATTTCCTCATGAAGTCTTACCCGCGCAACGTGATCGTTATTCTATCGCCGGCTGGTTCCGCTTGAATACTTCCATTAATAATCAAATTGACCCGTCCCGATGACGTTCTATCCCGTCCCGATGACGTTCTATGAAGCATAATTCAGTCTATACTCACTGCTTATGCGCATAGTAATATCAGTAATGTGGATCTGTGATTAACTCACCATATGGTTGGCTATTGATAGAATTCCATTGCAATCCTTGTAGCGGTTCGTTATTCTCCGCCTCCTTCATTCATTACAGTTGAATAATCATCCATGAACATTAATAAATATTTTGAAGACAACGTTATCTCGATTGGTTTTGATTCATCAGAAGGGCATGTCAGCTCTGGCGTCATGAGTCCTGGTGAGTATGCATTTGGTACCAGCCAAAAAGAGCGCATGGTCGTCGTACACGGCGCATTAGAAGTGCGCCTTCCAAATACAACTGAGTGGCAAGTGTTTGCCGCGGGGACCGAATTTAATGTGGATGCCAATGTGACGTTCGATGTGAAGGTCGCAGAGCCAACGGCGTATCTTTGTTACTATAGTTAATCTTGGTAAAAGCGCTATGTATAAAAATCACTGCCGTTGATTTGAAAATATGGCGCGCTATCTTCGGCCAATAAAGCGGGGCCGTCTAAATCGATAACCGATGCATAAGTACTGAGTAACACACTTGGCGCCATCGCCAATGAGGTGCCAACCATGCAGCCCAGCATGATGTCTTTTTCAAGTGTTTGGCAGGTGTGTACCATCTTTATTGCTTCACTTAGTCCACCTGATTTGTCTAATTTGATATTAAACGCTTGATACAAATGGGCTAAACGTTCGACATCTTCATGGGTATGGCACGACTCATCTGCGCAAATGGGGATTGAGCCACCGTAATGCACCAGTTGCTCATCCATTCCTGCCGGGATAGGTTGTTCAATTAACGCGATGGGCAATGTCTCAAGCTCAGAGGTCACTTCATTAAGTAACTCAATAGACCAAGCCTCATTGGCATCAATCACGAGCATTGACAGAGGCGATATCTGGTGGATTTGTTTGATTTTTGCAGTGATGTCATGTGCGTCGAGTTTAATTTTGAGCCATTTGGGCTGGCCTAACGCTTGAGTTTCTTGCGCCATTATGTCGATGCTATCGACACTGATCGTACGGCAGGTTTGAATACAATCTGGATAAACAAAGGGCTCAGGAAGGCACTCGATAAGTTGGGGAAGTTCGGTTAAAGGACACTGTTCTGTTTCGGCCCACAATGCCCACAAGGCACAATTGACAACGTTTTTAGCGGCGCCAGGTGGTAGCATTTTATCTAATACCACAAACGCGTCTGTGATGCTGGCCGGTAATTGTAGAGATTGGATTTGCTCAATGACCGATGACTGGGTTTCGTTGTAGCGCGAATAGGGGACGCATTCTCCCCGAGCGGTTGCCTTCCCCAATCTCAATTCCACTTCCACAACATCGGCGTGATGTTTCGTTGCGCGTGAAATTTTAAAGGCGCGCTTTAGGGGATATTGTCGAGGATGAGTACTGATTGCGATCATAAATGATCAATGATCGGCCCAACGCCATGTCGTACCGGATCAACACATGGTAATCCTGTTTCATCCGAATAGGCTTGGCACACTTCTAATGCGGTCTGTTCATCCACCGCAGAAGTATTTAAACAAATGCCAGCGACACGACAATTGGGATTGGTACGTCTGGCGTGTAATAAATTAACGTCGATGGTCTCAGTGATACTCGGTAGTGCATAATCAGACAACCCGCGCACGTGAGTGCGACCTAATGCGTGGCATACCACGATGGCATCGGGCTGCGCACCATGTATCAGACCAATAGTGACGCCAGCAAAAGCCGGCTGAAATAACGACCCCTGTCCTTCAATGACATCCCAATGTGCTGGATCATTATCCGGTGTCAGCGCTTCAATGGCACCTGAGATAAAATCCGCCACGACACAGTCTACGGCAACGCCTTCTCCAGCAATCAATATCCCACATTGGCCTGTGGCACGAAACGTGGCTGGCTTGCCTCGGGCTTCGAGTTCTTTGTGTAAGGCGAGGGTAGAATACATCTTGCCAACAGAGCAATCTGTGCCCACCGTTAACAAGCGTTTACCGGTGCGTTTTGCGCCATTTCCTGTTCGATAGCGAGTAGTCGGATGGCGTATATCTTGAAGCGCAACGTGATATTGAGCCGCGGCGTTAGAGAGCTCGGCCTGATCGCTGAGTTTATCATGCAAACCATTGACAATATTCATGCCCAGCGCCATGGCTTCTTGAATGATCGCAAAATGCTCAGGGTCAATGTGCCCGCCGGCATTGTTAAACCCCAACACAAACGTTTTTGCACCGGCCTTAGCTGCTTCCTCCAGAGAGAGTGACTGCAATCCAGTCGAAACGGTACAGTCTGGGCCTTTGATTTCACCCACGCAGAGTTCGGGGCGCCAATAAGCAATACTGGCTGCCATTTTGAGGCCAAGGATATCGGTTGCGTTGCCAAGGTAAACTGCATAAGGGGGAGTAAGTTGCATGATAAAAGACGTTATTAGCTTGTGATGAATGCAATGTATTTTATCTATACTGAGATGTAAATAGGATTATGACGAAAAAGCTCTGCAATGCAGAGCTTTATTCGTTCATTTCATCTGTTCACATCATCCTAGGCTTGGCGTTTTTTGCCCAATCCAGAAGGGCTAGTGACTATTTGGTGTACCCACTTAAACGGTTTGTTCAAGTCCTGCAAGATCAAATATAAGCACGGCACCAGTACCAGCGTTACAAGCGTGGCATACATAACAGCGAAGCCTAGCCCGACCGCCATAGGGATCACGAAGGAGGCTTGCAAGCTGGTTTCAAACATAATGGGTAAAACACCACAGAAGGTTGTGATTGAGGTGAGCGTGATGGCACGGAAGCGCGCACAGCCCGCTTCGACAACGGCTTTTTTGATGGCTATGCCTTGTCTTCGACGTTGATTAATGAAATCCGTCATGACTAAGGAATCATTGATCACTACCCCTGCAGCGGCGATCAGACCAAACGTCGACATCATGGACAAATCCAGGCCGAGCAGGAAGTGTCCCCAGATTGCTCCGGTCATCGAAAAGGGGATAACTGACATAATGATCAAGGGCTGACCATAGCTTTTCAGCGGTACTGCTAACAGAATAAATACCAAAATCATCCCTGCGACGAAGAACATGATTTGTTCATTTTGTTGCGCTTGTTGCTCTTCGATGCTCCCACCGAGTTCGGTACGGACGTTAGGGAATCGCTCGAAAAGCTGAGGCAACAATTCATCTTTGATTTGTTTCACCACTTCATTGGGTTCGACTTGTTCCTCATCAATCGCGCCCCAAACGTACACAGAACGGTAGCCTGATTCACGGCGAATATACGATACGCCCTCGGTTTCAATAAGCTCAACTACATCGCCGAGCATCACTTCACCACCACGAGGGGTTTTGATTAAGGTGTATTTAAGATCAGAGAAGCGCTCCCGGGTCAGTTGCGGATAGCGTACCATGACTTTGACTTCTTCCCCATTGCGGATGATGCGTTGCGCTTCACCGCCATAGAAGCTTAAGCCCACTTGGCGAGCAATGCTCGACAGATCTAAACCAAGTTGCTCAGCGACAGGGAGCAAGCGCATTTGGATTTCTTTATTGGCAGGGTCAATGGTTGAGCTGATATCAAATAAACCTTTTTGCTGTTGCAATAACTCAATAAAGTATCTGCCTGCCGCGTTGAGGGTAGGAATATCGGCACCATATATGGCATAACCAAACTCACCATCCGAACCGCCACCGTTCACATCGTCTTGGATAGTGAGCGATTTCATCCCCGCGATGTCGGGCATGGCTTCGCGCCAGCGACGAGCCAGTTCAAAAGTGTCAATTGGGCGCAGCTCTTCATCAACCAGTGGGATCACTAAACGACCATTAGTACGACCGTTGTTAAACGCAAGCAGATCGCGGATCATCTTTTGTCCATACTCTTTTTCAATTTGAGTATCAACATCTAACACGACTTGCTCAATGGTTTTGATGGCATTCACTGTCGTGGCATCTGAGACGGTTTCACTCATCTCAATCCGGATCGAGGGAAAATCATGTGGTACCTTGGGGTTCGGTACCATACGCACATAGTTGGCTTGAACCAGGCCAAAGCTGATCAGCAAAATCGCGGTAAACGCCGCAAACACCGACCAGCGCCAATGCGTACAACGCTCAATAAAGCGCTTGTATTTGCCATTGATGAAACCAAAGTACACGCCATTAAATTTGTGGCGCCAGCTGTTCTCTTTAAGTGGTTTGAAGTGGGTGTGTGCAATATGCGCCGGCAAAATCAATTTCGATTCAATCAAACTAAAGGCGAGACATAAGATCACTACGACAGCAATATTAAAGAAGAACGCGCCTTCAGGCCCTGACGACATGACAAACGGCGCAAACACCGCCATCGTCGTTAACACCCCAAATGTAGCCGGGGTCGCCACGCGTTTGGCACCACGCACAACCGTATCGACACCGCCGCCGTCTTGTTCAATTTCAGTGTAGGCGGATTCTCCTATGACGATGGCATCATCGACCACAATCCCCAATACCATGATGAACGCAAATAATGACAATATATTGATGGTGACGCCGAACACCGGCATCATCATGGCTGCGCCTAAGAAACAGACAGGCAAGCCGACCATGACCCAAAAAGCGAGTTTAAAGCGCAAGAACAAGGTGAGCATCAACGCAACCAAAATTGCCCCTTGCACCAAGTTTCCTAACATCATGTCCAGTCGCGCATTGAGATAATAGGTCATATCTACAAGGATCTTGATTTGCATGCCTGAGGGGAGTTCTGAGTTTTTCTTTTCGATATACGCTTTGACGCTTTCTGCGACCGGAATCGTATCTTGAGTTTTGGTGGCTTTAACCGACATAAAAATCGCATTGTCACCCGAGTAGCTAAAATAGCGCTCGCCTTCGGTGAAGCCATCTTTGATGGTGGCCACTTCTTTGAGTAACACACGACCGCCGTTACTGCCAATCACCACTGGGATGTTGCGAAACTCTTCGCCATTGTACATTTGTTCTTCAACCCGAACGGCGATGGTGCCGCCGTCGGTGCGAACTTGACCAGCTGAGAAGTTGGCTGAATAACGACGTACGGCATTAAGTACATCATTAATAGTCAGATTGTACTGTCGCAAGGTGTCTGGCAGGACTTCAATCGCAATTTCATCTTGAGGTGCACTCACGCTGGCAAGAGAGACATTTTGTAGTTGCAGGAGTTCGTTTTCGATTTGCAAAGCGACAGGTTTGAGTTTTTCTAATGGGTAGTCACCTACCAGAGACATCTCAATCACGTCTTGCTGGAACTCAGCTTGGGTCACCTGAATCGGCTCCATATCCGCCGGAAAGGTACCGATACTGTCAACCCGAGTGCGGATTTTGTCTAACACTACATTGATGTCTTCACCTTCGCGAATGCGTAAGCTGATGCGGCCACCGTTGCGAAACGAGCGTGAGATACTTTGTTTGACCTCGGTAATATCTTTAATCGCTTCTTCTATTTTGATTAAGATACTTTCTTCAATTTCACGAGGGGCCGCACCTGGATAGGTGGCTTGAATGTTGACCCAGTTAATTTCGATGTTCGGAAACATCTGGCGTTGAATGGTGTTGTAACTCACTAGACCCATAACGATGATAAAAATCATCATCAGGTTCGCCGCGACCGGATTGTTGGCAAAAAAAGCAATCAGCCCCGTCTCTCTTGGGTGCACAGGCTCAGGACTTGGCGTGGGTGAAATAGGTAAATCGCTCATGGGAACTCCTTATTCACTTGCACTATTAGCAGTGGTTGGGGTGGCCACAACCTCGTTTTTGTCATTGGTAATTTTGACTTCCATGCCATCGAGTGGGTATTCAGGTAAAGTCATGACGACTTTGTCATTTGGGGAAAGGCCTGAATCGATGTAAAAATACTTGCCCTCTTCGCGCAAGACTGTGACGTTTTTGATGCGCAGCTTGTTGGTGTCGTCAACGACCCACACACGGCGATTATTGACCAAGGTTTGTGGCAGCTTATAGACATTTTTAATCGTAATGCCGGAAAACTGTACATCCACAAACGTGCCGAATTTAAGTGGTTCAGCGTCATTGATAAGACCATATGGATCGTTGATTTCGATCACGAGTTGACTCATGCGAGTCGCGCTATCAACGATCCCCAAATCCCGGGTAATACTGCCTTTACGAGTGGTTTTATCAGGGTTGCGAGCGTGCATAGTGGCATTCGCACCGACGATATCGTCTGGTAAAAATACCGCATCAAATCCCGCTACTGGAAACACCAATTCAGCGGTTTCAATGCTATTTAAGCGTGCTACTTCAATGCCGCGATTCACAAACTGACCGACGCCAATATTGCGCATGATGATGAGGGCATCATAAGGGGCTCTGACAATGGTGTCATTGAGATCGCGTTGAGCTAACTTGAGGCGAGCTTGCGCGGATTTAACCGCGGCTTGGGCACTTAACAGCTGAGGCTTGCGCAAATATAGGTCAGTGACTTTGGTTTTGGGTAAATTTTTGGCTTCACGTTGGGCGACATCGGCGCGGGCTTGTTCTTCAATCAATGCAGCTTGTGCGCGAGACAGCTCTGATTCGGCTTGCCATAAAGCAGCTTCATAAGCGTCTTTTTCGATGGTAAACAACACATCGCCGCGCTTAACCAATCCGCCTGCAACAAAATTAGGGTGCAAGCTATCAACTTCACCAGATACCTGCGCCGATAGAGCAGTGGATTCTTTGGGCTTGATTTCGCCGTTGCCACTGATGATGACGGTGTGGTCGATCGGCTGGACCGCTTGATAGCTGATATTAGGGCGAGTATCGACGGGTTTTTTTTCTTCGCTGTCTTGTGCGGTCGCTTTGATCCCTAGCATACCAGCCACGCCAATAACGAGAATCGCAATGGGCATGCCGATTTTGGTGAGTAAACCCTTGCGAGTTCCGTTTGCAGATGTCTGTGAAGATGCGTTCGAGATGGACATGTGTTTACCTTTAAAATTCTGACAGGGTAAGCATAACGGAACTAATTGTCAGTTTGTGTCAGCAAATGTAACAAGTTGTGATATGAAAAAGGCAGCGAAGCGCTGCCTGATTACGTCGAGTAGAACTGAGCCGAATCAGTAGTTTGCATTACCCGGTGTGCGTGGGAAGGGGATCACATCCCGCACATTCTGCATACCTGTGACATAGGCAACCAGTCGCTCGAAGCCTAACCCAAAGCCTGCGTGAGGTACGGTACCATAGCGACGCAAGTCACGGTACCAGCTGTAATCTTCTTTGCTTAGTCCCATTTCTTCTAAACGCGCATCAAAGACATCCAAACGTTCTTCACGTTGTGAACCACCGATGATTTCACCGATACCTGGTGCAAGCACATCCATTGCCGCAACGGTTTTACCGTCATCATTTAAGCGCATATAAAACGCTTTGATGTCTTTGGGGTAGTTTTGCATGATGATCGGCGCACCGACGTGTTCTTCCGCTAAGTAACGCTCGTGCTCAGATGACAAATCAATGCCCCATGACACTGGAAATTCAAAGTCTTTGCCACAGTTTTCCAAAATCGTGATCGCATCGGTGTAATCCATGCGCACAAAATCTTGTTCGATGACTTTTTCTAAACGTGTGATCGCGTCTTTGTTAATGCGCTGTGCAAAAAATGCCATATCATCTGCGCGTTCTTCCAATACCGCTTTAAACACGTATTTCAGCATGTCTTCTGCAAGGCCGGCAACGGTGTTCAAATCGGCAAATGCGACTTCTGGCTCAACCATCCAAAACTCGGCTAAATGACGCGAGGTATTGGAGTTTTCAGCGCGGAAGGTTGGACCAAAGGTATAGACTTTGGACATGGCCGTACAGTAAGTTTCGACGTTGAGCTGACCCGATACCGTTAAGAAGGTTTCTTTGCCAAAAAAGTCTTCCGAATAGTCCACTTCGCCTTTGTCATCGCGTGGAATGTTCATCATGTCCAAGGTTGAGACGCGGAACATTTCACCGGCACCTTCGGTGTCTGAGGCGGTTAGAATCGGGGTTGAGATCCACATGTAGCCACGTTCATGGAAGAACCGGTGTACGGCTTGGCTCAAACAGTTACGGACTCGTGTCACTGCGCCAATGACATTGGTACGAGGGCGAAGGTGTGCATGTTCGCGAAGGTATTCAATCGAGTGGCGTTTTGCGGCCATCGGGTAGGTGTCTGGGTTTTCGACCCAACCGATCACGCGGATCTCGTTGGCCTCAAGCTCAAGCGCTTGGCCTTGCCCTTCTGAGGCCTTGACGGTAGCGTCCACTTCGAGTGAGCAACCCGCAGTCAATCGAGTGATTTCATCGTAATTGGCTAAAGTATTGAGGGCAATGACTTGTACGGGATCAAAACAGCTGCCATCGTGCAACGCAACGAAAGACAAACCAGCTTTAGAATCGCGTCGGGTGCGCACCCAACCTTTTACGGTGACCGTATCACCGATTGCATAAGTACCTTTAAGTACATCAGTCACTGCGGCATACGCCATAGTCAATTACTCCTAAATTTTTGCTTGCGCGAGATTATACGCATATTGAAAGCGAATGCCCAATAAAAACTAAATTTGCACCCCAGTATATATCGCATCACATAAGGCTTTAATGTGCTCTGGCTCACTGATAAATGGGGGCATGATATACACTAATTTACCGAATGGCCGGATCCAGACGCCGGATTTGACAAAATGCGCTTGAATGCGCGCAACATCAACCGGTTGCACGGTTTCGACCACACCAATGGCACCCAAAATTCGAACCTCAGCCACTTGCGGCAATTCTGCGCATCGAGGCAAAAAGGTGTGCAAAGCTTGCTCGATATCGTGCACTTGTGTTTGCCATTGGTTCGAGGCGATGAGTTCTAGCGACGCCGAGGCCACAGCACAAGCCAAAGGATTGCCCATATACGTCGGGCCATGCATAAACACTCCGGGGGCGCCTTGGCACACGCCTAAGGCCACATCTTCGGTGCACAAGGTCGCAGCCATGGTCATATACCCGCCTGTCAGGGCTTTACCCAGACACAAAATATCAGGGGTAATGCCAGCGTGTTCGCAGGCAAATAACTTCCCAGTACGCCCAAAGCCCGTGGCGATTTCATCAGCGATCAACAAAATATGATACTCATCGCATAGTTGCCTAACGCGACGCACATACTCAGGGTGATACAAACGCATACCACCGGCACCCTGTACGACGGGCTCCAATATAATGGCGGCAATTTCATGATGATGATCATTGAGTGTATCAATAAGAGGGGCTAATTCGTCCTCGTTCCACGTTTGACCGTATTGGGTCTGTGGAGCCGGTACAAAAATTTGCTCAGCAAGGACATTTTTAAATAACGAGTGCATGCCATTGATGGGGTCACACACCGACATGGCGGCAAAGGTATCCCCGTGGTATCCATTGCGCGGCGAAAGAATTTTGTGTTTGTGTGGCTGACCTTGGCAGGCAAAATATTGCAGTGCCATTTTGATCGCGACTTCAACCGATACGGACCCTGAGTCGGCAAAAAACACGCGATTTAACCCCTCAGGTACCATCGCCAATAACTGTTTAGCCAGTTTAATCGCTGGCTCATGGGTCAAACCACCAAACATAATATGCGAAAACTCATCGACTTGACGCTTCACCGCGGCATTGATGTGCGGGTGGTTGTAACCGTGGATCGCTGCCCACCACGATGACATCCCATCGATGAGCATCTCCCCACTGGCAAGGGTGATATGCACGCCATCGGTTTTGCTCACCTCGTAACAAGGCAATGGCTCAGTTGCCGAAGTATAGGGGTGCCAGATATGGGCTTTGTCGTAATCGATGTTGTTCATTTGGTTATTTTTTATACATAGGTCAACTTTATGTATTTTATTAAGTTGACAAGTTGGTGCGTGCGCATAGACTAAGCGTTAACTACGATTAAGTAAAGACTGTAAAAGTAACCAACATGAACGCGCAAATCCCCCAGGCCCCGAATCAAATTAGACATAATTGGACGCAAAGCGAAGTAGACGCTTTGTTTGCCTTGCCTTTTAACGATTTATTATTTCAAGCACAAACGGTACATCGTACGCATTTTGACCCAAATCACGTGCAAGTCAGCACCTTATTATCGATTAAAACCGGTGCATGTCCGGAGGACTGCAAATACTGCCCACAAAGCGCGCGTTATGACACCGGTTTAGAAAAAGAACGCTTATTGGAAATTGAAAAAGTCATCGAGCGGGCGAAAGAAGCGAAAGCTGCAGGCTCAACGCGTTTTTGTATGGGGGCGGCGTGGCGTAATCCCAAAGATCGCGATATGCCGTATGTCGTGGATATGGTCAAACAAGTCAAAGCCATGGGTATGGAAACCTGTATGACGTTGGGCATGCTCACGCGCGACCAAGCCTTAATGCTCAAGCAAGCTGGCCTGGATTATTACAACCATAATCTAGATACGTCTCCTGAGTACTACGGCGATATCATTACCACTCGTACCTATCAAGACCGTTTAGACACACTGCAAAATGTGCGCGATGCCGGCATGAATGTGTGCAGTGGGGGGATTGTTGGCATGGGCGAGTCGGCGCAAGACCGCTCGGGTTTATTGATGGCGTTGGCCAACCTAGAGCGTCACCCAGAAAGTGTGCCCATTAATATGTTGGTCAAAGTCAAAGGCACACCGCTGGACCAAGTGGACGATTTGGATGGCTTTGAGTTTATTCGTACCATTGCTGTGGCGCGGATCATGATGCCCAAATCCTATGTGCGGTTATCCGCAGGGCGTGAAGCCATGAATGAACAGATGCAGGCCTTGTGTTTTATGGCGGGCGCAAATTCAATTTTTTATGGATGTAAATTGTTGACGACCTCAAACCCAGAATCGCACGCAGACGTCCAGTTGTTCAAAAAGCTCGGGATTAATCGCGAAATGACCAAATCGTTTTCGGATGAAGCGTACGAAGCGGCGTTAGCCGATGAAATCTCAGCTCAAGCCCAAGCAGAGCTGTATACCGAAGTGAAGTAGTTTTAGCTATGTCAAATCCCTTTGAACAGCGATTTCGCCACGCGTTGACACACAAAACACAACAAGACTTGTTGCGAACTCGCTATGTAGCTGAGGACGATTACGCTGGCGTACTAAAAGTGAATGGGACAGCCTACCTGAACTTTGCATCCAACGACTACCTTGGCCTTCGTTTTGACGAGCGGGTGTTGCAACCGTTTGTCGAAGGGCTATCGAAATACGGCTCAGGCTCTGGCGCATCGCCTTTGGTCACGGGGCACAGCATTGAACATGCGCGACTGGAAGCCTGGTTAGCCGAGAAGCTGGGTCGTGAGGCCGTCTTGTTATTTTCTTCAGGTTTTGCAGCCAATCACGCCTTATGCCAAGCGCTGTTACAAAAAAACGATGTGGTGGTGAGCGATAAACTGATGCATGCCTCGTTTATTGAGGGCGCCATGGTCAGTGAGGCGCGCTTAAAACGCTTTGCCCACAACGATGTTGCGCATGCGCAAACACTGCTTGAGGCGATTGATAAAGACTCTGCGACGTTGATTGCGTCAGAAGGCGTATTCAGTATGGATGGGGATACCGCGCCTGTGCCCGAGTTAGTCTCGCTCGCACAGGAGCACCATGCCATGCTCATGCTCGACGATGCTCATGCCTTGGGTGTGTTGGGCGATAATGGCCTTGGCAGTGTGGATGCGTTTGGTCTGACACAAGCGGATTGTCCTATTGTGATGGGCACGTTTGGCAAGGCAGTTGGCACATCTGGTGCGTTTATTGCCGGTTCGCAAGATTTGATTGATTATCTGGTCAATCACGCCAAACACTATATTTATTCTACCGCGATGAGTGCGGCCAATGCTCGAGCTACCTTGGCCAGTTTGGCGCTGATCGTGGCAGGGGAGCAACGTCAGCGGTTGCAATCGAATATTACGCGTTTTCGTAAGGGCGTGGCGCGACATGATTTACCAGTATTGGCGTCACAGACCGCGATTCAGCCGTATATCGTAGGTTCAGCAGAAGGGGTGTTGCAGGCGTCCGATTATTTGCGTGCTTTAGGCGTGTGGGTAGGCGCGATTCGCTCGCCCACCGTACCCAAAGGCTCAGACCGTTTGCGCATAACCTTATCCGCGGTGCATCAAGATAAAGACATAGACGCCTTGATTGATGCGTTGTGTTTGATGCGAGAGCAAGGATGGGGGTAGTCATCACTAAATCACCTCGGGTTAACAAAACCCAAGTGGCTGAACAGTTTTCTCGTCACGCACAAGATTATGTTGCGCAAGCTAGGGTGCAACACAGAATTGCGCACGAAGGCTTGGCACGAGCATCTAAGTGGTTTACAGGCCGTGGTGAGTGCATTGTCGATCTCGGTTGCGGGGTGGGGCATAACTTGGCTGGGTTGAGCGCATTTGCTGAACATGTAGTCGGTGTCGATATCGCACAAGGCATGGTGGCCAATAATGTGTCGGCGTATCCGATTGTGCAGAGTGATTTTGATGATCTAAGATTGCCTGACGCCTCAGCCGATTACGTGTTTTCCTCGATGGCCTTGCAGTGGTCAGAGTCGCCACAGCGGGTGTTGAGCCACATTCATCGGGTGTTGAAACCAGGCGGGCGCGCGTTATGCGCGATCATGGTGTCACCGAGTTTTGAGCGTTTACGCGAAGCGTTTAAAGATGCAGGTTTAACTGGGCGGATAAATGACTTTGCGGCGTCTGCGCAATGGTCCAGTGGGTTATTTTCCAAGTGTCAAATGGACGAGCAAGTGTTTGTGGATGAGTTTGACGATTTTCGTACGATGATGGGCTCAATTAAAGAGATTGGGGCGAGTACCGTCATAAGTCAATCCGCTGTGTCTCCAATAGGTCGTACTCAATATGAACACATTATCGATGGTTTAGAAGGTGATTACAGTCTGGATTATCGCGTGTGTTTTTTGTCTTTAGTTAAGTAGATGGTATGAGAATTATGCAGGCGTTTTTTGTCACTGGCACGGATACGGATGTAGGCAAAACCGTCATCAGTGCAGGTCTTATGTTGGCGTTGACACAACAGGGTCATTCTGTGATCGGACACAAGCCCATTTCGGCTGGGTGCGAGCTGGTTATTGAAGATGGGGAAGCGGGCTTACGCAATGAAGATGCCTTGGCGTTGATGGCGCAAGCATCGGTTCAACTGCCCTATGAATGGGTCAATCCAATTGCGTTTGCGCAGCCAATTGCCCCGCACATTGCGGCGGATTTGGCGCATCAGGCAATTGATACAGCGGTGTTGGATGAGGCGTTGGCGCGTTTACAGCAAGTTGAGGCCGATTATTTGTTGGTGGAAGGCGCTGGTGGGTGGGCGTTGCCTATAGGTGAAGGCCAATTGCTATCATCATGGGTCGCCAAGCATCAACTACCTGTTGTGATAGTAGTAGCAATGCGTCTGGGTTGTCTCAATCATGCGTTGTTAACGTATCAGGCGGTAAAGGCCAGTGGCTGTGACGTATTGGGTTGGGTAGGGAATGATTTTTGTGACCAGCCGTTTGCGCAAGAAAATATCGAAACGCTCAAATCCATGCTGGATGCGCCGTGTCTGGGTGTGGTGGGTAAGGTGTCGCTGATGCTGCTGCGTTTGGCGCAGAACCCATACC
>JALRKK010000120.1 GCA_023268935.1 Glaciecola sp.
CGTCGGAGGAGTGGCAGAGTGGTTGAATGCACCGGTCTTGAAAACCGACGTAGGTGAAAGTCTACCGTGGGTTCGAATCCCACCTCCTCCGCCATCACGTAAACAAAATCAATATGTTACTCCGTGATTGCGTCGTTACCCATGTTCTCACCCACTTTAAATGTACCGGCTAGTTTTATAAACTGATACCTCGATGGATCCTTCAGAATTCCGAAACAAAAGTTTAAATTGTCGCTGAACGGTAACCTTCAACAAACTTATTTGAGTTTTAGGTGGTACGGACCGATGGGTGTGGGGTGTGCTTGTTCAAAGAGGCATATCGTTTACTTGAGGCAACAATTTTTGAAATACAATTTTAAGTTGCAAAATAATAAATTTCAATGATCTCTATGGCGAAAAGATCATGCTGTGAAGCCGATGAAGTACATCCGTTAGTTGCGAAAACTTCCTCGACAATGTGCACCGTCTCTTAAAAGATATTGAAATCAAAATGGATCTCGAATCGGTGTTTTTTAACTGATATCTCATCAGAGAAGCGTGCTTCAGTCATTTATTCTCGCGAAATTAGTTTTAGATTCATAATAATAAAAATATTAAGCGTAGTAATTTTACATAACAAATCGTGATGTTTAGCCGTAGTTTGATTGGTAATTTGCCATGACCCCAAACTTTTCTCTTGACGTAAACACATTATTTGTTGTTCCTCAACGGATATCTGATATCTCAGATGTTAGATATATATGCTTACTTATTCAAATCCAGGGAGGATGTTTTGTTTAATAAATCAACATTGGCGATGACCATTGCTCTGTCTGCAGGGTTAAGTTTCGCTGCCTCAGCAGAGACCATCATAAAAATAGGCCACGGCGCTGCCGAAACATTCCATATGCATCGAGCACTTATGCACTTTGAGGAATTGGTTGAGGCGGGTTCTAATGGAGAAATTGATGTTCAAATATTTCCATCATCTCAAATGGGCCCAGATCGAGAAATGATCGAAGGGGTGCAAACGGGCGTTCTAGAGATGGCTATTCCACCATCGTCATTTTTTGCTGGCTGGGATCCCGCCTTTGCTGTAATCGAGCTCCCTTATATGTATGCTTCCAAGGACATCGCGTTTGAGGTTTTAGAAAGCGACGCCGGTGATGGAATGATTGCACGCGTTGAAAATCAAGGATTGGTCGGCCTTGGTTGGTTGGAGCTTGGTGTTCGAAACGTAACAAATAATGTTCGTCCGATCGCAACCCCTGCCGACTTGAGCGGTGTGAAGCTGCGCACGATGAAAGTTCCCGCGCACGTTGCTACTTTTGAAACACTTGGAGCAAACCCAACGCCGATGAATTTTGGCGAAGTTTACTCAGCCCTCCAACAAGGTGTAATCGATGGGCAAGAGAATCCGCTGGCCATAATCACTTCACAGCGTTTTTATGAAGTTCAAAAATATCTATCGACTACAGGCCATGTATTCGCGGTATACATGCCCGTAATATCAAAATCATTTTTTGAAAGCTTACCAGAAGAGCATCAGAAGCTAATTCGTTCGTCAATGGCTGCCGCTCGTGCATACCAGGCGGAGATTGTTTCTGCTGAAGACGCCGCACAGCTAGAAGAGATACGTGCTGCCGGCGTTGAGGTCCTAGAATTATCAGCTGCGCAACGACAAGCTTTTGCTGATGCGACTGAAAGCGTGCGTCTTCAGTATCGTGATGAAGTTGGTGCAGAGGCCTACGACGCTTGGGTGGCTTCTGTCGCCAAAGCTAGTGCAAACTAAAATTACGCCTATAGGCAAATACAGGTGCTTGCTAGAAATTTACGGGCACCTGTATCCACATGGGATTATTAAAATGGATAGTTTAAGGTGGTTAGATAAGAATGCAGAAAAAGCTTTGGCAAGCTTACTTCTGGCCGCCATTGTTATATTGATAAGCAGTAACGTTTTCATGCGCTACGTAATGAACGCATCCCTTTCTTGGGGTGAAGAACTCACTCTTTGGCTATTTGTATGGTTTGTCTGGATAGGTGTCAGCTATGCATTTCAGACGAGCGATCACGTCCGCATCACTGTGTTGCGCGATATTTTCAGTGATAGAGCAAGATTAATTGTGGATGTAATTGTGGCAGTGGTTGTTCTTGGCTTCTTAACGATGCTAACAATCGAATGCATCCAACTAATTAAGATGCCTTTTGTAGCGAGCCAATCGTCTGTCGTTCTTGGGCTACCTATACCCATCCTCTACGCCTCTGCACCGGTTGGTGCAACACTTTCATCAATCCGTATAGTCCAGCACCTGGTGCGTACATTGAGACTTATTGCCCAATCTGAACCATAAGGACAAATGCATGCTCGCTTTGACACTTTTTACCTCATTAATACTGTTTCTATTTCTAAGCGTTCCAATTGGTATGTGCCTTGGCCTCGCTACGATGTTTGTAATGATTTTCGTAGAGGGCACGCCACCCATGGTCTTGCTAGCAAGATCAGTAGTGACCGGAGCAGACTCATTTCCATTGATTGCAGTGCCACTTTTTATCCTTGCGGGTGATTTAATGCAGCATGGCGGAATGTCGAGACGGATAGTGGGCTTTGCAAATGCACTAATTGGGCATATTCGCGGTGGCTTGGCTTACGTAAACGTTTTAGCATGTGTGTTCTTCGCAGCAATCTCGGGTTCTTCTCCAGCAACCGTTGCGGCTATTGGTTCGAATATGATACCTGAAATGGAGAAAGTTGGTTATACAAAACGCTTCAGTGGCGCGCTTACCGCCTCATCTGGTATGATCGGTGTCATGATCCCACCAAGCATCCCTTTTATCATTTATGGCGTTACAGCAGAGGTTTCAATTGGCAAGCTATTTCTTGCAGGCGTGGTGCCAGGAGTTCTTTTCGCGCTAATGTTTATGTTGGTTGCCCGCATATTGCTTCGCAACGATAAAAGAGTGAAAGAAGCGGCGACCACATTTTCTGGTGCAGGTGTTTGGCACAGCTTCAAAACATCGATATGGGCACTGCTGGTTCCAGGTATCATACTTGGTGGTATTTATAGCGGCATATTTACACCAACGGAGGCCGGTGCGGTGGCCGTAGTATATGCAGTGATAATAGGATTATTCGTATATCGTGATATCACGTTTAAACAACTGCCCTCAATCTTAGCAGGCAGCGCGAAGACTAGCGGCACGATTTTAGTGCTTGTTATTATGGCTACTGCGTTTGGTAGACTGATAACCTTGGCGCGCATCCCCACAGAATTAGCTGCCTTAATTACCGGCCTCTCAGACAACCCTATTATAATTCTTTTGCTGATCAACCTTCTACTTCTGGTTATTGGAATGTTCATGGAAACAATTTCATCTATTATCATCATGACTCCTATCCTTTTGCCAGTAGCAAGCGCAATTGGCGTAGATCCGATCGTTTTTGGTGTCATATTGACGGTAAATTTAGCCATTGGCTTCTGCACGCCACCTCTAGGAGTAAACTTGTTTGTGGCTAGCAGCATATCAAAGGTTTCAATTGAACAGCTTACTAAGGCTATTCTGCCCTTCTTTATCGGCATGTTATTGTTATTGATGTTAATCACTTACGTACCAGCTATCTCGCTTGCACTCCCATCGCTGTGGTAAACTAGGACGGCAAGGCTCAAATTCAATGGACTTAGACCTTACACACCCCTCAATTGAAGATCTTCGAAAGAAAGCTCGAAAGCGTATCCCAAAGTTTGTCTTCGAGTATCTTGACAGTGCAACCGGGCGCGAATTAGGGCTAAAAATCAATCGGGATGCACTGGACTCTATTAGATTTATGCCTAGCGTCTTATGTGGCCAGACTGAGGCGAACCTAAAAACAGATTTTTTGGGGCAGTCCTACGAATTACCATTTGGGATCGCTCCCATCGGCATGTCCGGTTTAATGTGGGCAGGCGCCGAACGTATGCTAGCAAAAGCTGCCGTCGTTCACAACATTCCGTTTTCGTTGTCAAGTGTCGCCGTTGCCTCCCCAGAGGATGTAGCGCCGCATATCGGTCAGAATGGTTGGTTTCAGCATTACCCTGTCAGTAGCGCAGATTTACGGCGAAAAATGCTATTAAGAATAAAGGCAGCAGGATTTCACACATTAATCATAACGGTAGATGTCCCTGAAGAAAGCCGCCGCGAGCGCCAACGTCGTGCTAATTTGACCGTTCCACCCAAGGCCGATTTCCGTACCTTAGTGCAAATGGCGCGGTGCCCAGCCTGGTGCTTCTCACACCTTCGTGAAGGCATCATGCCACGCATGCGGTTCTTTGATGACTATATTCCTAGTCGTGGCCGCGAGAGCTTTACCCATGCTGGCGCTCTAATTCGGGGCATTCCTGATTGGAAATACCTTGAAGAATTACGTGAAGAATGGGACGGTAATTTGATCGTCAAAGGAGTACTAAGACCTGAAGACGCAAAGCGTATGGTTGACATGGGCGCTGATTGCATTTGGGTGTCCAACCACTCGGGCCGCCAGTTTGAAGCAGGACCCGCAGTTATCGATCAATTACCGAAAATCCGAGCAACTGTTGGTCAGGATGTTCCCTTGATTTACGACTCTGGTGTTTCGTGGGGCCTTGATATTATGCGCGCCATCGCCAAAGGAGCCGATTTCGTGATGGTTGGTCGGGCATTTCATTATGCAGTTGCAGCATTTGGGCGCAAAGGCATTGATCATCTAGTGCATATTTTGAAGTCTGACATTAAGGCAAATATGAGCCAACTGGGCGTAGAACAGCTGAGTCAGCTTCCGCATTATCTTCTGAGGGACAACTGATCAAATCGTGTGACAACTTCATACAACTAAATTATAAATTACTGACTAGTTGTACAAACTCTACATGATAAGATCGGCCATTGACCTTGATTACGCCACGGGTAGATCATAGACCGTCGAGACGCATTTTAAAGCTTTAACTTTAATATCGAATGACATTTGAGCGTCAGGATCTACAATCAAGATTAACACGACAAGTTTCCCCTCAGAAAACAAGCTACCAATTAGTTTATCATCAACAAATGGGCTGCTCTTTAAACTTCTAACATTCAGTGAAGAGAAGGCGTTACCGATGTGCGCCCCTCTCGTTCCAATTGCCGTTGTCTTAACGTTGAAAAATGAAATTCGGCACAACCGTTCCAATTAACGAGTTCATTGTTTTCCCGTCATGGGTAACTAGAGCAATACCTTGAGTCTTACCGGATAAACTGATCAACGTAGTCTTCTCCTAGCCCTACTTCAGTAAAGTGTTTTCGGCAGAGATCTATTTTGGTAAAAACATCTTCAAAGCCAGTTACGTTACCCCATGGATCGACGTAGCACATCACGCCGTTTACCTGAAAATAGGTGATCATCTCATCTACATCATCGGGCACAACGAGTGTGTGAGTTTCACCAGGCGGCTCATACACATAGCTACCTTCCTCGGCCACCCAGTCATGTTCCAAATAGTGCCAGCGACCTTTCAAAACGAAACCATGAACTGGCTGTGGGTGGCGGTGGCGAGACAAAATTCCTGCTTTTTTAACCTTTAATAGGTTCATCCAATACCCTTGAGATCTATTGAGGCATAAAGGGCGAAACCAGACGTTATCAGCCTGCGGAACCCAAAGCTTATCATCCGTGCTAATGGCGTTGGGAATTACAATTTCTTCTTGCGCGTCCTTTGGAAACGGTAATTGGTATGGCATCCGATTTATTTCATCAGTCATTTTCTACTCCTTATGTTGCAAGGTATCCGCCATCAATCGGATAAACCGATCCAGTAACAAAAGCTGCATTTTCACTGAGAAGCCAATTCACAAGTGCGCCTACTTCTTCAGGTTTCCCCCATCTTTTCATTGGTGTGCGAGCCATTATTTCTGCCGCTCGAACTGGATCATCGCGGATACCTTCGGTCATCTCTGTTTCGATCCACCCTGGTGCGATCGCATTTACACGGATTCTTTCTTTAGCCCATTTTCCTGCCAGAGCTTTTGTTAGCTGTGCGACACCACCTTTGGAGGCAGAATAAGCGGGTACAAGCGGGCCACCAAATGTACTTAGCATTGAGGCAGTATTTACGATTGAACCGCTGGTTTCAGCTAGCAAAGGATAAGCAGCAAGGCAACATCGCATGGTTCCGGTCAGGTTTACGTCCAAGACGTGACTAAATACATCGATATTATATTCATCGCCTCGTCTCAATATGCCAGCGCAATTTACCAAAGCATCAAGTTGAGTGAGATCTCTGAAAGCCCCGTCAACTGACGTTTGGTCTGTAACGTCGAGTAATCGAGTAACAATCCGCTCATGCGGTTTAAACGCATCGATCTCTGATTGCGACGCTGATGCAGCTATAACCGACCAACCAGCTGATGCAAGCGACCGCGCAACACCAGCACCGATCCCACGTGTACCACCAGTTACAAGGACATGTTTCATTCTGAACTCTCTAATGCTTCGATGAATGTTTTTGCGCGATATGCGATTTCAGCACTATTATATGACGGCTTAAAAAGTGCAGAGCCAAGTCCAAATCCGTTAACTCCCGCCTCAAGATATGGAGGAATTGTATCAGGCGTAATGCTACCGACAGCTGCAATTTTCGCGTCGAAAGGTAGAACGGCGCGCATTGCTACAATTGCTTTTGGCGGTATCATTTCGGCGGGAAAAACCTTCAGAGCTGACGCTCCCATTTCCAAAGCAGCAAAGGCCTCAGACGGAGTAACAATTCCTGGGCACCAGTAAAGACCGCGCTCTAACGCAGCTTGACCTACTTTTGGATTCATGTTCGGAGAAACAATCAGCCGACCTCCTACTTCGGCGATTTCGTGTACCTGATCAACAGACAAAACTGTTCCGCCACCTATGATGGCCTCAAGACCATGGCGTTTTGAAATGGTGGCAATTGACTTAAGCGCGTTAGGAGAGTTAAGCGGGACTTCGATAACTCGGAAGCCAGACTGTACCAACACATCCGACACCGAGATCGCATTTACAACCTCTAAACCTCTTAAAATAGCTATAAGTGGCATCTGAGAGAATGCTGTAGAGAACTCAATCATCTAATCAAACCCGCCGCTCGCGCAATAAGGAAATGTCCCTTAGCCACAATATTCTCTGGAGCGTGTCTACTTTTCAGCCCTACAAGCTTCAAAGCGATTTGATAACGCTCACACAATTCGCTCTGCCCTACTAAAGTAATTGGCAAATCCAGATTGGTATTTTTTGATGCAGACGCAACTTCTGTCCCAATTAACATGCCTGAAAGGTAGTCGGCTACTGCCGTCTTTGGCATTTTATTTAGAAGCGGAAGGGTGCGAACGTGAAAGAGATTTTGCAATAAGTTTGAAGAGCTATCCAAGCCAATTGAGACACCAGCTTTAAACGCTTCTAGATCAAAATTACGGTACTCCATTAAAGTACCAAGAATAGTGTGCTGACTTAAAGCATTATAGATCTCACCAGTCATAAACGTGCAGAAATCTACGATCTTTCCACCAACAACCTTCACCCACTTACAATGAGTGCCAGGCATAACGAAAGTACCTTCGTTAAGACCAATATCTGACGCACCAATGATTTGGGTCTCCTCCCCGCGCATAACGTCTGGTCCGCCAGTATGCTCAACAGATACTCCAGTCACGAAGTGAACGCGTGCGCCAAATTTAATATCAAGTGGCACCAGTGCTTGTGCAAGATTACCTGCACTGAGCGGCATAGACGCATAAGGTGTTTCAACCCATCCATTTTTGCTCGTGATCATACCTGAAGCCAAAATCGGCAAATGAGGTTTCGAGCACCAAGGCGAGATGAGGCGGTCGAGAACCGCCTCAAAAGATTGAACAGGTACTCTTGTAATGCCTTCGGAAGAATTGACACTATCAAGAACATGGCCATGTGAATCGATTAAAAAAGCACGTAGTGACGTGGTTCCCCAATCAATACCAATTAAGGCCGGTTCAGATGCGACCAAATTCATTCAATAGATCCTCGACCGTTTTGCCTTGTGCAACCCATTCGCGTGTCTTTTCTTCTCGATCAGCTTGTTCTTGGGCCAGGCGCACGGTCTCGTCAGCAATTTCCTGTGGGATAACGACTACGCCCATCAAGTCAGCCACAATGAAGTCTCCCGGATTCACAACTACGCCACCACATGAGATTGGCACATTGATCGAAAGTTCTTCTTTGCGTTCAGAGAACATTGTGTGGGTTCCACGAGGAGTGATGGCTCGTGTCCAAATTGGCCAGCTGATGTCCTCCAGCTCATCAGTATCACGCCCAGCACCATCAACGATCATACCACGAATTCCGCGATTCTGAGCGAGGCCACCCATAAGGCCGCCACAAACGGAGGTCTGCAAGTCGCCTCCTGCATCCACTACAATTACATCGCCGGGCTTAGCCATTTCTAATGCCCTTAGCGGATCGACAAGATCACCTTTAGACAATTGGACAGTGACGGCTTGGCCCGTGATTTTTGCACGAAAGGCTGGTTTGATGGCACTATCCATAACACCTGTTCTATATTGTACGTCGGCAAATATGGCTGACGCTGAATATGAGCCAAGTACTTGATCAAATTTTTTCAGTAATTCTGGGTTTCTTTTAAAGTCATTGAAGACTCGAAGATTAGTACTAACGTCTGGCATAGTTTAACTCCTACTTTATTTTTATTTTACGATCGAATGAGCATTTACGGTGTAATCAGGTTTCTGACCTGTTAGCACTTTTGCGACCTGAATGGCGGCTGTTACACGCGCCTGATGGAGAGACTCCTCTGAGTAATAAGCCGCATGCGGGGTAACGAGTACATTCGACAAACTGAAGATTGCATTATCCATTGGACTCCAATTTCTTTTCTTAGCAGGTTCCTCCTCAGGATCATCCAACCCTGCCGCCGCTAAACTGCCTTCAGTCAAAGCATGGTAAAGTGCAACATTGTCGACTGTCGGACCTCTCCCCGTATTCACCAAGATTGCACCAGGTTTCATGATTGAAAATTCACTGTGTGACAAAAAATGATAGGTCTCAGGTGTCATTGGAGCCTGCATTAAGACATAATCAGATCGTGCTAACAGATCTTTCTTAGATACCAATTCAACGTCTAGATCAGCTGCCTCTTTGGCGGAAACATACGGATCGAAGGCAATCACTGAAACACCAAACGCTCTCGCACGTGAAGCTATGGCTTGCCCAATTTTTCCGAATGAGACGATGCCCATAGTACGACCTCGCAACCGGTATATTGGCTGACCACTTTGCCATTTCCAAATTCCTTGATGTGTTGCACGATCATAGTCACTAAGCTTTCTAGCTAAGGAGAGCCACATCGCGATCGCGTGATCAGCCACTTCCTCTGTGCAATAATCCTGCACGTTAGTTACAATTATTCCGTTTTTTGTTGCGGCCTCAACATCTACAATGTCTACACCCACACCATAACGTGCAATCACTTCACATTTTTGCATCTTAGAAATAGTTTTTAATCCAATCCTTGCATATTGATTAATCATTGCCGCACAGACTGGTGCTATTTGAAATAGGTCGTCTTCAGATTTTGCCTGCAGAGCTATTACCTCCGCACCAATTGCTTCAAGGATCTCAGTTTCAACGTCAACGTTATCGAAATCATGATCTGTGATGACAACCTTGGGTTTATCTAATCGTGGTTGGAATAAAGACCGATCAAACATATGCACCTTCCGAATATGTTAGTTCGTAAGAATGGCTGTACAATTCAAAAATATTACCAAATGGATCCTCCATATAAACCATACGATACGGTTTTGTGTCAGGATAATATTTGCGAACCTGTTTCATCCGTTGTTTGCCGCCAAGACTTTCGATAATCTTGATACGCCCTTCTAGGTCTTCATCTTGTACGCAAAAGTGAAATAGACCACGCCGCCAATATTCGAAAGGGCGTTCCTCTTCGACCGTTTTGGGAAATTCGAAAAGCTCGATCCCAACGCCATCGCCCATAGATAGATGCGCAATTCTAAAGCTGCCCCAGCCTTCACCAAATACGTCATCACACATTTGTCCAATCGCGCTTTCATCGTGCAGAATTTCAGTTGGTTCCATCAAGAGGTACAGGCCAAAGGCTTTAGAATAAAATTCAACGGCCTTTTCGAGATCTGGGACTGTTATACCAATGTGGGAAAAAGTAAGTGCGGCCATGCGGTACTCCTTTGGTTGCATGTTAAATAATATTGCGAACAATTCCGCCTTCGATGCGATGCGCCGCACCATTGGAGGCTGTACTTGCAGAGATTGTTACAATCATACGTGCGACCTCTTCCGGCTGAACAAAGCGTTGGATCAGCGAGTTGGGTTCATCCACTTTAAAATAATCACTAACGATCGTTTTGATTGACACATTTTTTTGCGCGGCTAGTCCCTCAAAGTAGGCTTCAACACCTTCAGTCCATGTTGGACCCGGCAGTATTGAATTGATCCGCACATTTGTGCCTTTAGTCAGCTCTGCCATTCCACGTGTGAGTCCCAAAATGGCCGTTTTAGTTACAGAATAGTGAACCATCTGCGGGAGTGGCTTTACCGCCGCCTCGCTAGCTATGTTAATGATCGAACCCGCACCTCGCTTTAACATTTTTGGCAGAAAAATTCGACTCATTCGAACGGCCGACATCACGTTAACATCAAAGTAATGCAACCAGTCCTCGTCAGTGAGCACCTCAAACGGTTTCACGGAAAAGATGCCAACATTGTTTACAAGTATGTCGACCTCGCCTTGCGCCTTCGCAAAATCTGCTAATGCCTTAGCTTCGTTAGCATTTGTCAAATTGGCAGCAGCTCCTGTGACTGACCCAAGGGGTAATAAATCATTTATGCAGGCTGAAACCTCTGCTTTATTAATACCGTGGACAATTACTCGAGCACCTTCCCTCAAATAAACACTCGCTGTTGCTTTACCGATCCCAGAGCTCGAGCCAGTAACGAGCACTAGCTTATCTTGTAAATCTAGGTCCATTTCAGTCGCCCTTGCTATTTTTAGACGATCGCGTCGGAGATGAAACTTTGAAAGCGCCCGAAATCAGGGCAGAGATTTCTACACGCCACATATCGATGGCAACAGCCATTAAGATGATCAAACCAAGAACAACGTTTTGAATTGAAGAAGGCGCTGCGTTTAGATTAAGCCCATTTTGGACAATCACAATGGTCATCGCGCCCATCAATGTTGAAAGTATATTTCCACGTCCTCCAGCCAAGCTGGCTCCACCGACAACGGCTGCAGCAATCGCTTGTAATTCCAACGTTTGACCATAGTTTGGAGAGCCAGAGTTCAGTCGCGCTGACATCAAAATCGCGCCAACGGCCGTCATAAAGCCTGCAATAATGAAGGTCGTTGCCTGAACTTTCCTAACGTTGATTCCCGTAAGCACGGCAGCTGCAGGGTTACCACCTACTGCA
Source organism: Glaciecola sp. (assembly GCA_023268935.1). Classification (GTDB taxonomy): domain Bacteria; phylum Pseudomonadota; class Gammaproteobacteria; order Enterobacterales; family Alteromonadaceae; genus Opacimonas. The sequence goes on from JALRKK010000120.1 coordinate 11,435, forward strand.
TAGATCTCTCGCCCTAACTTTGTGAAATTCATCATAAATGCTGCGAGTGCATAAAAGAAAATCAAGTAAAAAAATGGCAAAGGAATACCTAATAACTTTCCATAAAAGATCGGTTCCAGCGCGGGATCTAAAGAAAATATCGGCGACCCATTGTTGAAAGTTAGGGCAAGGCCGCGGAACGCGATAAGTCCCGCTAAGGTCGTAATGAATGAAGGTATGCGCCCATATGCTGTAATTAGACCGATGAACAAACCCAAAACTCCCCCGGAAACTAGGATCAGGGGCACGGCTAACACCAATGGTATATTCATAAATTTCAGCATTTGAGCAAGGATCATGGTCAAAAGTGCCACCATCGATCCTGAGCTCAAATCAATTCCGGCAGAAAAAATTACAATAGTAGAACCAATCGCGATCAAAGCTACAATGCTGACTTGCAAAAATAAATTTGAAAGATTTGCGGGGTTCAAGAACCTGTCGGTTGTCAACGCGACGACCATTGCGACAATAGACATCGCCGCAAAAGGTCCAATCAACTGAGCATCAAAGATCCGTTTCATACGAATTCCTCCTCGTACTTCGAACGTGGGATAATAGTAGAGGCGCGCACGAGATCGGAATGCGTCAGCTCTGCAGCATCAACTGTGCGTACAACCGTGCCGTGCTGAACGACCGCAATGCGGTCACTCATGGCAAGTAATTCATCATGGTCAGAGCTTATTAAAATGATTGCTTTTCCAGCGCGTGTCAGTTTGTTTATCAAATTGTAGACCGCTATCTTGGCACCTATATCGATGCCCTGCGTCGGCTCATCTAGGATCAAGATATCTGAATCTGAAAACAACCAACGCGCGATCACGATCTTCTGTTGATTCCCACCAGAGAGAAAGTTAACGGTCTTTTCCTCAGCTTGACTTGAGATGTCCAAGTCACGGATCAATCCGTATGTGGCCTGTTCTTCAGTCCAAAGGTTCATAATGCCAAAACGGCTCAGTGCATTCAGAGATGCTGCAGTGATGTTACCGCTTGCACGGAAATTAAAGAATAAGCCATCGAACTTTCGGTTCTCCGGGACAAAGGCCAAACCAGCACGGATGGAGTCGATCTCGCGGCGGAAGACGACAGGTTTGCCCTTCACAGTGATTTGACCTGCAGTTAGTTCGTCACACCCAAATAACGCACGCGCAATCTCGGTTCTACCACTGCCCAATACTCCGCCAAGTCCAAGCACTTCTCCTCGGTGTAATGTGAAAGTTACATTGTTTACACCTGATCTTGTTCTAAGTCCCTCGGCCTCAAGTACTACGTCTGCAGTAACATGTTTTTCTTTAGGATAGTGTTCTCCAATATCTTCACCGACCATTGCACTGACAATTTTGGAAACATTTATTTCAGTTTCACCGCTTGCACTAACAACGCGACCATTTCGCAAAATTGTCACCTCATCGACAATGCGCTCAACCTCATCAAGCCGGTGCGACACGTATAGAATTGCAGTGCCTCTGTTGCGCATATTGCGCAATAGATGGTGCAGACGTTCTATTTCAGTTTCGCCCAATGCGGCGGTAGGCTCATCCAAGATGACCATGCTCGCTTCCATTGCGATAGCTTTAGCTATTTCGACTAACTGTTGTTCACCAACAGACAGGGTCCCAGTGATCGTTTCAGGGGAGATATTAACATCTATTTCCGACAACACGCGTAAAGCATTCGCGCGCACTGAGCCCCAATCAATAATCCGAAATCGGGAACATGGCATTTTTCCAAGAAAAATATTTTCAGCAACAGATAGGGTGGGCACGATTGAGAATTCCTGAAAAACAGTCGCAATGCCAAGATCTCGTGCTGCCTGCGGATCACTAATCGTTACCGGAATGTTGTTCTTCAGTATCTTTCCACTATCAGGCTGTTGTACGCCTGATAGTGTCTTTATCAACGTTGATTTGCCACAGCCGTTTTCACCTAGTAACCCATGAATAGACCCAGGCATTAGCCGAATGTTAACTTTATCGTTTGCCAATACGCCGGGATAGGCCTTGGATATATCTACAAATTCCCAGAGTGGTGCTGCAGTCGTCATCAAGTAACCTCAAGATTCATTTTTACCCCTGGCAGCGCCCTAAACAGGCACTACCAGGAAGCAGGGAGGAGATCTTAGTAATCTTTAGAAGGTTGCGGGAAAAGCTTCTCTGGTTCCTGCAAAACGCGTATTGCGCCTGCTTTATCTTCGATCGATGTAGGCGTCTCGATCCAACCTCCTGGATATGTGCCCTTAAGAGCGTCAACCGTTGCGTACATTGCGGCTTTACCCATTAGGAACGGAGATGTGTTTACGGTAGCAGTAATGTTACCAGCAGCGATTTCTTCAAGTCCTGATGTGTCACCATCATTTCCTAACAATACGACGTCAGAGCGGCCAAGCGCCTTTGCGGCAAATGATGCACCGATGATCATGTAGTCATTCGCGGCAAAAATCATGTCAAGATCTGGATGTGACTGAAGGATATCCATTCCAGCGGTATTACCGCCTTCAACATTCCACTTGCCATCAATTGAAACAACCACATCGAAGTTCTCATTACCTTCGATGCCATCGAGAAAACCACCAACACGCTCGGTCGAGTGATAGCCAGGTTGTCCTTCGATGATACCGACCTTAAGAGGCTTGTCGCCATAATTTTCGATGGCCCAATCAGCAATTTTATGCGTGCCGTTGCGCTGAGAGTACCCAACAACTCCATGGATCGGTGTTGGAAAATTTGGGATGTCGGAGTTAATCATCAAAACGGCCATGCCTTTGTCCACAGCTTGTTTTAAAAGTGGCGCAGCCGCAAATTCGTCATGCGTGCCAAAGATGATTGCATCGACGTCTTGGGTCAAAACATCTTGGATCATACCCATTTGTCCATTTATGTCGGCACCCGATTGTGGCGCGAGCATAAAGACCTCCACACCTGCCTCTGCGGCAACTGCTTTGATACCTTCTCCGATTGCAATGTAATAATTAAACTCGGTTGCCGGTGGCATGTATGCAATCCGGAATTTATCATTTGTGGGCGAGATCGCATCAATCGGCGCCTGTGCACCTTCTTGAAGCGGTACAGGCGTGGGATAGTTTTCCGCCGCTGCATTCATTGACATGAAAGCTAATCCAGCTGCCAATGTGCTTGTCGTAATGATTTTTAGCATTTTTATATCCTCCTGGGACTGTTGGTTATCCATTGAATGGCGCATCAAGTACGCCTCGAATTCCTTCTGGTCTTATGGCAAAAAGGCCACCAGATTCCGGTTCTTTTTCTAGGACTGAGTTGTTACTCATCAGCCTCGAAGTCGTGATAAAAAGGGTATCCAGATCAGCACCACCAAAAGCACAACATGTTGGCTTCCAGACAGGTAGTTCAATCACCCGATCAATTTTGCCATTGGGTGCAACGCGTACTACACGGCCACCTTCCCATTGTGCATTCCAGACACCACCTTCAATATCGACACATGAACCGTCAGGTAGCCCTGGTTCGCCCTTGAAGTTAGCGTGAATTCGACGATTGGAGACGAAACCGTTGGCTTGATCATAGTCAAAGGCCACAATCTCCCTATCTGGTGTATCAGTGAAAAACATAATTGCGCCATCGGGCGTGAAACACGTGGAATTTGCGCAGGATACGCGATCAATAATTGTGCGAACGCTCAAATCTGTATCAATACAGATTACGGAAGAATTAGCTTTACCTGAAACTTCGTTCATGCCTCCAACGATAAAACGTCCTTGCCGATCAGTGCGGCCATCATTAAGGCGGGTCTCAGCATTTTCCGCTTCAAACCAAGTAACAAGCACCTCTTCACCTGTAACAGGATCAAACAAGACAACTCGGTTTGCGTAAGCAACTATCAGGCCACCCAAGGCTCGTGGAGCGAAGCAGCAAACTCGCTCCGACATATTATGAACAGCACTTTTAGACGTTGCAGGATCGAATGACCAAAGCGCACAGCCCTCTATGTCGGTCCACCAAACCAACCCATCAGCAGGGTTCCAGAAAACCCCCTCACCGTGTTGATTTTTGCAATCGACAATAAGCTCAGCGCGCAATTTAACAGCCCTCCAATACACGAATCTGATATCTGATATACCAGGTTGCTTTATCTGTAGTATCAGATATCATATGATAAGCAACATTTTTTTTGAGGAACGTATAAATGGCCCTGGAAAGACCCAAATCTCTTCGAGAGCTCGCGCTAGAACATCTTCGTAGTAGTATAGTCGACGGTTCGCTAAAGATGGGACAGGTTCTCTCAGAAAGAAAAATCTCAGAAGATCTTGGCGTATCAAAGTCTCCGGTTCGTGAAGCCCTAGCCCAACTTCGAGACGAAGGGTTGGTAAGTATCGAGCCTCAAAAAGGTGCGCGTGTGTTTTCACTATCAGATTCGGAAGTCTCTCAAATTTGTGATTTCAGGCAAGCAATTGAAATTGCGGCTTTTGAACTTGCACTAGCGCGCGATGCGGCTGGGCTCTCAAATGAAATGCAGCGCGTAGTCGGTGAAATGGGTCTTGCAAGGTCAAAAGGAAACGAAAAACAATACCTCGCCCTCGACACAATTTTTCATCAATTGATCTTCGAGCACGCCGGGAACGATTACCTTTCTGCAAGCTATTCACGCTATATCGGAAAGATTGCTGCCTTGCGCACGCATTTATCTAAATTACCCCAACATACCCAACTCTCATTTGACGAACACGCTGGTATTGCATCGGCTGTAAAGGAAGGAAACTTAAGGCAGATCAAGTCGCTACTTATAGACCACATCGATCGAACAAGGCAAGCTTACAAAAGTGCAGCTATTGTGTTTGAAGGCATGTCTAAAAGCTAATTTCCATACGCATCTGAAGTTTTGTGGGGGTGAACCTTTTGGGTTTGCCCCTTTTTAATTCAAAACTCTATTCCTCTTTTAAATTGACATCTAACATATCAGATGCCAATAAAGAAACGGGAGGATTCTTTTCACTCATGGCTGGGCAAAATCAAACAAGCGGATTACTTCCGCTAATACAACTAAACGATGTCAACAAAAGCTTTGGAACAAACACAGTTCTGAAAAACGTCGATTTTGCTCTGATGCCAGGAGAAATCCATGCTCTTTGCGGAGAAAATGGTGCCGGAAAATCCACCTGCCTTGGTTTGCTGTACGGGCTCAGTCAGCCATCGGCAGGTCAGATATACCTGGATGGCCAGAGACAACAGATTGAAAGCCCATCCCACGCTCAATCCCTGGGGATAGGTTGCGTTTTTCAAGAGCTCAGTTTGGCTGGAACTCTCTCCGTTGCTGAAAATATTTTTGCCGGACGGATACCAACGCGACTCGGATTTGTGGATTGGCGGAAACTGCGAAACAAAACTGAAGCCTTATTGGCTGAATTCGGCTTGGAAATTGATGTTTCAAAACCCGTGGACAGTTTGCCCATAAGTACGCAACAAATCGTTGAAATAGCTAAAGCACTGTCGCTGAATTCACGAGTTTTATTGCTGGATGAACCAACGTCAGCCCTTGCTCCAGATGAAGTAGGCACACTTTTCGAAGTGTTACGAACACTGACAAAAAAAGGAATTGGAATTGTTTATGTCAGCCACCACATGTCAGAGATTTTTCGAATTGCAGATCGCATCACTGTACTTCGCGATGGCCACCGAATAAGTACTTTGCCCGCGTCGGAGACCTGTCAGGAGAAGGTCGTAGCGCAGATGATGGGTGGTGGGCACCCAGGGAATACTGATCGTTACAAAAATATTGGAAAAGATGAGGTTTTAAAAGTTCAAAACCTAAGCCATCCAACTAAGTTTCAGGACATTTCATTCTCAATCCAGGCTGGTGAAATAATCGGCATGGCTGGGCTGATGGGAGCGCGCCGAAGCGAGATCGTTCGGTCGATTATCGGGCTCCAAAGAGACTGTGAGGGTGAAATTAAATTCGAGAGAAAAGTCGTTAGATTTGACTCACTTCGACAAGCAATGCACGCAGGCATAGGTTTTGTTCCCGAAGAAAGAAAGACGGAAGGCTTATTTCTAGAACAAACTCTAAGTGACAACTTGATTGCAGCCAGCTTATCCGACCATAGCTCTGCTGGATTTATGCGAAAAAAATCAATCAGGAATGCAAGTTTATCTGCAATTGTCTCATTCAATGTTAAAGCTACTAGCATTAATGAACCCGTAAGAAACTTGTCAGGCGGGAATCAACAGAAGATAATGTTAGCCAAGTGGCTAAAACGCGCCCCTAAACTTCTTATCATCGAGGAACCAACCAAGGGTGTAGATGTCGGGGCAAAGTTTCAAATCCATACCGAGCTCTTAAAACGCGCGGCCGGTGGTATGGCCATCTTGGTAATTTCTTCCGACTTCTCTGAACTGGTTTCCCTTTCATCACGAATTTTAGTGATCCATGAAGGACGCCTCATGGGTGATGTCGATGCGTCTACGGTTACTGAGGAAACGCTCCTTGAACTGGCCGCAGGATTGCAAAAACCATCAACAAACAATTCTCAACACAATCAAACAGGAGCCAGCGAGCAAACATGACCACGCACACCAAAACTTTGGTCAAGAAACCGTTTTTCCGCCATGTATTGCAAACATTTGTCGATATTCGCGAACTGACCCTCATTGTGCTGATTGTGGCTATCATCATTGTGATGGCAAATATAAACCCATATTTTTTTAGTTTCTCCAATTTCCGCGCAGTTGCTGTGGGCATGACGCCTACCGCTATAATAGTGATCGGTATGGCAATATTATTAGCCTCTGGTGGTTTTGACCTCTCCGTAGGATCCGTGATGGCTTTGTCTTCTACTGTAGTCGCAATGTTATTATTAGCCGGGATGCCAATATTTATAGCAGTGCTTTGCAGTCTAGTTATGGGTGGTGTTATCGGAATATCTAACGGCGTATTGGTGACAAGCTTTGGTATCAATCCATTGATCGCGACACTTGGTACCATGTCGATCGCCAGGGGATTTGCACTCGTCCTAACAGAAGGATTTTCTGTTTCCAGTCTTCCCCCGTCATTTGCCTGGATAGGGAAAGCAAGTTTTGGTGGTTTTCCATTCATAGTTGTCGTTACTTTGGCGTTGGTGATCTTATTCGACTTGGCGGTACGTCATACACGCTTTTTTCGACAGGTCTATTTTATTGGTGCCAATGAAAAAGCAGCAATGCTCTCCGGAATTCACGTAGATCGGGTCCGCATTCTTCTTTACGCGTTAACGGGAATTTTAGCAGCTTTTGCCGGTATTTTACTCGCATCACGTTTAATGAGCGGTACACCAACCGCCGGCAATGGCATTGAATTACAAGTTTTGGCGGCAGCAGTTATTGGCGGCGCCTCTTTACGCGGCGGAGAAGGTACCATTCTCGGCGCGTTTCTTGGCGTGGTGTTTGTGGCGCTTATAAACAACACCATGACCATGCTCGCTGTGTCGATTTATTGGCAAATGATAGTGACTGGCAGCGTATTAATCATAGCAGTTGCACTCGACATGCTGATCCGAAGCAAACGAACGTGAAACAACTCCATCCACTCAATTAATAAGTGAAGATCCAAAAACAGGGAGATCAAAATGACCAAACTCAACTTTAACCGACGCAATTTATTAACGGCGGGTGCAGCCACGGGCCTTGCTGGCGCATTTGGTTTGCCGATGCTTTCAAAAGAAGCGCTCGCTGCGGGCGCGGGAATGGAATATGTATTTCTATCAGTGGTCACGCAAGTGCCATTTTGGGTAGATCATAGAGCAGCGTTAGATGATGCAGCTGCAGCTTTAGGAGTAACAACTCGTTTTACTGGACCACTTGACTTTGATACAGCAGGTCAGGCGCGCCAACTTGATGAGTTGATTGCACGGCGTCCTGCAGGCATCATGATTTTTCCAGGAGATGCCGCCGCAATGGCGCCCGGAATTGATCGTGCTGTTGAGGCTGGGATTCCAGTTGCATGCTTGACTGGCGATGTTCCAAACAGCCGTCGTTCGACATTCTTTGGGATTAATGGCTTTAACGCTGGTCGGATGGGTGGCGAGATGCTTGCACAGGCTATTGGCGGTAAAGGCAAAGTCATACTGGGCACATTTCCAGCACCTTCTGTGCTTGAGCGGGTCGAAGGGTACAAAGCAATATTTGCAGAGAAATACCCAGAGATTGAAGTGGTAGATGTTGTAAATGACCGGGCTGATCCGTCCTATGCACCAACTGCCTATTTACAAGCGATCCAAGCAAATCCAGATATCGTGGGCATTGGTGGTACTGACGGTGACAGCGGAAAAGGAGCCGCAATTGCAGTCAACGAAGCGGGTCGAAAAGATATTAAAATTGTAGCTATGGATCGTAATGACGATATGCTTCCCTATGTTGAAGATGGTACAATTTATGGTACCGTAGCACAAAAATCTTATATCGAGGCATTTCTTGCAGTACATATGCTTCATTGGCAGAACACCGACGGCATAAAAGTTGTATCTGATTGGAAAGCTGCAGGCATAAACCCTCTTCCAGAAAATGTTGATACTGGAGTAATGCCGATCACAGCCGACAATGTTGGACAGTTTAAGCACGTATAAAAACTAACCCGGTGCAAAATTTTGCGCCGGGAAAACGAATATTAGAGGGTATTCGCGTTTTGGAGCGGTGGCAAATCATACGACTGAAGTTAGGCGATCTCCAACTTGATGTACTACCTGGAATAGGTGGGCGTTTGTGGAACATCGAAATAAAAGGTAATTCGTTACTTTTTCAAAATCCTGACCTCACAGGTCTTTCTTTTGAGTTAAAAGACTTGCAAGCGCTGCCGACGCAATCCCCTCAATATGGCTTCCCACTTTGGGGTGGAGAAAAAACATGGATCGCTCCTGATACCCTATGGCCAAACGGAGCGCCGTTCGCAGATTTAGACAGTGGCGCCTACCAAGTCATTTCACAGGACAAATTTCATCTAGAGATGATCAGTCCAGTTTGTTCGGTCTCGCAATTATCTGTTTCTCGAAAGATAACTCTTAATTCTGCTAACTCATGGACGATCGAGCATAAAGTACGAAATCATGGCAATTCAAATCGTAAAACTGGCATATGGTCGGTTATGATGCTGAATAGTCCGGCAAGAATTGCCGTTCATATGGATCACCCATCATCTTTGAGGGTGTTCGGATCTGATAAAGGACTGGTAGCTTTAAAGCGCAACTGCGTCGTTATTGATTGCTCAAAACGACAGGAATTTAAGCTTGGCTTGCGCAACCCTGATGGGCATACTTTTATCAAACTTAGTCGTAACGGCCCCTGGTTGAAATGCTCAGTACCACCACCCAAACACGACAATCAATATGCACATGAGCTCCCGTTTGAAGTTTTCAATTCGGGTGACTACGATTATTGCGAGACAGAGTGGCATTCGCCTGTCAAGAATCTTGATCCAGGCAAAGAATTAAACTTTAAGCAGTCATTCCAAATATTTACAGACCATACTGAAATTGAGACACGTTCACATCACAAGGAGCTGATCTCATGCATGTCTTGATCACCGGCGCAGGTGGGCACTTAGGACGTAAACTTTTTGATACCTTGATAAGTGACGCTAGCCTAAAAGTTTCGGGCCTAGACCTGAAACCAGTGGATCATACTGACATCTATACTGCTGACTTATCAAATAATGATGACTGGATTCATCTTTTAGACGGAGTGGACGTGATTGTTCATCTCGCAGGGGATAGAGAGCCAAGTGCCAGTTGGGCCTCGGCAATTAAGCACAACATGGATGCAACTTTGAAACTTTATCACTACGCCGCGGCCAAGGGTGTAAGTCGCGTTGTGGTAGCCAGCTCAAATTGGCTGCATGGCGACAAAAGGTTCACAAACGAGAAGCTCGATGAAAACATACCGCCAGGTCCAATAAACGCATATGGTATGTCAAAGTTATTTTGCGAGCGGACCGGCGCATATTTTGCAGAGCACCATGGATTATCGGTTATCTGCTTGAGAATTGGTTGGACCCAGTGGACGCATGACAATCAACCTGGGCCCCATATGGCAATGGGGCGATGGGGCCAAGAAATGTGGCTCAGCGATAGAGATTTTCTAAACGGCATGAAAGCTGCAATAAAGGCACCTAATGTGAAATTTTCAATATTGAACCTGATGTCTAACAATCCTGGAATGCGCTGGGATATCACTGAAACACAAAAGGTAATTGGCTACATACCTCAAGATGGAAGTGCTGCTCAAGTAACCATGGCTAGTGCGATCAGATCCGCGATAAAAAAAACTTTTAGTTTTAAGTTACCACTATTTATTGAGAAGTACTTTCCTCATTGGTAGAGTTATCAATGCTTATCTCACTTGGTTCTATTCGTACCAGTACACAGCACAGATAGTAACTTACAGACGAGCCCTAAAATAACCCAGCTTTCAGTAGTCAAAGTGATATGCTTTCCACTTCACTTGAAATCATATGAGGAATTTTATAACCGGCTAATAAGGTTATTGAAAAACGTGGAGAGTGCGATTTGCTTCTTTCAATAGGCATGCACTAATTAGCACGAGATACTTCCCTCTCATGTAAGACATTCAAATTTCATTGGCAAATTAGATTAGTCGTATGGCGTATCTGGGGCAAACGGTGGGCCATCAAGGAGCTGTTTGAGTTTGTTATCTTGTTCTTCGCTATACCCAAATTCATCACTGGGGCGCTCTTTTGAAACTAGACCAGCTAAATGATTGGAGCCCCAGATCATAGCATTATAGTTCGCTTCCATTTTATCCTGACAGCCTAACTTGTAGCCGTAAAAGCCCTCGATAGAGTCTGCGATATGCTGCAATGCGTCTAGTAGAGGTTGAGCTTCTTCACGAAAGTCGCTGTGCACTGAAAGTTTTAATTTAGCCATTTGCATTTCCCTTATTTTTAAAGTTTATGTTCGATTAATTCGGATACCACTTAGCGCGAAATCCACCTTCACCATCCGACCACTGCCGGCGCCTTATCCAGCCGAGTCTTCGTAGAGCAGCAGCAAGCTCTCCTACGTGTGGCATACCTCCTTTTCGGCCTTTCATACGCACTTGAAGCTCGAGCAGGCTGAGCCCTTTTTGTTGTGTTGTGGCTGGTATAGCATCCACCTTTTTTTGAAGCCTTATGTGCAGTGGAGCGAGTGTCTGCGCTTCTGACGTTTCAGGCAAAACGTGATCGGACTGGCGTGTCTGATACGACATTAATGCAGATAAAAGCCCGTCCCTGAACTGTTCGTTATCTCTGAATGTTTCGTCCATTTTCACCTCCTGTTGTGATCACTCGGTGTGGCTATAATTTTGCTCGTC
>JALRKK010000124.1 GCA_023268935.1 Glaciecola sp.
AAGTTGGCTTCAACCATTTCTTTTTTAGCGCGGCGAGCTTTGGCTTCACCAATTGACATGCGGCGGTTGATGTCTTTGATGTCGGCAATCGCTAGGCCGGTTTCAGCCTCAACAGCATTCATCTTTGAAACACTGCGCTCAATATCTTCGGTAAACGACGCGAGTGCCGCGGAATAGGCTTTGCCCGAATCCACAGCCTTGTAGAACCAATCCGTTGTGGTTTCATTGCCAGCGAAGGCTTTTATAAAGTCTTTCTTTGGCATTTTGGCTTGCATGACGCAGTGCTTCATCACCAAGCGTTCTTGGATGCGCACACGGTCCATCATGTCTCGCATATTTTTGACCATGCGGTCAAACTGTTTAGGTACTAGACGAAACTCTTTGAAGACATCAGAAAGGGCTTCGATTTCTTTTTTGGCAGATTTATGCGCTCGACCTTTTGAATCGATGACTTTCCGAGTTTTTTCGTATTGTTTACGCAAATCAGCAAATTTCTCTGCCGCGAGTTCAGGATCAACACCGGTATCGGCTTCTTGGTCATCTGAATCATCGCCGTCATCATCTTCATCATCAAGTTCTTCTTCAGATAAGTCAGAACCGATGTGAGTAGCTGTGGGTGCCACTTCATCCACTTCATTTGGATCGACAAAACCAGATACGATGTCTGACAAGCGAATTTCTTCCGCTTCGTACAGCTCATACTGGTCAAGTAGATAGGTAATGGCTTCTGGATATTCTGCCACTGAGCACTGGACTTGATTTATACCTTCTTCAATACGCTTGGCGATTTCGATTTCGCCTTCACGTGTCAGAAGTTCAACGGTACCCATTTCACGCATATACATGCGAACAGGGTCAGTAGTTCGGCCAATTTCACTTTCAACGGTAGCAAGTGCTTGTGCGGCAGCTTCTGCGACATCTTCATCGGTCGAGGTTTCAGCCATTAATAACTCATCTGAATCCGGTGCGGATTCAAATGTTTGAATGCCCATGTCGTTGAACATGCGAATGATGTCTTCAATCTGGTCTGAATCGACGATGTCTTCAGGTAAGTGGTCGTTAATCTCCGAGAATGTGAGATAACCCTGTTCTTTACCTTTTGCAATCAGGAGCTTTATCTGAGACTGCTTACTTTGCATATATTTTATACACTTCTCATGAAAACCAATAAACGGCTACTCGCATCCATACTGTGTAAACTATCGGTTTTTGAAATTGAAATGACTCGTCTTTGAGGCATTAGTAAATACTGAATTATAGCAGACTATTGCAGTATGATGCTAGTTAGTATACGTCCTAACATTATGTTTATATCGTTAGTTAGTACTAAATATTGAAGTTTTTTTGTATTTGTCAAATTTTAATGTGTTTTTGGGTTAACAAAATACAACGAGTTATTTATGCGCGAGTAATTTACGCAGTTCTTCTTTCTCACCCGGTGTTAGCTGGCTATGTCGAGATTTTGCCAATAGTTCGTCCGCACGACCTTTAAGATATTGTTGAATTAAACGCGAAAAAGCATCGGCATACACCGTGTCATAATCTTCTGGATTGACAAGACATTCCTGCTGCATGAGTGCGGTTAAGTGGGGAGACGCATCGTGGTCTTTAAACGCTTCGAACAACATACCGGTATTCGCGTTCGGATGCTCAACGCAATACGCATGGAGTTGCATAAAAATAGGCCAGCCTTTGAAACCAGCGGTTACTAGCAGTTGGGGTTGTACTTGCCGAACAGCAGTAGCTAATTGCGGCGCTTCCAAAAGTAAGCGGATTAACATACGCACGGGGGACTGCTCAAGTTTTTGTGCCCCTTTGCTAAAATCTTTTTTGGGTTTGCGCTGAGATTGTGCCGACTTGATATCACGGTCAATTCGATATTTGTCGTGCTCACCACAGATGCGCGCAAGTTCTGAAGTGAGAAGCTCTTTTTGGTTTGTACCCAAAATACTGTCAATCAGAGGTTGGGCAACTTTTTTAAGCGCAGCTTTGCCTTCTGTTGACGTCACTGAGTGTTCTTTGAGGAGGTGTTCAAACATAAACTGAGAAAGAGGTTGTGCTTGTTGGAATAAATTTTCCATTGCCTCTTTGCCAATTTGACGCACCATGGTATCCGGATCTTCTCCATCGGGCAGAAACATAAACTTGATCTGTTTGCCATCTTGTAACATGGGCAATGCATTCTCTAAGGTACGCCATGCCGCCTTGCGTCCAGCATTATCTCCATCGTAACAGCAGACGATTTCATCCGTATTGCGGAACATTAACTGGACATGGTCGGGGGTGGTTGCTGTACCTAGGGAAGCGACAGCATAATCAATCTCGAATTGACTCAAGGCAACCACATCCATATAGCCTTCTACTACGACTAAGCGTTTTAATGAGCGATGTAATGTTCGAGCCCGATGTAATCCATAAAGCTCAGAGCCTTTATGGAAAATTCGAGTTTCGGGTGAGTTGAGATATTTGGGGCTTTGTTCGGCCTGCATCACACGACCACCAAAGCCAATAACCCGACCGCGTCGGTCGCGGATCGGGAACATTAAACGCCCACGAAAAAAATCATAGCGCTTACCGCGCTCATTCTCAGTCGTTAACTTTAAATCTAAACATTGTTGCGAGCGTTGCGGGTTTGTGGCTAATGCATCACTGAGGTATTGCCATTCATCAGGGGCAAAACCGATTTCCCAAGCTTTAGCAATTTCACCACTTAAGCCACGTTGTTTGAGATAATCGATAACTTGATCATGATCTGGGTGTTTACGCAAGGCAACCTGAAATAATTTACAGGCTTGCTCCATTAACTCAAAGTCATTATCGGCTTGTTGTTTTTTTTGCGCAGCTTTGGTTGGATCATAGTTTGAGTGTTGATCTCGAGGAACATCAATCCCGTGGGTACGAGCCAATTCTTCAATGGCTTCAACAAACTCTAGACGGTCATAGTCCATCAAAAAACTGATGACATTACCGTGCGCACCACACCCAAAACAATGGTAAAATTGTTTGTCAGGGGCAACGCTAAAAGAAGGAGATTTTTCATTGTGAAAAGGACAGCAGGCTTGGTAATTGCGACCGGCTTTTTTGAGCTTTACGCGCGCATCAATAATATCCACGATATCTGAGCGCGCGATAAGATCGTCAATAAATTCCCGAGGGATCCTGCCTGCCATTTAATCGTTTAGCCTAATTGTGCTTTGATTAAACCACTGACCTGTCCTAAGTCCGCCCGACCTTGCATCTTTGGACGTAAAACACCCATGACTTTGCCCATGTCAGCCATGCCATTGGCGCCCGTTTGGGAAATAGCTTCGACAATCATAGCATTGATTTCAGCTTCGCTGAGCGCTTGTGGCAAGAAGTCTTGTAAGACCACAATTTCAGCGTCTTCATTGTCAGCCAAATCATCACGGCCTGCGTCGCGGAATTGCTGTGATGCATCTTTGCGTTGCTTGACCATCTTGGTAATGATCTGCAAAACATCCGTATCGTTCAGCTCAATGCGCTCGTCTACTTCACGTTGCTTGACGGCTGCCAGGGCCATGCGAATAGTACCCAAACGCAATTTGTCTTTGGCGCGCATCGCGTCTTTTTGGGCGTTTTTTAACTCATCAAGTAAAGCCATATTGGTATCCTTTGTTCTGATAGATAATCGCAAACTATCTATTTTTTATTGTCAAATATAATACAGCAAAAACACAAAAAGCGGTTAAAAAACCGCTTTGAGTTTATACCTTGTAAACGTATGAAACGCTACAAGAAATGCTAATCAATGATTAGTATAATTTAACGCGACGTGCGTTTTCGCGAGATAGCTTCTTCAAGTGACGCTTTTTCGCAGCCGCTTTTTTGCGCTTGCGTTCCCACGTTGGCTTCTCGAAGAACTCACGCTTACGGACTTCTGATAAGATACCCGCTTTTTCGCAAGAACGCTTAAAACGACGTAGTGCTACGTCAAACGGTTCGTTGTCTTTTACTTTAACGATCGGCATTAAAACTCAACCTCAATATGTCAATAATCTTCAATTCGAGTCGTGTGCGTCTGGTGCATCAATGCCGGATTGGGGCAAATAAAGCGACATTTCACGAGTCGTCTTGGCTAAAAAATGGTGCGCTATACTAATCTTTATAGCGTCTGTTGTAAAGTCAGAATTGCGATTATTTGAACATTTGTGGTAAATGGTTGAAAAATCCGTACAATCCACACCATTGTTACTTCATCTCGACGAACACCATGCGTATTTTGGGAATTGAAACCTCTTGTGATGAAACCGGAATAGCGGTCTACGATAGTGAGCAGGGTTTGCTCGCTCATCACTTATATAGCCAAGTCAAGTTACACGCCGATTATGGTGGCGTGGTGCCAGAATTAGCTTCTCGCGACCACGCTCGAAAAATCATTCCTTTAGTGCAAAAGACTCTTGCTGAAGCACATTCTTCACGCGCGGATATTGATGCGATTGCCTATACGCGAGGACCAGGTTTAATCGGGGCATTACTCGTCGGAGCAAGCGTAGGTCGCAGCTTGGCTTATGCTTGGGGCATTCCCACCGTTGGCGTTCATCATATGGAAGGACATCTTTTAGCACCCATGTTGGAGGACAATGCACCTGAATATCCATTTATTGCGTTGTTGGTCAGTGGTGGTCACTCCATGATTGTCGATGTCAAAGCCATTGGCGAGTACACTGTATTAGGTGAGTCGATTGACGATGCCGCAGGTGAAGCGTTTGATAAAACGGCTAAACTGATGGGGCTGGACTATCCGGGGGGGCCGCATTTGGCCAAATTAGCGGATCAAGGCGAAGCAGGTCATTATCAATTTCCTCGTCCTATGTGCGATCGTCCAGGCTTAGATTTGAGCTTCAGTGGTCTCAAAACTTTTGCGGCGAACACGATCCGCGATAATGCCGATGACGAAATCACTCGAGCCAATATCGCTTATGCGTTCCAAGAAGCGGTAGTGGATACGTTGCTCATCAAATCCAAACGAGCCCTCAAAGCAACCGGATATAAGCGAGTGGTGATTGCGGGTGGAGTCAGTGCCAATCGCATGTTGCGAAGCCGTTTTGATGAAGAAATGCAAAAGCTCGGCGGACAAGCTTATTATCCCAGTTTGGGTTTATGTACCGATAATGGGGCTATGATCGCCTATGCGGGCATGCAACGATTGTTAGCGGGGCAAGTCGAAAATGAATTCGCCAAAGTCATGCCGCGCTGGCCGCTGGAATCCTTACCCGCCTTAACTGACTAAATTTTATGTGCGCGGTTCTGAACCCTGTAATAAACGCGTGATGTTGTGTCGGTGTTGCCAAATAATAAGAGCACTGAGCATACTGACTGCATACACATAATCAGCTTTTAGCCAATAAGTTAAGGCTGGTGCGATACAGACGGTCACCAGGGCCGCTAACGATGAGTAGCGAAAGGCTTTATAAACAAGTAACCAAGCACTCAAAACTCCACACAAAACCCCCCAATCTAGAGGGATCATGCAGCCTAAAGCTGTCGCCACTCCTTTACCACCTGCGAAGCCAAAAAAGATCGGGTACATATGCCCCAAACACGCAGCTACGGCGATACAGCCTAGGGCGAATGGCTCCATGCCTAACAAAAAGCTGCACCATACAGGTAGAAGCCCTTTGCCAATGTCAAATAATAATACGCACAATGCAGGCCCTCGGCCAGCTATACGATAGACATTGGTTGCCCCAGGGTTCTTTGAGCCATGCGTACGAGGGTCGGGAAACTGATATAACCGACTCACCAAAACTGCACTAGAGATAGAGCCGAGTAAGTAAGCACACATGCACAGAAATATCGCTAATAGAGAAATATACTTCCCCTGAAAGATGGATATATGTGTATAATTTACCTGTTTTTATCCACAGATGCCAAATCAATCGACGAGGGTAGACAAGTTATGTCAGATAAAGTACTCATACGCAATTTGCAATGCGATGTCCTCATTGGGGTGTATGATTTTGAGCGCGAGGCAAAGCAACGTGTGATTTTTGATATCGACTGCCTAGTGGACAATCGTAAAGCTGGTGAATCTGATGATGTTAAAGACGCAGTTGATTATGCACAAGTCGTTGGTATGGTTGAAGAATTATGTGATACCACACAGTATCATTTGCTCGAAGCATTAGCGGAGCATGTTGCGCGTGATGCCTTGACCCGGTTTATGGCATTGAACGGTATTGTGATTACCTTGTACAAGCCCGATATCATGCCGAACGATGTGAATGTGGCAGTGCAAATTGAACGGTTGCGCAGATGAGTCAAGCGTTACACCATATTCTAATTAGCATCGGTTCTAATATTCAGCGAGAATACTATACCCAGCGTGGACTTCAATCATTAAAAGATGCTTTTGAGCAGATTCTGATTTCTCCAACCTACGAAAGTGCCGCGGTAGGTTTTGTCGGCAATCCTTTTTATAATCTAGTGGTCAGTGCCATGACGGATTTATCTATCGCTGAGGTAAATCGTTTATTCAAACAGATTGAAGACGAAAATGATCGGGATCGCAGTGAAAAAAAATTCGCCCCACGTACTCTAGATATTGATCTGCTGACGTATGATGATACCGTGTGTATCGAGCCTGTGGTTCTGCCTAGGCCCGAAATTGAATACCATGCATTTTGTCTAAAACCCATGGCGGATTTGGTACCTGAGCACGTTCACCCAGGTACGGGTAAAACGTATGCACAAATGTGGGCGACCTTTGATCGCCCAGAGCAAACATTATGGACTATCAACAAACAATGGAACTTGAATTAATATGACGATTTTTGAAATCATCATCCTTGCGATCATCCAAGGGATCACCGAATTTTTACCCATTTCATCCTCTGCTCATTTGCTTTTACCTGAAGTGTTATTAGGTTGGGAAGCGCAAGGGCTAGCGTTTGATGTGGCGGTGCACATGGGGAGTTTATTGGCGGTTATGATTTATTTTCGTAATGACATCATTGCCATGACCATCGATTGGGTCAGCAAAGGGTTTACCCGTCAGCAGACTCCAAATAGCCGCTTAGCGTGGTGGGTCATTTTGGCGACACTACCGGCCATCGCCTTTGGTGCGGTATTCAAAAATGTTATTGAAGTTTATTTGCGCACAGGCGAAGTTATTGCATTTACGACTATCGCGTTTGGTCTGTTACTTTGGTATGCCGATCGCAAAGCGGCTTTGAACCACGAAGTCACTCGTATCGGTTGGAAACACGCGTTAACCATTGGTTTTTCTCAAGTGCTCGCTCTTATCCCTGGCACCTCTCGATCAGGGATCACGATGACGACTGGTTTATTATTGGGCTATACCCGTGAGGCGGCTGCGCGGTTTTCGTTTTTATTATCCATTCCAGTGATTTTAGGGGCAGGGTTGTTGTCTACACTTGATCTCCTGGAAGAACCTTATCTTGTTGACTGGGCGGCCTTAGGCTATGGCGTGTTATTTTCATTTGTCTCCGCCTACGCGTGCATCAGTTTATTTTTAACCTGGATCAACCGCATTGGTATGACGCCATTTGTTATATATCGACTGGCGCTAGGAGTGATCCTTATTTTGGTTCTCATATAGGAAGATTGGATATGTCCGAAACTATTTTTGATAAAATCATCAGCAAAGCGATCCCTGCTACCATCATATATGAAGACGAGGATGTGTTGGCATTTAACGATATTAATCCGCAAGCACCCATACACTTTCTGGTGATCCCCAAAAAACGCATTTCTACTATTAATGATATTGACGTCGAAGATTGTGCGGTGGTAGGTAAGCTCTCAATGGTAGCGGCCCAAATAGCCAAAGAACAAGGCTTTGCTGAGGAAGGCTTTCGCACAGTGATGAACTGTAATCAGTATGGTGGACAGACGGTGTATCATATTCATCTGCATGTTCTGGCGGGAAAACCATTAGGCTGGCCTCCCTACCAGGAGCGATTAAAAGAAGCCTAATCGTTTAACGCAAAGGTGTCTTGCAAGAACTTGGCTAAGGCTAGGATCTCGGAAGAAGATAAAGCATAGTCCGCGTCAAAGCGAGCGGCTTGCTGATCTTTGGGAATGTCTTGGTTTTGTTCTTTCAAAGCATCCGCATATTTTATGCGTTTAATGCTGCAATCAGCGGTCAGTAAACAGCTGATTTGCTCATTAAGTGAAATACCGAGTTGCTCCACTAATTTGCCATGCGAAATATGTTGCAAGATCTCATCAGCTTGTAGGTCTTGATTTTTACATTTGACCACTGCACCTTCGTCATCAAATGCTTTGAGCTCCGCTTCCATTAACAACTCAATCTCCGCCGGAGGATTGTCTGTTACCCAGGCGGTTAGTTGTGTGTGAACCGGCGATTTACAAAGCGGAACAACCGGAAGTGATTCAATGGCTTTGCGCAACATCGCAAGAAAAACCTCCGCTTTCCCATCCGCTGATGCATCCACCACCACTAAATCATCTTTGAGTGAAATAAACCCATAAGTTTTGGCATTTTTGGTAAAGGCTTGTGGCAATAACCTTTGAATGATGTCTTGTTTCAGATCTTGTTGGGCTTTTTTGCCAACCGGAGCACCCGTTTCACGTTCTACTTGGGCGACTTTGTAAGTTAATTCAGAATTGATAACAGGTGCTGGCAAAATCCGTTCTTGCTTTTTGAGACAGAACAAAAACGTATCGCCAACGATGTGAAACAGCATCTCGCTATCAGGTAATGGCGGTACAAATCCCATTGTTGCCAATTCTTGTGAGCCGCAAGGGCGAAAAGCAACATTGGATAATTGCTCGGATAAGGTGTCTTCCGAAAAAGACAAGGGTTGAGTCAGTTGATAAAGCTTAGCGTTTTTAAACCACATAGAGGATACCTAGTTGGCAATAAATGGGGCGCAGACAATAGCAAAATTTTGCCATTGTCACAATTGAGATGCACTTTTAATAAAAATGTCATAAAGTCGGTTGATAATGACGTCAAGTTATTTGAAGGAACTACCCATGTCTCGTTCTATTTTATTGATTGAAGACGAAGCGCCGATTCGCGATATGTTACGCATTGTGCTTGAACAAGCCGGTTATGAAGTTGCCGAAGCAGGTGATTTTGATGAAGGATTAGACAAAGTCATTGAACCCTTTCCGGATTTGATTTTGCTCGATTGGATGTTGCCAGGTGGCAGTGGCGTGCAGTTAGCCAAACGTCTAAAAGAGCAGGAATACGCTCGTGACATTCCCATCATTATGCTCACGGCGCGTGGTGAAGAAGAAGACAAAATTCGAGGGCTAGAGGCTGGCGCGGATGATTACATCACCAAACCATTTTCACCCAAAGAACTGGTGGCACGAATCAAAGCCGTGATGCGTCGAGCCAGCCCAACCACGAATGAAGAGCCGATTTCATATAGTGGTTTGGTATTGGAACCTATCTCGCATAGAGTGACTGCGAATGGCGACCCAGTTGATATGGGGCCAACTGAATTTAAGCTGTTGCACTTTTTTATGTCTCATGCTGAGCGTGTGTATTCACGTGAACAGTTATTAGACAATGTTTGGGGGACAAATGTGTATGTCGAAGACCGAACGGTAGATGTGCATATTCGTCGTTTGCGCAAAGCGATTTCGCAACACGGACATGATGCGATGATTCAAACGGTGCGCGGTGCGGGATATCGGTTCTCGGCAAAATAATTTTAGCTTATTAACAATGGGGTTAGGGCGTGTATTACCCACTCTCTTTAAAAAAGAGTATCGGTATCCTAGTAGTATTTCTGCTTGTGTGGTTGGTAATAGGCAGTTGGGTCAACGATTACTTATTATCACTTGGTATCGCCATGGCGGGCTTGATCGTTTTTAATTATTATCAGCTATTTCGCTTGAATCACTGGATCTGGCATTCTAAAAGATTGTCTCCCCCAACTGTCTTTGGTGCTTGGGAATACATTTATGAAGGTGTGTATTTTTTGCAGCATCGCAACCGCGCTAAACGCAAAGAGTTAGGTGAGTTAGTTAAGCGCTTTCGCGAAGGGGCGGAGGCTTTGCCTGATGCGGTTGTGATCATCGATTCTGATTCAACGATTTTGTGGTGTAACCGTTTGGCTAGATTAGAATTGGGGATTCAATGGCCGTCTGATTTAGGCTTGCGTATTGATAACTTATTACGACATCCTTTGTTTGTTGAATATTTTAATGAAGGAGATTTTTCTCATCCCATTGAAGTGCCGTCTCCAATTAATCAAAACAAGACCAATGAATATCGTATCATGCCCTACGGGGATGATAACTTGTTATTGATTTCACGGGATGTAACACGTGTATCTCAGCTAGAAGATATGCGCAGAGATTTTGTGGCCAACGTTTCCCATGAAATGCGAACACCATTGACTGTAATTTCTGGGTATCTTGAAATGCTTCCTGAAAGTGCCGTTAATGCGGATCCGTTTGCTGGAAAGGCTCTGCATGAAATGTCAGAGCAAACCAAACGTATGCAACATCTGATTGAGGATTTGTTAGTCTTATCTCGCATAGAAAGCAGTTCGGAACGCATCTATGAAAATATCGTGCAAATGCCCAATATGCTATCGCAAATTGAGCAAGAAGCCTTGCGTTTAAACAAAGAGCATGGTCATTTGATTCGTTTTCACATTGATAAGTCTTTAACCATGTTTGGTGTGGAAACCGAGATCCGTTCGGCGTGTTCTAATCTCATTTTTAATGCAATCAACTATACCCCTGCAAAAGGCCAAATCGACGTGCATTGGTATCGCGACGGTGATAATGCAGTTTTTAAAGTGATAGATAATGGCGATGGAATTGAAGAAAAACATTTGTTGCGGTTAACGGAACGCTTCTATAGAGTAGATAAAGCACGTTCACGCAAAACGGGCGGTTCAGGGTTAGGCTTATCCATTGTCAAACACGTCTTAAACCATCATAATTCAATGCTCAAAATAAAAAGCATCGTTGGAGTCGGCAGTGAGTTCTACTTTATTATCGGACCAGAATTATTACCCGAAGTGGTTATGGACACTACTATTTAGCATCTCGGTTACACTGTGTTTTCCAGCGTATTCTGATTCAGAAGAGCAACAGTTTGGAATTGTTGGCATCTTGCATTCTATTGGCTCTGATACGTTAGATGATGTCATTACTCAGTGGGCGAGTGCCTTCCAAAAACGCTACCCCCATATTCGTATTCAAATCCAGACCTCAGGTTCATCTGCTGCACCCATAGCGATTATTGGTGGCACCGCTTCGGTAGGGCCAATGTCTCGTCCCTTACGAGACTCCGAAAGGCAATCATTTGTCAATAAATATCAATATGAACCAACGATGTTAACTGTAGGCATTGATGCGATTGGTGTATTTGTCCACCCGGCCAATCCTGTGGAACAAATTTCACAATACGATTTGGATGCTGCATTTTCAGTAACTCGCTTCTGTGGGGCTCGAAATAACATAAATCGTTGGTGGGGGCTATTAAAAAGCAATGACTTGAGCGAATTTGCGCAATCAGAAATCCGCCTGTATGGGCGAAACTCAGCTTCTGGAACCTATGCGTTTTTTAAACAAACAGCCTTGTGTGCTGGCGATTACAAAGCTGAGGTTCATCAGCAACCGAGTTCGTCAGCGATTATTCGGTCGGTTGCCAACCAAATTGACAGTCTTGGTTATGCTTCAATAGGTGCGATTTCGAACCTGGTAAAGCCACTGGCATTGGAAAATCAATCAGGTGAATACATATCATTGAGCGAACAAAATATTCAATCAGGGGCTTATCCTTTAACTCGAAACCTGTATTTAATGATTAATAAACCGCCGGAGGCGGATCTCTCTCTAACCTTGCAGACGTTTTTGCGTTTTATTTACTCGGATGAAGGGCAGTCCATTGTGTCACAGAATGGTTATGTGCCGGTATCTGATGCTATGCGCCGTCGTGAGTTGGCTAAGTTTGCCCCGCTAAAGACAAAACAAATCCTGGAAGTTATTCGTTAATCCTAAAAAATATGAAAGTTTTATGACAATTTAGTCGTGTAACATTACTGTCATTTTCGCCATGTAATCTTCGCCAGAATTATATTTTGGAAAAAATTCCATAACTTAGTCCAAACGGAGAACAACATGCGTTTAAAGCACATCTTTCAAACGTCAGCACTTGCAGCAGCATTAGCGCTTGCTGGTTGTGGTGGTGATATCAACATTAGTGAAGGTGACATTGTTACTACTACTAATACAACCAACAATAATGCGCCAAGCACTCCAACCACTCCGACTACACCAGTCGATACAGCACCAGGTCAGGCATCAGCCTTTTTATCGACTCAAGTATCAAATGCATTGGGTGAGACAGTGGAAGTACGCACATTGTCAGGTCGTTTAACAGCGTCTGATGCGGATGCCCAAGGGAAAGTAGTACTGACCAATGACACGGTATGGGCTTTAGAAGGTCCAGTCTTTGTCGGTGGTGATAATACGGATAGCGTCATTCTTGAAATTGAAGAAGGTACTATTATTTTCGGTCGCTCTGGAGCGGATTATTTGGTTGTTAGCCGTGGCTCACAAATCGAAGCGATGGGTTCAGTCTCTGCTCCTATCCTAATGACGTCTTACAACGACGTACTGGGTGATGTGGTTGGTGCAGGTCAATGGGGTGGTTTGGTTATCCTTGGTAACGCACCTACAAATGCATGTGAAGTGGGCGATGCAACATGTTCAATTCAGGTTGAAGGGGTACAAGAAGGTGCTGTATACGGCGGTGTAGATAGCACTGACGATTCTGGTACTTTAAACTACTTAGTTGTTAAATATGCAGGTTTCGAAATCGCACCTGATAACGAATTAAACGGTATCACGTTTGGTGGTGTTGGTTCTGGTACGACTGTTGAGAATATCCAAGTTCACGCTAACGCGGACGATGGTATCGAATTCTTCGGCGGTTCTGTAAATGTTAAAAACGTTGTTTTAACTGGTATTCAAGACGACTCAGTTGATTGGGATCGTGGTTACAACGGTAAGCTTCAGTACGTTTATATCCAACACGCACGTGATAATTCAGATGCCAACCGTGGTATCGAAGGTGACGGCGATGGTAGCGGTACGAACCCTAATTTCTCTGCTCCAATGGTAGCTAACATCACCATCATCGGTAACGACTTTGACGGTGAAGATGATTCAGAAGGTGTTTTACTTCGCGACCAAACGGGCGCCAAAATCATGAACATGCTCGTTACTGGCTCTGCTGGCATGGGCGAATGTTTAGAAATGGATCACGACGATACAGTGCAAGGTAATTTGCAAAATGGTGGAATCGAAATCACTCACTCTGTCATTTCTTGTGCAGAAGCATTTAAAGGCGTAGCTTCAGATCAAACCGGTCTTGATGCAGCTGGACTTGAAGCGTGGTTTGAAGGTCAAACTGGTAACCAAAACATTGCTTATGCCGATCGCGCAAACCTTGGCTTAAACATTGATGGCACCCTTACGACTGAGTCTGCACTATTGACAGCTGGCGGAAACCCTGCAAGCTTGGATAGCTTCTTTGAAACCAACTCATTCGTTGGGGCAGTAGGTGCTAATGACTGGCGTCAAGGTTGGGCATTTGGTTTTGGTGGCGGAACAGTTGACGTCGTATCTACTGCCTCTGGCTGTCCTGCAGGTACCACAACGATTGCATCTGTTGATGGGGTAACACCAACTTGTCAAGTATCTGGTCGTTTAACTGCAAACTTACGTTTAACCGCAGGTAACCACTACGCACTAGACGGCGCAGTATTTGTTGGTGGCGACAATGTTGATTCTGCAACGTTAACTGTTGACCCAGGTGTTATTGTTTACGGCTCTGCTGGTAATGACTACTTAGTAGTTAGCCGTGGTTCGAAAATTGAAGCAAACGGTACGGCTTCAAACCCAATTACGTTTACTTCACGTCAACACGCACAAAACCCAGCCACATTGGATAATGGCTCTGCTGGTCAGTGGGGTGGTTTAGTTATCTTAGGTAACGCACCATCAACTAAATGTCCCGCAGACTCAGCTTGTGCACTTCAAGTAGAAGGTGTAGCAGAAGGTGCTGTCTTTGGCGGCAACAACCCAGAAGATAACTCTGGTACTTTACGTTATGTTCGCGTCATGCACGGTGGTTTCGAAATCGCACCTGATAACGAGTTAAACGGTATCACGTTTGGTGGTGTTGGTTCTGGTACAACGGTTGAGTATGTACAAGTGCACAAAAATGCTGATGACGGTGTTGAGTTCTTCGGTGGTAACGTCAATGCGAAGTACGTTGTTCTAACAGGTATCCAAGATGACTCTGTAGACTGGGATAACGGCTACAAAGGCAACATGCAGTTCGTACTGGTTAAGCACGCTGATGATAACTCTGATGCAAACCGCGGCATTGAAGGCGACGGTGACGGCGGTGACGACGCAGTAAACTTTGGTTTCTCAAATCCAGTAGTTGCAAACATGACTGTGATTGGTAACGACTTCGACGGTGAAGACGATTCAGAAGGTTTACTATTACGTGACCAAACGTCTGCTAAGCTATATAACTTCGTAGTGACTGGTTCTGCTGGTATGGGCGAGTGTTTAGAGTTTGACCACGATGACACAGTACAGGGTAACTTGACCAACGGTAACATGGTTATCTCTACCTCAGTGCTAGCCTGTGCGGAGAACTTCAAAGGTGTCGCATCTACAGAAACAGGTTTAGACGCGGCCGGTGTTGAAGCATGGTTCCTAGATGCCTCTCGTAACAACGCAGTGGCAGCTGACCAAGCAGCAGTGTTAAACGGTATCTACACAATTGACACTTCAGTGACTGCAACGGATGCAGCAACACTTGGTAGCTTCTTTACAACCACTGATTTCATCGGTGCGGTTAAAGATGCTCAAAACGATTGGACAGCAGGTTGGACTGTAGGTCTATAAGACCCACACCCACGCTGTAAGATGAAAAGTGCGTTACTCTATAGTTAGCTATAAGTAACGCACTTGTGTTTCAAAAATCCAAGTTCTCAGCTCACCATATGAGCTAAGGAAATGAGGTAACGATGAAAAATTCTAACCATAGGTTTCCTGTTGCACCTTTATCACTTGCTATTTTAGCAACATTATCTTTTACGCCGGCAGTACATGCTCAGGAAAGCGAAGATGAAGTCATTGAAGAGGTTGTTGCGACGGGTACACGTTTAAAAGGAACGGCAACCGCGGTTCTTGAAGAGCGTAAAAACCAAGCATTCGTTGCAGATATCTTAGGTGCTGAGCAAATCTCACGTACCGGTGATAGCGATGCTGCATCAGCTTTACGCCGTGTGACAGGCCTTACGCTTGTCGATGGTAAATTTATTTATGTTCGTGGTTTAGGTGAGCGTTATTCATCAACGCTCCTAAACGGCGCGAATGTGCCAAGCCCGGATCCAACTCGTAACGTTATTCCGCTGGATTTGTTCCCAGCAGATATCATTGAAAGTCTCTCGGTACAAAAATCTTATTCACCGTCGATGCCTGCATCGTTTGGTGGTGGTAACGTAGATATTCGTTTAAAGTCTATCCCTTCAGACTTTATTTTTAATGTGTCAGCGTCTTTGGGGACGAATTCAGAAAACAGTGGCGATGCCATTGGTTATAGCGGCGGTGACCGCGACTGGTTTGGTGAAGATGACGGTTCGCGTGCAGCGCCTGCTGTGATTGTTGAACGCTGGACAAATAAAAACTTTTTAGATGGTCTTGAGCAAGAAACGGCGTTATCGTATTTCTCACAAATGAAGCGTGATTACGATCCTGTTTCTGAGTCAGTGGGTCCTGATTTTGGTTTGAGTCTTTCTTTAGGCAATAACTACGACATCAATAATGATTGGCGTTGGGGTTATTTGCTAACGTCAAGCTATGACCGTGGTACTAATGTTTCGGAAGAATACGAGCTTGAACAAGCTAACCGTGTAGGTGATACAACTGAAATCGTTCGTTTTTTCGATGAAGTTTTAGTCACGGAGAAGACGGTAAAATGGTCGACCATGTTCAATCTAGGTTTGGATTATAACCGCAATCATCGCGTGGATTATTCACTCATCGCCCTGAACGATACCTCTGATGAAATCAAAGAAAAGTTTGGTAATACAGAAAACTTCAACTTAGGTGAAGGGTTACGCATACGCGATATCGGTGTCGATTATGAAGAACGTCAAATGTTTACCAATCAAATTAAAGGCATGCATACTTTCCCCGAGTATAACTTCGCTGGTTTTGATTGGAAATATTCATTAGGTCGTTCGATTCGTAACGCCCCAGGTAGTTTTAAAACCCGTTTCTTGATGGAAGATCTCAATGGTGATGGTATGTTTGATACCACCAATGAGATTGCTTTGACGAACTCAACGGGTGCGGCGCAGTACGATTTCCAAATCTTACATGACCGCGTTGAGAACTACGGTTATAACTTTACTTTGCCTGTCACGACTGAAGATTGGGAAATGGAGTTTAAATTCGGTGCAGACTTCCTAAGCAAAGCGCGTACTGCTGAAAACCGACGTATTGCGGTGAGCACACGTGCGTTTACTAACTCGTCTGATCTTGCTGGCGGTTTGTTCGCTGACATCATGAGTAACGATGTGCTTGCAAACGGCGATTTCCGCGAAGGTACGCCTTTGATCCGTGACTTGACGATCGCAGGTGATGACTATGTTGCAGCACAAAAAGTAGATGCATATTACCTCGAAGGTGATTTTTTCTATCAAGGCAAATGGCGCTTTAGCGGCGGTGCGCGTTTTGAAGACTTCCGTCAAGCGGTTGTGCCTTTTGATCCTCGGACGAATCAAATTGATTTGGCAGATGAAGATGATCGCGCCCAATTAGCATTCCAAGAAGATGACTTCTACCCAGCATTTGCCTTGACGTACTTTATGGAATCAGACATGCAGTTACGTGCATCCATTGGTCAAACCGTGGTGCGTCCTGATTTGCGTGAGGTATCTTCTGCCACATATATCGACCCATTGACTGAGTTCCCTGTTGCAGGGACTCCAGGTGTACGTACTACGTCTATCTTGAACTATGACTTGCGTTGGGAATGGTACCGTGAAGCCGGTAACAACGTCTCAGTTGGTATTTTCTATAAGGATATGGAAGACCCTATCGAATCAGTTCAGTCTCCAGCACAGGATGGTCCGCCATTGATTCGTATTGCCAACGCTGAAAGCGGTACCCTGTTTGGTGTAGAAATTGAGTTCTTACAAGATTTGATGTTTGTCGGTGACGGTATTTGGGAAAACTTGTTCTTGTCAGGTAACGTGACAATCTCTGATTCAGAAATTGAATTAGATCGTCAAAACATCGTTGAGCAAACCGGTGTATCAGCAGCGATTACTAATACAAAACGTCGTTTAACCGGTCACTCTGAGTATGTGGTGAACCTACAGCTTGGTTTTGATTCTGATAATGGTGAGCGCAGTGCATCATTAGTGTACAACGTATTTGGTGACCGAATCTTGATCCCAGGCATTGACGGCTTCGATGATAATTTTGAGCAACCATTCCATTCTTTGGATTTGGTTTACAAGTTTTATCCAGACTTTAACACGACATGGACATTCAAGGTTGGTAACATCCTTGGTGAAGAGAAAGAGTTAGAGTTTGAAGACACACTCTTGCGTCGTGAGAGTAAAGGCACTAGTGTCAGCTTGTCGTTCAAATACGATTTCTAATTACACTGTAATCAAATATCAAAGCGCTTTACATTTTTATGTATGGCGCTTTTTTTTTGATGAATGACTCAGGCAATCTGAGCGTGGCGATGTTATTGTGATGTAGAGAACCAAGATAGAGGAAGTTACCGTTGCGCACAGTCGTTGTGATTTGAGTATAGCCAGAGTCAGCTTGTAAATTGTGAACCACATTCCCTTTTGTATCCACGGCGATTGTCATCGCGTAATTGGATGAAGGTTTTAAAAATGTCCTGGGCAATCCCCCAACCCACCTCCTCACCATTGGATAGGACGCAAGCTGAGTGATCAAAGGGTCATTTAAACCGATGAGACTGATCCACAATAATCCTTTATCGTCCAAAAACAGATTATCTGGCATCCCAGGTAAGTCGATAAAGGTTGATAGCTCATTACTTGTTAAATCCAGTTTTAGGGTACGTGAGCGACCCGTTTCGTTGATGTATAAGTCACTTTGGTCACTATTTAATGCAACGCCATTAGCAAAAAATAGCCCATCCACCAATAACTCCAAAGTATTTGTAGTTGCGCGATAGACAAAAATGCGTCCGGTGTGACTCGCTTCGATAAAATCTAGGACGAAATCGTGATAACTGAAGCGTGTTGACGCATCAGAAAAATAAACATCTCCGTTGTTAGCGATGACGAGATGATCAACAAAAATCAAAGGGATGCCTTGGTACTCATTCGCTAAAACCGTCCACGAATTGTCTTGCTCGAGCCGAATTAACCCTTTATCGGCGTCTGCGACAACCAGGCGTTGTTGATTATCAAAACGCATTCCCAGGGGGCGACCTGAGGTATTCGCAATGAGTTGTGGTTGACTGGTATCGTAAGGAGGTAGGAGTTTGACGATATCGCCATTAGCTAGCCCTGTCCATAATGCACCTTGGTCATCGAACACGATGTCTTCAGGACCTTGACCGCATTGCTGACAAATGAGTTGATAGTTTGCTAGCTTGTTATTGGGTGCATAGTGACTATTTAATGTCACAGCGCTTGATGCCTGCCAAACTTCAGGGCGAACAGGTGAGAGAGAATAGGGCAGAATGAGCAGCGACAGGATGCATCCTATGGCACATCCTGTCACTAGCCAACTGCGATTGCACATTAGTATCTAAAAGCCCAATGGAATGCCAAAGGCAAAAAAGCCAATGAGCAACGCCGTCCAAAAGACCAAGAACGTGATGGAGTATGGCAACATGGTCACGATCATGTCACCAAAGGTGAGTTGCGGTTTGTATTTTCGCATAAAGGCCAATACTACACCTGAATAGACCATCATAGGGGTAATGATGTTGGTAGAGGAGTCCGCGACACGATAAGCCGCTGCAACCAGATCAGGCGTCATCTCGGGATTGACTTGATATAACATTGGGACAAAGATTGGCCCCAACAGCAT
The DNA here is from genome assembly GCA_023268935.1 of Glaciecola sp. GTDB lineage: Bacteria > Pseudomonadota > Gammaproteobacteria > Enterobacterales > Alteromonadaceae > Opacimonas. The sequence goes on from JALRKK010000124.1 coordinate 19,102, forward strand.
CCATTTTGACGTAAGACCGCCTACGAACAAATTGATAATAGCAGTCGTTAAGATAAAGCCAATGATTAATGGAATAGGAAACTGTTGTAATCCGAGCGCTTGCAAAAAGCTCGCCCCCAAATACGTTATATAGGTACCCAGACCAGAATATCCTAATAACCCCAAAAAGTTATAACAGAAAAACGTCAATACCATGATATAACCCATAGTATTAGATTGTTTGATCATAGATTGAATGATGTCCATGAGAGAACCAAAGGTTCTTGCGCCATATCCATATGCACCACCAGTAATAATAAATACCAGTGTGATCATCAAAATGATGTTATTGGTAAACGGCGTGACCGTATTGCCGTTGCTGTCAGTAAAACTCGCCAAAGGGCCCATGGCCATAAAAACCACTATGGCTAATGATGCTAATAAGCCCCATAACGCAAATTTAAGACCACGGCTTTCTTCTGGTTTGACGGCAAAGTCATCGAGATTCATCTCAGCAGGTACTTCATATTCGTCATTGGCATAGCGCGGAACAACGAACTTATTGGTGACCCAAGTACCCAGTGCCACTAATAAAAACGTGGACACTAAGATGAAAAAATAATGCATTGTAGCTGGTACTAATGCCGTACCGTCAGTGGTCGTAAAGGGTACCCCTTGGCTTTCGGCAAAGATCTTGGCGTTCATTCCTATGATGACGTCTACTGGTGTCGCGGGAATGAGATTGGCACTGAAACCAGCGGATACGCCTGCAAAAGCAGCGGCCATACCAATGATTGGATGCTTGCCTAATCCGGCAAATAACAAACCCGCAAGCGGAATCAAAATGAGATAACCCGCGTCGGTCGCGATGGAGGACATAATCCCTAAGAATACCAAAGAGGGAATGAGGAGTTTTTCAGGGAGTCGGTTACCGAGTTTTTTGATAAGCGTTGCAAATAAGCCAGAATATTCTGCCACACCAACGCCCAGCATCACAATCAAGATAACCCCTAACACTCCGCCACCAAATGCTAGCCAGTTTTTGACTAATGCGTTATCAAATAACCAGACCACATGCTCGCTATCGGCCATGTTTTTGATCGTATGGGTAATAGTAGAGCCATCAGCTGATTGGGTGTCAAACGTTAAGCCACCAATGAAAATGGTTAATATAAACGAAAAAAAGAAAAAATAGATAAAAATGATGATTGGGTCCGGAATGCTTTGACCTGCTTTTTCAATGAACTGGACTATTTTGGATGAAACTTTGGTATGAGACATAACATTAAAATCATTGATATTGATAGACTCAATAAACCAAAATTATCTCAAAACATCAAGTCATACAGGTAAAAAGAGTATATTAGCCACTTATTTGCTAAAAAAGTAAAACACAACTATACATAAGTAAACTACAATGAATACCAACATCAGTTTTGAAACTCAAGTACAGTCTTATTTTCCTGTTTCTAATGGCGACGATTATCCCTTGTATCATAGGGTTTAGTTATCTTGTGACACACTTTAGTGAATTGTATCGTTCACAAGTTGCAGACAATCTAGAATCATTAAGTATACAAGTTGAAAATCGTATACAGTCAAGTTTTCAGCAAGTAAAAACCGACATCAACCTCATTACTGTCCAAAGTGAACTGCAATCGACATTGCAAAATTATCAGATACACCGGTCACCTCAGGATTTAGCATTATTACAACAAATTATTCAAAATGTTCAGGAGTCTGATAAAACTATATCGTCTGTTACGATTTATGATGAAGCAGATCGAGGACTGGTAACCACATTACCAATTTTACCTCGTATAAATGATAAAAATACCCTCAGACGTGCACATTACTCGCTGACAATAAAAGATAACACGACTCTTATCGTTGCATGTAAACCATTGTATTTAGGCGATGAGTATATTGGCGCGCTTAAAATCACTGCAATCCCTAATTTTATTGATGAAATCAACCAAAGTAATGAGATTCTTGGCGACACAGGAGAGTGGATACTTGCAATAAGAAATGAGGAGAACAATGCTGTTTTTGTGACCCCAACTCGTTATGGAACCGCTGGTGAGTATTTTCATGTTGTTGATTCTCAAGCGACTCGAGTGCCGATTACACAAGCATTACTTAGCAATGAAACTGTTCTATGGGACGCGGTTGATTATAATGGAAACAGTGTTGTAGCAGCAACCAGGCATCTGAGTGAATATGATATTGGGATTGTGGCAAAGATCCATTCAAGTGAAGTATTTTCTGAGGTAAATCGGGTAGTAGCAGTATTTTGGTGGGTATTAGCAGGCATTATGACACTGCTCCTAGTCATTGGAAGTATCTTAGCGTTTGTGATAGTGAGACCCATTGAAGCCTTGACGAAGTCGGTTGTTATTTCCAAAACTCAAACAACCCCTGACTTTAATGACCAGTCGATCTGGTATGAAATCAATGTTCTCGCGAGGGAGTTTACTATTTTGCAGTTACACAATACAGAACTCAAAGAAAGCTTGGAAGATAAAATTCATCAAGCTACTAAATCGCTTGAGGAGACCAATACCAAATTACTGATTGAAAAAGATAACGCCCTCGCTGCGACTGAAGCCAAAACGATTTTTTTAGCGAATATGAGCCACGAAGTCAGAACCCCTTTGAATAGTATTTATGGAGCACTTCAAATCATTGAACGACAGCGAACGTCAGCAAAAATACAAAAACTAGTCACTACTGCCAATAATTCTATGCGAACTTTATTGAGATTGGTTAATGATATTCTGGATTTTTCTAAAATCGAAGATCATGCACTTGAACTAGAACAAGTGCCGATAAATGTCTATCAAATTGCGAATGAGCTGGTATCGGAGTTGGGTGCCTTTGTGCAAGGGAAGCGTTTGAAAATAACAGTCGATAAAACAGAGCGATATAATGAAGGTTGGATAGGCGATCCTTTACGTGTTCGACAAGTGATCAGCAACTTTTTATCCAATGCCATTAAATTTACCAATGATGGCAATGTCACTGTATTACTAGACTGCCAAGTTCAAAATAGCCAATTATGCTTGGTCATAACGGTAAGAGATACAGGGATAGGGATGAGTCAAGAATTTATCAATAATTTGTTTAAGCGATTTCATCAAGAGTCAGTCAATACTGCGCGTAAGTTTGGTGGAACGGGTTTGGGGATGTCGATAAATCATGCTTTGGTGAAATTAATGCATGGTGAAATTCGTGTTGTTAGTACCCTTAATGAAGGCACTCAAGTCACTACCATTTTACCACTTCCACAAGTTGCTCCAGAAAAGGTGGCTTTTTCAAAAACAGAAAAGGATAGCGCTCCTGATCTTACAGGTGTCCATTTATTGTTAGCGGAAGATAATGAGATTAATCAAGAAATTTTCTGTGCAATGCTTGAAGATACAGGCGCTAAAGTCACTTTGGTAAATAATGGACGGGATGCTGTAGAGGAAGTAAAAACGTCATTGAACTCGAACAAACACGCTATTGACATGGTCTTTTTAGATATTTATATGCCGGTTATGGGGGGGGTGCAAGCATGTTGTATGATTAAAAAATATTTTCCCAAACTGCCACTTGTATCAATAACTGCGAATGTATCCCCATCGGATATAAGCTATTACAAAGACGAAGGGTTTGATCACCATATTAGTAAACCCGTTGAAATTTCAACGCTATATAAATTGCTCAACTCATTGGGTAGAGGTTATGCAGGCCACTAGTTAAGCACGCAGTTTTTATTCACTTTAGGTATTTGAAGGTGGCGACACCAATCGAGAAACGCCAGCTCGTTTTGATATGGTACCCCCACCCAAATTTGTACGCCATGCTCATAAGTGATGTTTTCGAGTTCAATATTGAGCTTGAGTGCCAGCTGACGAAACGATGATTCTTGGTGAAATCCAATTACGATATGATAACGTTTACGTTTGACTAGGAGAGTTGTTTGGGTATTTTGGAGTACATCTTTGGTTGCCTGCGAATACGCACGGACTAGGCCACCCACTCCGAGTTTCACCCCACCAAAATATCGACTAATTACTATCATGATATCGCCATAATCGCTGTGATTGATGACATTTAATATTGGCTTACCTGCTGTACCGGATGGTTCTCCATCATCATTGTACCCCTGGTTACTAGGTTGTTGAGGTGAACCGAGTAAGTACGCCCAACAATGATGTCTGGCATCAGGATAAGAGCGTTTTTGTTTCGCTAAGGTATCCATTGCTTCTGTTCGAGAAGCAATGGGGTAGGCAGCGGCATTAAATAGACTTTTCTTATTCTCGTGCGTGTGAAAAGCCGGTTCAGTCAACAGTTTATAGGTCATATTAAGAGAATCACTCGATACCCAGTAACTCAACTTCAAAAATCAGTGTGGAGCCTGGCTCAATTTTACCTGCAGCATTATTGCCATAGGCTAATTCTGGCGGAATAAAAAAGCGAAACTTATCGCCTACAACCATGAGTTGTACACCTTCAGTCCACCCTGGAATGACGCGATGTAATGGAAAACTCAAAGGAGAGCCTCGTTCTACCGAACTATCAAATACAACGCCATTTAACATGGTCCCATGATAGTGGACGGTCACTGTATTGGATGCCGTTGGGTTTTGCGTACCGTCGCCTTTGGCAAGAATTTCGAACTGCAGACCTGAAGGAGTCGTTTGAATGCCTTCCTTGCTCTGGTTTTCCAATAAAAACTGCTGGCCTATAACGAGATTTTCGGCAGCGATTTTTTTGCTTTCAGAGCTTTTGTAAAAGACGAATAAAACGACTAGGGCAATAATCCCAATGATGACAAACTTCATATAATTCTCTTGGTTAACTAATAGATTTGAAAATTGATTTATTATAACAGCTTATCTGTACATTTTGAGAAGTTCCGTTACAATACACATCCTCAACGCACCCTTAGCTCAGCTGGATAGAGCGCGCCCCTCCGGAGGGCGAGGCCGCAGGTTCGACTCCTGCAGGGTGCGCCATAAACGACAAAACCAGCCTTGTGCTGGTTTCGTTCTTTTTTCATAGATTAAAGCGCTTCCTAACATATTGTGCTACCCCATCTTCATTGTGATGGCCAATGACTTGAGTCGACATGGCTTTAATTTCATCAATGGCGTTTGCCGGAGCATAACATTCATCTGCAATCGCAAACATTGATACGTCATTATCATTGTCCCCAAAACAAATAATATTGGCGTCTTCGTATTTAGCTTTGACTTGTGCAATAGCACTGCCTTTTGAAGCAAAGCGATGATGAATATCTATCCACCAATGTTCGTCAGATTCATGTGTCGGTCCAGAATACGCGATGAGTTCCTCAGTGTCATTGATTTGATGATACAACGATTTAACCTTTGTAGATGTGCCGATCATACTGATATTGGTAACGACTACCTTTTCATTAATTTTGTGCAGAGGTTGCAAGCGCAATTCACACTTTTTTTCACAATATGCTAACCATATTTTCTCAATGGTCGTTTGGGGGACAGTATGAAAGATAAAGTGCTCGGGGACTTGTTTGCCTTGAATGATGCCGCTGACAAATGGGGTTAAATCCGATTGGTTGGCAAGTAACAGGATGGTTTCTATGTCTTGGGAAGTCAGAATGTGGCTAAAATCCAGTTGTTCCTCTTGAGGATGCCATAAAGTCACGCCATTGGTGTAAATTTGTGATTGAGTTAACGAATGATTTCCCAACACCTGTGTCGCGGATGCTAAAGTGCGCCCCGTGGCAACCGTATAAGCAATCCCATGCGCATCAAGCAACTTAAGCGTATCGCGTGTAAAGTCACTTAACCCAGAGGATTGATTGAGTAAGGTG